>JAGANX010000030.1 GCA_017623975.1 Clostridia bacterium
GAGATAACAACCTTCTTAGCGCCTGCATTGATGTGAGCCATTGATTTATCCTTAGAGCAGTAGAAGCCTGTGCATTCGAGAACAACGTCAACACCAAGTTCACCCCATGGGCAGTTAACAGCGTCCTTTTCTGCATAAATCTTAATTGTCTTACCGTTTACTGTGATGCTGTCCTCTGTGTTTGAAACAGTATCAGCAAACTCATATTTGCCCTGAGCTGTGTCATATTTGAGAAGATGAGCAAGCATTTTTGGGCTTGTAAGATCGTTGATGGCTACAACCTCGTAGCCTTCTGCGCCGAACATCTGTCTGAAAGCAAGACGTCCGATACGGCCAAAACCGTTAATAGCAACTTTTACTGACATTTTAAATTCCTCCGAATTTTAAAAATTATTGTGTAGATTTCCCTACCAAGAATATATTTTATACTATTTTTCCTAATTATACAAGAGTTTTTTGAAATTTCGTGAAAAAATTCAATATTTTTCCTGTTTTACGGCTATTTTTATTCATTTGTTACAAAGATTTATTTGACTTCTTGACAAATGTCTGTTATAATGTAAAATAGTGTATTGTTTCAATAGTTTAAATTATTCTTTGAGGTGAGTTATGGAGATTTTCGAGGGGCTTATTGGCAACGAGGATATTAAAAGCACTCTCGGAAATGCAATTTCCAAGAGAGAATTTTTGCATGCCTACATAATTGAAGGCGGAAGCGGCACCGGAAGGCGAACTGTCGCACGCTTAGCTTCCTTGGGAATAATCAATTGCGATAATGATGATATGCGCAGAAAAATTCTTAATGATAACTGCACGGATATACGATTTTTTGATGCATTTAAGGTTGACGACATTCGTAAAATTAAAGAAACATTATATGAAAGTCCAACGGAATGTGAATACAAGATTTACATTTTAAATGATGTGGAAAAAATGAATATAAAGGCACAAAACGCCCTTCTTATTTCCTTAGAGGAGCCGCCTAAGAACGTTGTTTTTTTCCTTCTTTGTTCTGATGCAACCGCACTTTTGGAAACTATTCGTTCACGTGCTCAAATTTTAAGAACCAAGCCTCTTACAGCTGACCAAATCAAGGCATATTTGAAGAAGAATAACATAACAGCTCAGAGTGAAGAAGCATTAAATGAAATTATTCTTTCCTCCCGCGGTTCACTTGGATACGTTTTGGATATGCTTGATGCAAGCCGCGCCGACTCACTTTTAAAGGATAGAGAAAGGGCAAAGGATTTCGCACTAAAACTTTTAAGCAATGACTCCTCAACTGTCACTACCCTTTCCTCTTTATTTAACTCTACAAGAGAAAAATTAAAGGACCTGCTTGCTTTAAGTTTAATTGTGCTAAGAGATTTAGCCATTATTAAAAAAGCAAAAAATGCCCCCCTTTGCTTCTTTACATCTTCAAAGGAAGCGCTTAACCACGCATCAAAATACTCAATACAAAAAATATTGTACACCTATTCCCTGATTGAGGGCGGAATTGAAGCTTTAAATTCAAATTCCAACATACCCAACACCTTAGTTTCACTAATAACAAACACAAAAAAGAAAGGTAACTGAAAATGCAAGACAATATTATGAACAACAATGCAAATATAGATGATAACGAAAATATAATTAATGATAAAGACTCAGATGTAATTAATAATGAACAAATAGAGGTTATCGGCGTTCGATTTAAGGACGGTGGAAAGGTTTACTATTTTGACCCTAACAACAACGTGGCAAAAATCACTGATTTTGCAGTGGTTGAAACCTCTCGCGGCCTTGAATTCGGCAAGGTTGCTTGCGTTAACAAGCTTGTTGATTCAAGCGAGGTTGTTCCACCCTTGCGTCCTGTTGTGAGGATTGCTAACGAAAATGACATTAAAGTTAATGCAGAAAACAAGCGCAAAGAGGCAGAGGCTTTAAAAATTTGTCAAGAAAAGATAAGCGCCCACGGATTGGAAATGAAATTAATTGAAGCAGAATATACATTTGATGCTTCTAAGCTAACCTTTTATTTTACTGCGGATGGCAGAATTGACTTCCGTGACCTTGTAAAGGATTTGGCATCTACTTTCAGAACAAGGATTGAGCTTCGCCAAATCGGTATTCGAGACGAAGCGAAATTAATGGGCGGTCTCGGTGTTTGCGGCAGAGCCTTTTGCTGTAACACCTTCTTGCCTGATTTTTGCCAGGTTTCCATCAAAATGGCAAAGGAACAAAACCTTTCCTTAAACTCCGCAAAAATTTCCGGCGCTTGCGGCAGGCTTATGTGCTGTTTAAGATTTGAGCATGATACATATGCTATGGAAATCAGACGCACTCCGCCTGTTGACTCAACTGTTAAAACCGCTGACGGTATAGGTCAGGTTACAGAAATTGCTCCCCTTTCGGGAATGATTAAGGTTAAAATTGACGAAAGCATTAAATCCTATCACCGTGATGATGTTAAGCTGTTATCAAGCCCAAAGACTAAAAACAAAAATGATGATGCAGATGAGAATATAGAAGATTAGCACAAGAAAATACAAATTTTTAATTTTTTCATCATTTTTCGCAAGTTATCCTTGACTAACTGCCACATGATGTATTAAAATTATAATGTACAAAATATCTATGGAGGTTCACTATGGCTTTTAAAATTACAGATGCTTGTATCGCTTGCGGTTCATGCCAGGCTAACTGCCCATGCGATGCTATTTCCGAAGGCGAAATCTACGTAATCGATGCTGACAAGTGTGCTGGTTGCGGCGCTTGTGCAGAAGGTTGCCCGGTTGACGCTATCGTTGAGGAATAATTACATACCGTTGCGATTTCTCGCAACGGTTTTTCCTTTTTTATTTTTATCGACAAAAATAATGGTTGACAAATTCATTTTTTGTGTTAGAATAGATATACAATAATATTGGAGGTATAAAAATGGCTTTTAAGATTACTGATGATTGCATCGCCTGCGGTGCTTGTGCAGAATGTTGCCCATGCGAATGCATCACTGAGGGTGACGGTAAGTACATTATTAACGCCGAGGAATGTATTGGTTGCGGTTCTTGCGCAGGCGCGTGTCCTGTTGGCGCACCTGTTGAAGAATAAGTTGTTATAAAAACAGGCTTTTAGAGCCTGTTTTTTACATAGTGATTTCATCCACATACGGAGTATTTATGGAACTAAAAGAAAACGAAAGAGTTAATATAGTTAACGAAAGCCTTCGCTTAATTGAAAATAAAGACAGCTTAACCTTCGGCACTGATGCTTATTTGCTATCCGCTATTTTGCCTAAGAAGTCAAACGCTGTTTTTGCTGAGCTTGGTGCGGGCAGCGGTATTATTTCTTTACTCGCGCTTACCAAGGAAAAATGCCGACACGTGTACGGATTTGAAGTGCAAGAGGCTATTGCTGATATAGCAAAGCGGAATGGTGAGCTTAACGGCTTATCCGACAAGCTTACAGTTATAAATAAGGATTTACGCACAGCGACCTCCCTTGATACTGTGAAAGAGGTAGATGTGGTTTTTTCTAATCCACCGTATATGAAGAATGACAGTGGAAAATTAAATGCTAACGAAAGCAAAAACATTTCTCGCCACGAAATTTTTGGTGAAATAAACGATTTTTGCGCTTGTGCAAAAAGGCTGTTAAAGCATGGAGGAGACTTTTATATTGTTTACCGTCCTGACAGGCTGATAGATTTAATTTGTTCTTTAAGAAACAACAATTTAGAGCCTAAAAGATTAACATTTATACATGCAAATTCACACACTCCCCCTTCTCTTTTGCTGATTAGTGCAAAATTAGGCGGCAAAGGGGGCTTGATTATTGACAAGCCGATTTACATTTATAAAGACGGTACTAACGAATACACAGAGCAGTTCAAACAGATTTATGAAAGCTGCTCTTTCGAGGGATTGATATGAGAAATAACGAACCAAAAAATGCACAAAAAGAGAATAAAAACAAGGTATTGGGCGGTGTTTTGTACCTTGTTGCCACTCCTATCGGAAACCTTTCCGATATTAGCGAGCGCGCCTTAAAGGTTTTAAGTGAGGTTGACGTTGTTGCCGCCGAGGACACGAGAAATACAGGTAAATTGCTTGCATATTTTGGCATTTCCAAGCCTATGATAAGCTATTTTGAGCATAACAAGCGTGAACGGGGAGAAGTAATTCTTGAAAGGCTTAAAAACGGTGAAAGCTGTGCATTGGTAACCGACGCAGGTATGCCCGCAATCAGTGACCCGGGCGAAGACTTAGTTAGGCTATGCGCTGAAAATGATGTAACTGTTACTTCTATTCCCGGCTGCTCCGCTGTTGTAAACGCACTTGCTCTCTCTGCCTTGCCAACGGGACGATTTTGCTTTGAAGGCTTTTTAAGCACTAACAAAAACGAACGATTTGAAAGGCTAAACGAAATAAAGAACGACACACGTACCACTATTTTTTACGAAGCTCCACACAAGCTTACCAAAACCCTTGAAGATTTACACAGTGTCTTTGGAAACAGAAAAATTGCACTCTGCCGTGAGCTTACCAAGCTAAACGAAGAAATTATGCGCACTACTATTGAAGACGCTATTGAATATTACAATGTGAACTCACCAAGAGGTGAATTTGTTCTTGTGGTTGAGGGATGCACAAAGGCAACTGACGAGAATACTTTTTGGGCAAGCATGTCAATTGAAGACCACGTTGAGCATTATGTTAGCCAAGGCTTTAAGAAAATGGACGCTATTAAGTCTGTGGCAAAGGACCGTGGCTTACCTAAAAACGAAGTGTATAAAGCTGTTAATACATAACTATTTCCCTCATTTAGACAAAAATAACCCATTTTTGCTTGACATACCGACAAAATAGTGCTACTATTATGGTAGCCTTATTGTTGTAAGGTATTTATTTTAAAGGAGAAAAACGATGAAAAAAAGTAAATTTTTTAGAATTCTTGTTTTAATGCTTGCATTCTGCTTACTTGCCACTTCTCTATTCACCGCCTGCGGTAACAAAGACAAGGACGATGACGACGATGAAGAAGAGGAAGAAGAAGAGGGCGACAAGGAAAATGACAAGGCTGCCGAGGGTAGAGATGAGTTTATTGACGAAATCGGCGGTGTTTCCGACACTTATGTAGGCTCAGTTTCTGATGAAACATACGTTTACGCAGAAGAAGCTGCAAGCGCTTATGTTGAATTTGAGCTTGCAGGCGACAGCTACGTTGAAGTTGATGAAGTAATTTCAAAGGGTGAGCTTTCTTCAAGCGAAATTAACAAGCTTAACCTTCCAAGCGAGCTTACAGACGGTCTTGATGCGGTTGAAAAGTTTGAAGTTTATTATGAAATCTATGACGAGGAAACATATTCTACTGCTTCTGCACAAGCAAAGGACCCAAGAACAAAGGTTATCGTTTATGTTATCAGATACGGTGAGGACTACAAGTACTACACACCATGCCCTGTAAACGGTGAAACTATTACAAGAAGCTACTATGACTCAGTATTTGACAATGAAAGATTTGAAAACTGCACATTCGTAAAGGAATCAACTGTAACCGTTAAGCAAAACGGTGTTGCCTACGAAATGGTTTTGAAGCAAACTATTAAACGCGCTGACAACAAAATTTTCTTTGAACAGACTATTGACGGTGACGAGGTGCTTACAGGTCAATTTACAAATCAATCATATATGGCAGCTTACATAGAAACAGATGAAGACGGTTATGACACAACCTATGTTAAAACCTCCATTGAAGCAGGCTGGACAGAGGGTTACTTGACAGGCGTTAATGCTGAAACACTCGTTCCCTTCTATGATCAATACCTTGATTACACATACTTCTCAAAGACAAACTTCGGCTTTGCTTTGAAGGATGAAAATGCAGTTAAGTATTATAGAGAAGCAGCAGGTGCTAATGCCGGCTCCGCACAGTATCTTGACGATGCTGACCTTGAGCTTTACGCTGAATATTACGTATCTGACGGTGTTCTTTCCGGTATGCGTATGGAATACAATGCTGAAATCGACACAAAGATTAGCGGCGTTAGAGTTCAATCAACAACTATCGGCGAAAACAAGATGACTTGTACAGACTACGGTACAACAATTGTTGAAAAGCCTTTCTAATTTACAAAAAACACAAAGCGGCCTTTCCTTTTCGGGAAGGTCGTTTCTGTTTTTATTAAATATTTTTTATATTTAGAATTATTTTTTATGTTTTTATATTGATATATTGCTCTTTTTCTGTTAAAATATACTAATGAACTGTTTTAAGGAGGGCTTATATGAAATACGTTGCTTTTGTCGGGGGTATGGTTTTCAATTCCCACACTGAAAGGTTTGAGAGAGCTAACATAATTTGCCGTGACGGTTATATTATGGAAATTGGCACAAATTTGCCCTCAGGCTATGAAAAAATAGATGTGACCGACAAATATATAATTCCGGGTCTTGTTGACATTCATTCACACGGTATTGCAGGGGGAGATTTTAACTTTGCCAGCCAACAAAGAATGGAAAAAATGTGCTACGCTTATGCAAAAAACGGTACAACCTCTGTAATGGCAACCTTGGCTTCACAGTCTATGACTAATCTTTTCAACTCTATCTATTCAATTAACCAAATCAGAATGACTGAGAATTATGACAAGGCTAACATTATCGGTATTCATATGGAGGGTAGGTACTTAAACCCCTTGGCTCGCGGTGCCCACGCTGCCGAGCTTTTGGCACTTCCAAGCATTAGTGAGCTTAACTCCTTTACAAACGTTATGATGCCCTCTCCTATGCACTTCTCCTTAGCCCCTGAATTAGAGGGAGCAGAAGAATTTATCAAAAAAGCAAGGGAAGCAGGTGCAACAGTTAGTATTGCACATACCAAAGCCACATATGAAGAAGCTGAGGAAGCCATTGAATGGGGGGCAAGCTCATTTACCCACACATTTAATGCTATGACCCCTGTGCACCATCGAATGCCGGGTGCGGCTATATGTTCTCTTAACTCTAACAAAGCTTACACAGAAATTATTTGTGACGGGGAGCATTTGCACCCTGCAATTGTTAAGCTAACTTACAACGCAAAGGCAAAGGATAAGCTGGTGTTGGTAACGGACTCTATGTGTGCCGCCGCATTTGAAGACGGTGAATATGGTCTTGCCGGCTCGAAGGTGTACGTTGTAAACGGACGTGCGGTTAATGAAGAAGGTGTGCTTGCAGGCTCTACCCTGACAATGTTCAAGGCAGTTAAAAATATAATGAAATTCTGCGATATCAGCTTAGAAGAAGCATTAAAATTTGCAACTGTAAACCCTGCTAAATTGGTCGGTGCTGACTTTATAGGGTCCCTTGAAAAGAACTATCGTGCGGATTTCATTGTATTATCCGACATTAAAGAGCCTGAAATATACGATGTATATGTTGGCGGAAACAGAATAAATTGAGGTGAAATGAAATGAATAAGGAAAAATATTATATAACTACCGCTATTGCCTACGCATCAGGCAAGCCGCATTTTGGTAATACCTACGAGGTTATAGCAACTGATGCTATTGCAAGATATAAAAGACAAAGGGGCTTTGACGTACGCTTTATGACAGGTACTGACGAGCACGGTCAAAAAATCCAAAACAAGGCTGCTGAGGCAGGCATTACTCCCCAAGAGTTTGTTGATAAAACTGCGGGAGAAATTAAAAATCTTTGGAATCTTATGAACTCATCATATGACTATTTCATAAGAACAACTGACCAACAGCACAAAAAGGCAGTTGAGCATATCTTTAAAAAGCTTTATGACCAAGGCGATATTTATAAAGGTCACTACGAAGGTCTTTACTGTACTCCTTGTGAGTCCTTCTTCACAGAAACACAGTTGGTTGACGGAAAATGCCCTGACTGCGGACGTGAGGTTGTTAAGACAACTGAGGAGGCATACTTCTTCAAAATGAGCAAGTATGCTGACAGATTAATGGAGCATATTGAAAGCCACCCTGAATTTATCCAGCCTGAATCACGCAAAAAGGAAATGATAAACAACTTCTTAAAGCCCGGTCTTCAAGACCTTTGTGTTTCCCGTACCTCCTTTAACTGGGGCGTGCCGGTATCCTTTGACCCTAAGCACGTTACTTATGTTTGGATTGATGCGCTTTCCAACTACATTACAGGTCTTGGCTACGACCCTGATAACGAGGTTCAGCCTGAGCTTTTCCAAAAATACTGGCCCTGTGATGTACACGTAATCGGTAAAGATATTGTCCGTTTCCACACTATTTACTGGCCAATTATGTTAATGGCACTTGGTGTTGAACTACCAAAGAAGGTTTTTGCGCATCCGTGGTTTAACTTTGGTATGGACAAAATGTCAAAATCAAAGGGTAACGTTGTATATGCAGACGAGCTTGCAAAGCGTTTTGGCGTTGACGGTGTACGTTACTATGCTCTTTCCGAAATGCCTTATGCAAATGATGGCAGCATAACCTATGAGGCAGTAATCAACCGCTTTAATACAGACCTTGCAAACAACCTGGGTAACCTTGTCAGCCGTACAGTTGCTATGACTAAGAAATACTTTGACGGTGTAATACAAGAGCCACAGGGTGATGTAGGTGTTGATGGTGAATTGAAGGCTGCTTGCGCTAATGCTATCAAGAAATTTGATGAGCTTATGGACTCATTTAGAATTTCCGAGGCTTGCGAGGTGGTTTTTGAAATGCTTAGCCGCGCTAACAAGTACATTGACGAAACTACGCCGTGGGTTTTGGCAAAGGATGAAGCAAACAAGCCAAGGCTTGGCACTGTTCTTTACAACCTTTTAGAGGCTATTAGAATTGCAGCGGTTCTTTTAACCCCTATAATTCCAGGCACATGTGAAGAAATATTCAAGCAAATTAACGCAACCGCTAATAATTATGATGACCTTGCTTTTGGCAAGCTTGAAAGCGGCAAAGCTGTTGGAGAAAGCAAAATTCTCTTTACAAGAATAGACGAAAAGAAGCTGCTTGAAGAAATTGAAGCTGAAAGACAAGCCAAGCTTGAAGCAGAGAAAAAGCCTGAAAAGCCCGAGGGCTGTGCTATGATAACTATTGATAAGTTTATGGACGTTGAGCTTCGCACAGCGCAAATATTAGAGTGCGAAAGGGTGCCAAAGGCTAAAAAGCTGTTGAAGCTTAAAGTTGATTTGGGCTATGAAACAAGACAAATTGTTTCAGGAATTGCAAAATTCTATGAGCCGCAGGACTTGATTGGCAAAAAGGTTATTGTTGTTGCTAATCTTGCCCCTGCAAAGCTTTGCGGAATTGACAGTGAGGGTATGCTTTTAGCCTCAGGTGAAGAAACTGTAAGAGTAGTTTTTCTTGACAAGGACACTCCAAACGGTGAAAGAGTACACTAAATAAAATGGGGCGTTTTGCCCCATTTTTAGATAAAGGAATAGCTTATGAAATTTTTTGATACACATGCACACTGTGATGACAAGCGGTTTGAATTGGAATATGAGGGCGGCACAAACGGTGTTATTTCCGACTGCTTAAACGATAATGTTAGTTACATTATTAACATTGGCACTAACCTTGAAAACTCCCGTGCTTCTATCCAGCTTGCCGAAAGGTATGAAAACGTATATGCAGCTTGCGGAATACATCCTTCCGATGTTTTTTATGAAAATGCTGATAAGGCTATTGAAAAAATCGAGGAGCTTTTAAAGCACCCGAAGGCGGTAGCACTTGGGGAAATAGGGCTTGACTATCACTACGAGGACATACCGCAGGATTTACAAATGATTTACTTTGAAAAGCAAATGCGCTTAGCAGAAAGACTGCAAATTCCTGTTATAATTCATGACAGAGATGCCCACGGCGACTGCTTGGATATGATTAAAAAATTCCCTACTGTAAGTGGCGTTTTTCACAGTTTTAGCGGAAGCGCGGAAATGGCATTAGAGCTTGTAAAATTAGGCTGGTATATTTCCTTTTCCGGTACTGTGACGTTTAAAAATGCAAAGAAGCCAAAGGAGGCTTGTACAGCCGTACCAAGTGACAGACTTCTAATCGAAACTGATGCACCGTACTTAGCACCAACTCCACACAGAGGTGAGCTAAACCGTTCCTCCTATGTTCAGCTTACTGCGGAGGAAATTGCACGCTTGCGCGGTGTTTCCTTAGAAGAAATCGGAAGGCTGACAGAAGAAAACGCAAAAAGGCTATTTAGAATAAAATAAAATCAATCTCATATATTTTATATGAGGTGATTATATTGACTGAAAAGCGACCCTTTCTCTACACTTTAAAATTCGGCATTGTTATAGCTATCACTGCCGCAATAGTTTTATGCGTTGGTTTTGCATTTACAAAGCACTTTGAAAGTAAAAAAACAGACACTTCTCTGCCTGTTTTTAACAAAGACGATAAAATCAGGTTCGTAATTGACCCCGGCCACGGCGGTGAGGATGCGGGAGCTGTGGCATATGACGGAACGCTTGAAAAGGACTTAAATCTTGAAATTGGCACTTTGCTACATTCAGTATTGGAGCTAAACGGCAAGGAAGCAGTTTTGACAAGAACAACCGACACCCTTTTATATGACCGCTTTGACGATTTAAATGACTACACCGGGCAAAAAAAGGTATATGATTTAAAAAACCGCTTGAAAATAGCTGAGGAAAAGGAAAACAGCATTTATGTAGGAATACATATGAACAAATTCCCTGTTGAAAAATATAGCGGCTTACAGGTATATTATTCGCAAAACACCGAGCTTAGCCAAGACATAGCAGATGACATAAAAAATACCGTTTCAACCTATCTGCAACCAAACAACCAAAGACAGGTTAAGAGAGCTACTGCTTCAATCTATATTTTACACAATGCGCATATTCCTGCGGTGCTTATCGAATGCGGCTTTTTGTCAAACGAAAAGGAGCTTGCAAGCCTTAAAGACAAGGACTACCAAAAATTATTAGCCTTGAATTTATTTGCTTCCTTAATTGAACACGGTAATTGACACGATTTTAGGACACATATCCCTTGATTAAGAGTAATCTTTATGTTAAAATAGTCATATAAACACAAAAAACAAGGATTGTAATATGAAAGAGAAAAAAGTTTATGTTTGCACAGAGTGTGATTACCAAAGCCCTAAATGGCTTGGCAAGTGTCCCTCTTGCGGAAAATGGAATACCTTTGAGGAGGAAACCTACACCCCTCAGCCGGCTATCAAAAACCAGCGTGTGGCTTTGATTTCCGATGCTTGTGAGCCTGTACTGTTCAAGGAAATGGAAATGCCCGAGTACATCCGTTCCCACACAGGGATTAGCGAGCTTGACAGAGTTTTGGGCGGCGGAATTGTTGATGGCAGTGTTATTCTTTTAGCAGGTGAACCGGGTATTGGAAAGTCAACCCTGCTTATGCAAATTTGTTCTCAAATACCGTCAAGAATACTTTATGTTTCAGGGGAAGAATCAAAGGGTCAGTTAAAGCTGCGCGGAGAACGCTTGGGCGTTTGCGGCGATGACACATATTTTATGACAGAAACTAATGTGGACACAATTTTGCAAAGTGCTGACAAATTAAACCCCAGCATTATAATTATCGACTCTATCCAAACTATGATAGACCCCTCTTGCGCCTCTATCCCCGGCAGTGTAAACCAAGTTAAGGAGTGCGCCACAAAGTTTATCGCTAAGGCAAAAAGTAAAGGGATTTCTATTATTCTTGTCGGTCACGTAAACAAGGAAGGCACTATTGCAGGTCCAAAAATATTAGAGCATATGGTTGACGCTGTGCTATATTTTGAGGGTGAACGCGTACAATCTTACAGAATTATAAGAGCTATTAAAAACCGCTTTGGCTCAACAAATGAAATTGGCGTTTTTGAAATGACGGATACAGGGCTTACAGAGGTTCCAAATCCGTCAGAGATGTTGCTCTCCGGCAGGCCAACAGGTGTTAGCGGAAGCTGTGCTGTTTGCGTTATGGAGGGCTCACGTCCTTTAATAGCAGAAATTCAAGCACTTGTAACGCCTACATCCTACCCTGCCCCGAGAAGAACCTCAAACGGAGTTGATTATAACAGACTATGCTTACTTTTGGCAGTGCTGGAAAAAAGGCTTGGACTTAAATTTTCTCAATCAGATATTTATGTTAATGTTGTCAGCGGCTTGCGTCTTGATGAGCCAAGCGTTGATTTGGCTGTGGCGCTTGCTTTGATTTCCAGCATTAAGGATATACCTATTCCACAAAATGTACTTGCTATGGGTGAGATTGGATTGGCAGGAGAATGCAGAACCATTAAGGATGTGCAAAAAAGGCTTAACGAGTCTTACCGCTTAGGCTTTGACACTATCGCTATTCCCCACAAATCCGCTGACGAAAAATTAAAAATACCAAAAGACGTGTCTGTAATTCCTATACAAAATGTATATGACGCACTTTTGCTTTTCAAAAATAAGAATAATTAAAATGAGGCTTTTGCCTCATTTTTTATTTAGCTTCGTTATAGTACTTTTTTCGCTTTCGATTCGCCTCGCTTTTTAAATTAGTCATTTACTGTGATAAATTGCTCGTGTTTGCATATAATAGTAAAAGTGACAAATTATGTATGAGGTAATTTATGTGTTCTATTTGCGGAGAAATTAACTTTATTAACAAGGATATAATAAATCAAGCAACAATTACAAAAATGAACGAAGAAATGAAGCACCGCGGACCCGATGAAAGCGGAATTTTCGCAGGAGAGTGTGCGATTTTTGGGCACAACAGATTAAGTGTCATGGATATAGAAAACGGTAAGCAACCGATGAGCATAGCCTACGGAAATAAAAAATACACAATCATATATAACGGAGAAATATATAATTGTGAGGATATAAAGAAGGATATTAGAAAGCAAGGAATCGAATTAAAAACCAACTGCGATACAGAGGTCGTTTTATACTCTTATATTTTGTACGGTGCAGATTGTCCAAAAATGTTAAACGGCATTTTTGCTTTCGCTATCTATGACGGAGAAAAGGTGTTTTTTGCCCGTGACCGTTTTGGGGTAAAGCCATTTTATTATTCCTTTAAGGGCAACACCTTAATATTTGCCTCTGAAATTAAATCTATGTTAAAGCACCCACAAATATCCACAAATATCAGCAAGGAGGGGCTTTGGGAGATTTTATATTTAAGCCCTAACTTTGTGTCCGGGAAAAGTGTATTTTGTGATATTTTAGAATTAAGCCCGGGGGAGTGTATGATTTTCGATCCGCAAGGGCTAAAAAAGTGGAAATATTGGCAAATAAGCGCTAAGCCGTTTTTAAAGGACAGAGCTTATGCTATTGAAAAAACAAGAGAATTGATGAAGGATGCGGTAGTTCGTCAGCTTGATTCCGACGTCCCTTTGAGCGTGCTTTTGTCCGGTGGGCTTGATTCCAGTGTTGTCAGTGCGGTTGCAAGCAGGCATTATAAGGAAAAGGGACGGGTGCTTGACACATATTCCTTCGAATATGAGGGTAACAAGGAAAGCTTTAAAAACAGCCTTTTCCAACCGGAAAAGGACGATGAATTTGCAACATATTTGGCAAGCTATTTAGGAACAAACCACACAGTCCTAACCTGCCCAACTGATGAATTAACTAATCTTTTGCTCCCCGCCACAGATTACAGGGATATCCCGGGGCAAGCGGATATTGACTCCTCTCTTTTATATTTTTGCAGTGAAATAAAGAAAAGACATACTGTTTGTTTAAGCGGCGAATGCTCTGACGAAATATTTGGCGGATACCCTTGGTTTTACCGTCCGGAAATGCTCTATTCCGACTTTTTTCCTTGGATTCACCAGCCTCGCTTGCGCGCCTCTCTATTTAAGGATAGTGTATCAAGCTGTGATGAAGGCTTTGACTATATTCGCGAAATTTATAGAAAATCCTTGACAGAGTGTCCGATTTTAGATAGCGATACAAAAGAAATGAAAACATCACGCATAGCGTCATACCTGAGTGTTAACTATTTTATGACCTCTCTTTTGCAAAGGAAAGACAGAATGAGTATGGCAAGCGGAGTTGAGGTAAGAGTACCCTTTGCCGACCACAGAATTTTTGAATTTGTATTTAACGTACCTTGGGAAATTAAATTTGAGAACAAGGTGGAAAAGGCGCTTTTGCGTAACAGTATGGTTGATTATTTGCCCGAAAAAATACTTTGGCGTAAAAAAAGCCCTTACCCTAAAACACACAATCCGAGATATATGGAAAATGTACTTGCCTTGCTCGATGACAGGCTCAAAAAGGGCGGCTATCTATCACAGTGCTTAGACAAGGAAAGGCTATTCTCAATTATATTAAAAAACGGTACTTGGTTTGGACAGCTAATGTCATCACCTCAGCTTGTTGCGTGGCTTGTTCAGCTTGATTATTTTATGGAAAAATACAATGTAAATATTATTTGAAAACAGGGAGAAATTATTCTCCCTGTTTTGTTGACTTTTGGGTTAATATGTGTTAAAATGCTCAAAGTATCATTTTTAGCGAGGTTCTTTATGCTTATTAAAAACAATTATAAAGCAACTATCGGCGCTGCATTTTTAGGATATATTACGCAGGCGATTATGCTTAACTTTCCACCACTTTTGTATCTGTTTTTCCAAGACAGCTACGGACTAACATTATCACAGGTAAGCTTTTTAATTACTGCTAATATAATCGTGGAGCTTATAGTTGACATATTGGTTTCAAAATTTGCTATTCGCGTTGGTTACCGTCCACTTATAATTTTGGCAACTGTTTTGGCAATGCTCGGTCTTTTGTCAATGGTTATTTTCCCTCTTTTTATCAGTAACAAATTTGTTGCCCTTATTTTTTCAATGATGCTTTGCGGTGGCGGCGGAGGAATAATGGAGGTTTTGATTAGCCCTGTTGTTGAAGCTTGCCCTACTAAAAATAAAAGCGGTATGATGAGCCTGCTCCACTCCTTCTATTGCTGGGGTCAAGCCGGTGTCGTTCTTTTCTCCACTATATTCTTTTTGATTTTCGGTCTTAACAACTGGATGTATGTGGCTATTTTTTGGACACTTATCCCTCTTATTTGTATGATTTTGTTCTGCCGAGCTCCTATTTATATGCTCGAAGAAGAAAACGCACAAAAGGCATCTGTTTTGACACTTTTCAAGAACAAGGTTTTCTGGGTGCTTGTGCTTATGATGATATGTGCGGGCGCTTCTGAGCTTGCTATGGCACAGTGGGCATCTGCTTTTGCTGAAACGGTTATTAACCGCAGTGATTTAAAATGGCTCTCTGACCTGCTTGGTCCTTGCTTGTTTGCCGTTTGTATGGGCTGTGCAAGAGTGTTCTATGCAAAAAAATCAGAAAAAATTGACTTAACCAAAAGTATTTTCATTTCTTCCCTTATTTGTATTGCCTCTTATCTTATTGCAATACTCTCCCCGTTCCCTGTGCTTTCCTTGATTGGATGTGCGCTTTGCGGAATAGGTGCAGGCATTATGTGGCCCGGGTCATTTAGTATAGCAAGTGCAAAAATGCCACACGGCGGTGTTTTAATGTTCGGCTTGCTTGCCCTCTCCGGAGATTTTGGCTGCTTGGTGGGACCTTCGCTTGCAGGTCAGGCAGCTGCCTTGTTTGGCGACAACTTAAAGGTTGGCTTCGCCGTTTCAATCATTTTCCCTCTGACCCTTGCAATCATTTGCGCAGTGACGTTCATAAGGAAAAGAAAATCAAAAAAAGAATAAATTTACTAATACAAAAAAATAATATACCAAGCCGCGATAAGCAAAAAGAGAACTTTTGATAAACAAGAGTTCTCTTTTTTTGCGAAAAAACAGTGAAAAGGTTGTGGTTTCAATCCGTTGTCTGCCCGATAAATTGGAATTCAGCGAACTGTCTTTGAAACAAGGAAATTATCTATAAATCCTTTTGCACGATAACCCAGCATAAATACAGAGTTATCTGTTCTCAACTCGGCGACTAAATGGTTTCCATTATTTCGTTTTAACAGCGTGATCTCCTCTTTTTTTAACGCATAACACCCTAAATCTCTTTCACCGTGAAGAAATCCTCGAATTAAATCTGTAGTAATTCGCAACTCGTCTCCGACAACAAATATACACACATCGTGATTTTGGAAGTTCTTGTCTGTTGCCTCAAAGCACTTGGTTATGATATAGGGTTCTTGCAACTGGTAATAAACCCGCAAATGCTTGCAAGCTTTTGAAAAAATCTCTTTCTTCATCAAGGGGATGTCAAATGTTTCAACCTTTTTCCACAAAGGAGTTACCAATATAGCTGTTAAACCACCACTGACAAATAACAAAATAAAACCAACAATGACTTTGATGACAATAACAAGAGCTTCTAAGAATTTGTCATTAGGCACTGGAATTGATTTGAGAAGAAAGATTTCGGCAATCATGCAGCAAGTAAAAATGGTAAAGGCGACTATTGTGCTGAATTTTTCCCAACTATTTTTCTTGCGAAATATACGTTTTTCATCTTCGGTCAAGGTTTTATATTGCTCTTTAAGTGCATTATTAACATTTTTGTGAGTATTCTTATATCTAAAATAACGCACACTCGTTTCCTCCTGTAGTGTTGTTTGAGATTGGTTGGTAAATTCTTATTTATCGATAAGTTAATTATACTACACTTTCGCCAATAAATCAAGCCGCGGGGGAACTATCTTTGATACGTGCTTCGCGCGATTCCATGCGCGACTTCGTCGCAATTCCATACAACGCACGAGCATGTTGACGCCATACCAAGCCTGCGGCTTGGATAACAAAAATGAACTTTTATATACCAAAAGTTCCTTTTTGTTGTGAGTAATCTAAAATTCTGATACAATTTTTAGGTGGGCGCAAATTTTAGCAGTATAGGTGCATTTACCTATAAGGATTTGCACCTATTTTAATTTGATAAATTGGAATTTGTTTATCAAGACTTTTATAATGAATACATCAGCATTCCGAGCCCTGCCGATATGAGTATCATCAGTATCGGAGTTGGTTTTTTCTTGAATGTAAGCTTCGCTACGATGCTGATCAATATCAATATGGCAAATATGATAATACCCTTAAAATCTATGGCAAGTGTATCTCCTATGGCACTAAAGCCGATTGCCGTACTCATAAACATTGTGATAGCCGTTGCGAGTATCAATCCAACAACACACGGACGGATACCGCAGAGAAACGCTTTTACCCCCGCATATTTCAGAAAGTTGCGTATCAAAGCCGCAATTACGAGAATGATAATAAATGACGGCAATACCACGCCAAGTGTAGCGAGGAGTGCGCCGAGGAAACCGCCTTGTGACGAGCCAACGAATGTTGCCATATTAACTGCTATCGGTCCTGGGGTAGATTCTGCTACGGCAATCATATTGAGCATTTCTTCCTCGGTAAGCCAACCGTACATCAAAACTTTTTCTCGTATCAGCGAAATCATTCCGTATCCGCCGCCAAAGGAGAATGCACCGATCTGAAGGAAGGTTAAGAACAATTCAAGATAGATCATGTTTTTTCTCCTTCCTGATCTTGCCGAGGAGATATACCACTACGCCGCAGATTCCACTGATCAGTATGTAAAATATCGTTGAAAACTTCACCGCGAACAACGAAAACACGACCATACAAACAAGTGTTACCAAAATAATGATCATGTTAAATACGTTTTTCTTCATCTGCTTCAGCATCTTCAGCCCTGCTGTGAGAATC
>JAGANX010000031.1 GCA_017623975.1 Clostridia bacterium
AATTTTGCCTTGAATACAAGCCTTTTGGCTCGTTCTAAAATGCAAGGCACCTTAAGCCGATGTATTTTTAGAAAATTTTGGCAAGATTGCGACGCAGTTGTATTAACATACTACAAGGAACAAGCTTGTCAAAATTACTAACGTCTTGACGGATGCTATGCTGAACCTTGGTATTTTGCCGTAAATACACGGCTTAAGGCTGGTTCGTTTCACTCCCGTCAGGCATACTGAACTATATATTTCGCCAACAGGACAGAAAATGTCCATAAAAAAAGACGCCACATTTGGCGTCTTTTTTCTTATTTATAATACTCTTTCAGATATTATTCTGCAAATTTCGGAAACATTTGCTTCCCTTACAAATTCAAGCCTTACTGCACCAATGCCGGAAAACCAAAGGTCAAGCTCGCTATCAAGATCCAAAAGCCCCGCAGTTTCCACCGAAAAGGCTTGTATCTTGCTGTATGGCAAGGATGTAAAATCCTTTTTCGTGCCGGTAAGCCCCTGCACGTTTATGGCTATAATCCTTTTGTTTGTAAAAACTACTCCGTCACGTAAGCCCTTATATGTGGAAATAATTTCCTCGCCCTCCACAAGAAGCCCCTCAATTGTTCTGGAATATGTATCGTTGCCAACGGCTCTTAGCTTTACAAATTTCGCATTATTAAAATCTATCATTTCTCTCTCCTATCTCTTTACTATCGGGTGCTTTTCAAAGCCATGACAGCTCTGCTGCCAGGAGCATGTGCAATTGAACATACCGCGCATGTTGCTGCATCTGCCTCTTGCGTCTCTTTCAGTCTCTGCTCTGCCGAAAAATGTGTTGAAGGTTCTTTCTCCCTCCCAATAAACGCAATTTCCGCAATATCTCATATTCTGTGGTACGGGAAAATTTGACATAATTAAAACCGTCCTTTTTTCTTTATTTTATCACACAAATTATATGATTGCAACAGCAATATTAGGTTCTGTATTTTGAGCTTGGGTCGTCCGAGTAGCTAACGTCAATTCTTTCGCTGGTTTCGTTCAAAGAAACAATCGCAAAATTAGGCAGGGTTAGGCTTGGATTTATGCTTATCTTATACTGCGAAAGACAACGCTCATAAAAAGCCTCCTTTTTCTTCTATATTTTTATTGTAGCACACAAAAGCCATTAAAGCAAGAAAAAACCACACAGTTGGTGCTGTGTGGCTTTTAATTATTTATTCTTCGTTATTTGCCGGTGCTACAACGTCGTTATATGAAACAAAGCAGTACCTTTCGTTTTCCTCAGGTGTGCCGGATTGGAGATAGATGTATTCTGTCGCTTCGCCATCTGTTACTTCAACATATGCGCCCATTGCAATCTTCATATTCTTATGCTCTTCTCCAAAGCCTACAATCTTTATCTCAAACATTTCATATCCAAATCTTGAAATGTTTGTGCTGACTACACCATCTGCTGCCGTGCCATCGCTTGCAAAAATATCATTGTCCCCTATTCTGTCCTTCAATACTGCAAACAAGCCATAGCCAACGCTCTTTCCTGTTACCTCCGTATACTCGGAAATAGCTGCTTCATTTGCTGCAAAGCCAACTGCTATTCCTGTGCTGCCGCTATATTCTGGGGCTGAATAGCCAAGGGAGACAAAGAGTGCCGGTACTGTCTCAACGCTTTCCTCTGCGTTAAGAGGACATCCCTCTACCTCACATTTTGTTGTCTTTGTGCCTGCCTCTAGGTAGCTTGTATACTCCATTGTGGTGGTCATGCTATGAACAGGATTTTCCGGTATTTCAATTTCGTTACAGGTCAAGCACTTTGATAAGCAAGATGATAGCACCTGCTTATTTAAGTGTGCTTCATAGAACTCACAGTAGGTTTTGATAGGCATTGAGTACGTTGCGTTATTTACGTTTGCGTTATTTCCTGCCTGCCAATTTGTTGGGTAAGATGCAATTTGCTCTTCTGTGTAAATGGATTTATCGTTAACCAAAAGAACAAACTTCAAAAGTCCGCTATTGTTTTTGTTCCAGGTTAAGCGAGGGTCTTCCGCGTTCTGTGGCTGCATTGCCGTATTCAAGTAAACGGTTATATCCTTGCCGCTGTTAAGTCCTTGCATCGCGGTGCTGCGAATAACTCCTGTTGCGTTTTCATGGAAAACAACCTTTCCGCCTGCAACCACGGTGTTTGGAAAGAAGTTTCCTGAAAGCTCATTGTTTTTGCCATAAAAATGGATTTCCTTAAGTGATGTGCATCCACTTAAAAAGCCGCCCTTGTTTTGTGGCTCATATGCTTTATAAAAGAAGCTCAGCTTTTCAAGCCCTGACCAGCCTGCCAAATTTCCTTGTGAGCCTGCGCCATCGCCAAGGACAGGAATATGAAGCTCAAGCTCCTTTATTTGTGTATGCAGGCTATTTGCCTTTGTTTCCTTATCGGCTAACGCATACACGGACAATGTGCTACCCCAGCCCGTTGAAAGCCTAACGTAGCTATATTCGGACATTTTATAAACGGTGCCCTTTGAATTTGTAAGCTCAACCTCAGGAATTACAAGCTTAGTTATGCTTGTGTCATGAAGGTAGACATAAGCAAGTCTACATCCTCCTCCTGTGTCCCATGGGCTGGTAAATTCAAGCTCATATGCGATATCTGAAGAATCTGCGCTCACCTGCACACCGTCAGCATTTACATATGCTGATTCAGCAGAAGCAGATATTGCAAATATGCATACAATAGCCATCACAATTAGTGTGATTAGAAAAATTTTCTTTTTCATTTGCATTCTCCTTTTATTTTTGATGAAAAAAAGCATTTTGCAAGGTGCGCACAGCGTGCCCCCCCTGTAAAATGCTTTAATTAACTATTTTATTGCGTGACAAAAGT
>JAGANX010000032.1 GCA_017623975.1 Clostridia bacterium
AGAGCAAATTGAAACAGCTGACATTATGGAACAATCTCCAATCAACGTAGCGTACATTAACAAGCAAATTCCAAAGGTTGATGAAAACGGTAACCCAACAGGTGAGTTTGAAACAGTTCAAGCAACACAGGTAACAGTTGATTTCGGCAGCTTAACACAACAGTATTAATTTTTAAAAAAGTAGCCCAAGCGGGCTACTTTTTTATTATATTTAATTATGAGAAATTATAAGATTATCTTTTTGGCTTGCTTGAAAAAACAAGTGATGCTAAAAAACCGAAAATCAAAGCAGCGGAAATGCCACCGGCAGTGGCTCTAAGCCCTCCTGTTAAGACACCTAACAGTCCTGTTGTATCAACGGCTTCCTTTACCCCCTGTGCCACTAAATGTCCAAAGCCTAAAAGTGGCACTGTTGCACCTGCATTAGCAAAGCTTACTATATGGGAGTATATCCCAAGACCTGACAAAACAACACCTGAACAAACGTATATAACAAGTATGCGGGCGGGACTTAGCTTAGTTTTGTCAATTATAATCTGGGCAATAGCACACAAAATGCCTCCAACCGCGAAAACAATTAAATATTTTAAAAATACATCCATTTTAACCTCTTGATAAATGAACTAAGTGACTAATTGCGGGAATACTGCTTCCTTGGAAAACGGAAATGGGGCTCATAAGTGCACCTGTACCCACGAATAAAACATCTTTTAAAATTCCTTTTTCAAGGTTTGGTATAATGTCGCAAGCCATAACAACAGCACTACAACCACAGCCTGAGCCACCCGCGTGGGCGTCTTGACCCTCACGGTCAAAAATCATAAGACCGCAATCGACATGGTTTTTTCGAATATCGACGCCTTCTCCAAGCAATAAATCCTTTAAAATTTCACTGCCCTCGTATCCTAAATCTCCTGTCACTATTAAATCAAAATAGTCGGGGGAGTGGCTGCTGTTTTGGAAATATCGCTTTAATGTATCAATAGCGCTTGGTGCCATAGCCGCCCCCATATTGCTAATATCGGTAATTCCCTTGTCAATGGCTTTACCAAATAAAATCTCTGTGATTTTTACAGTTCCTTCTTTTCCAAGTGCAAAAGCCCCTGCTCCTGTGGTGGTCCACTGCGATGTTGGCGTGCGCTGACCGCCGTATTCTAACGGAAATCTAAATTGTCTTTCGCTGGAACAAAAATGAGAGGATGTGGCACAGATGCAGGTGTCTAAAATTTTACCGTTATATAGGCAAGAGCCTATTGCTAGCCCTAAGGCACAGGTAGAGCAAGCACCGTATAAGCCAACAAAGGGTAAATCAATGCTTGACAAAGCATAGTTGGAGCCAACGCATTGGTTTAATAAATCTCCTGCAAGGATTAAGTCGATTTCGGTTTCTTGCAGCCCGGCACTTTTTATAGCGCCTTTAATTGCACGCAGCTGCATTTCACTCTCTGCTTGCTCCCACGTTTCCTTTTCAAACTTATCGTTATCACACACCTCGTTAAATAGGTTGCCCAAGGGTCCTTCTGCTTCCTTATGGCCAACAACGGAATAGGTGGCGGAAATTTTAGGTGGGTTTAATAGGGTAATAATAGGATTTTTCATTTATCTACCCCCAAATTGCTGTAATGGCGTAATAAATTACTCCATAGACTGTACCGCTTAAAATCGCATAAACTATTACAGGACCGGCGATAGAAAATATCTTTGCGCCAACTCCTAAAACGTACCCCTCACTTTTCGCATCTATTGCTTGTGAGGTGACTGCATTAGAAAAGCCTGTAATAGGCACAAGGGTTCCGGCACCTGCGATTTTAGCTATATTATCAAACACGCCCAATCCTGTCAAAAGAGAGGCTAAAAAAATCAAAGTGATGGAGGCTGTGGTACCTGCTGTCTTTTCTTCCATTCCCCACATGGTGTATAAATCTATAAAAATCTGCCCAAGAATGCAAATGCTTCCGCCAAACAAAAAGGCAAAGCAGCAATTTTTCAAAACGGGTGATTTTTTAGCTCTGCTTTCCACATATTCTATATATTCTTGCTTTTTCATAAATTCACCTCTTTCTTATGTATAAACAGTTTGCGTAATAGAAAATTAATTATTCAAGGCATTGACAAAAAGATGATTTTGTAGTATCATATTACATAGAAATTTTAAGAAAGGAAATACCGAAATTTATCGGTAAAATGGTGTGTAAAAATGAAGTTTTTTGCCGCAAGCTGGTGGGAAAACATTAATGTGTTCATTTCTCAACCTGTTGTATCTATTGTTGTAAGGGTTTTGGCAGCAATACTGATTTTGTTTGTTGGATTTAAGATAGCAAGATTTATTGCTAAAAGATATGAAAAGAGCAGGGCTGCTGCCAAGCTTAATAAAACAGTTAGAAACTTTTTGAAAAATATTATTAAAATTGCGTAGTATGTTGTAGTTGTTATCGCTGCTCTTGTGGTGCTTGGCTTTGAGCTTTCTGTGTTCTCAGCCGCAATCGCTTCCTTGGGTGTTACTATCGGTCTTGCATTGCAGGGCGGTCTTTCAAATATCGCAGGCGGTATTATGGTTGTTGCGTTCAAGCCCTTTGAGCTTGGTGATTTTATAGAAACCGCAGACGTAAGCGGTACCGTAACTGATATTGGCATTTTCTATACAACCGTTACAACAGGGGATAATAAGAAGGTTGTTATTCCAAACGGTACAATTTCAAATTCCGTTGTTACTAACTATTCAACCTATGACACAAGACGTATTGATTTTGATTTTACAATATCATATAATGCCAGCATTGATGATGCTAAAAAGGTTCTTTTGGCTTGCGCTAAGTCTGATGAAAGAGTTTTGCAGGACCCACAGCCAAGGGTTATGGTTACCTCACACGGTGAAAGTGCAATAACTGTTAGGTTGAGACTATGGGTTAAAAATGCGGACTATTGGGATGTAAATTTTGATATGCTTGAACTTGTTAAGAAAACCTTTGACGATACAGGTATTGAAATTCCTTACAATCAGCTTGACGTTCATATCACAAAATAAAAAAACACAGGCGCTAACATTAGTTAGCGCCGTTTCTTGTTTAAACAGTATTGAAAACTTTAAATTTTAAATCTCCATTTTCGAAAAATGCAGACACGCTGTCCCCTTTTTTTATTTCTTCTGATAAAATTTTGTCTGATAATGGGTTTTCCACAAGCTTCATAATTGTGCGCCTTATAGGTCTTGCTCCGTATTCCTTACTAAACCCTTCGTCTGCAATATGCTCCGCTACGGAGTCACCAAATTTTATATCGATGCCGATGTCGCTACATAGCTTTTTCACCTCGTCAAGCATAATGTTAGCAATTCTAACGGTGTCATCCTTTGTTAGCTTATTAAAAACAACTACCTCATCAAGCCTGTTTATAAGCTCGGGGTTAAACTCACGCTTTAAAGCCTCCGTAACCTGCTCACTTATCCTTTGGCTTTCAAGAAGCTCACTCTTTTGCGCATCAAAGCCCATAGAGGTTGTCTTTACTATGCTTTTTGCTCCCACATTGGATGTTAATATAATTACGGCATTTTTGAAGCTAACCGTGCGTCCGTGGCTATCCGTTAAAGCTCCCTCGTCAAGTATTTGTAAAAGGATATTGTATAAATCTGGGTGTGCTTTTTCAATCTCATCGAACAAAACAACAGAGTAGGGAGATTTTCTGATTGCCTTGGTTAATACACCGCCGTCATCATATCCAACGTAACCCGGTGGAGAGCCGATAAGACGGGAAACGCTGTGCTTTTCCATATATTCTGTCATGTCAAGGCGGATAATATCACCGCTTTTACCAAAAACCGTCTTGGCAAGCGCTTTGGCAAGCTCAGTCTTTCCAACACCCGTAGGTCCTAAAAATAGAAATGAGCCAATAGGGCGAAACGGATTTTTTAGCCCTGCCTGCCCTCTTTTGATAGAGGCTGCAACTGCCCGAACCGCATCTTTTTGTCCAATAACGAGCCTGTTAAGGTCATTTTCCAGGGTGGTAAATCGTTTGCTTTCCATATTGCTTGGCTCTGTTATGGGAACAGACGTCCAAAGGGAAAGCACCTCATCGATATCCTTTTTGGTAAGTATTCTTTTTTTCTCACCGTTTTCTGACTCCATAGCAAGCTCAATTTCTTGCTTTATCTTTTGTTCATCTTGGCTTAGCTTTTGAACTTTTTCAAATTTTTCAGTTGAAAAGCAAAGCTCCTTTTCTTTTTTTGTTTCATTAAGCTTGCGTTTTAGCGTTTCTAATTTTGTGTTTTTTTGCAGGTAAGACATTTTAACACGGGAGCAGGCTTCATCTATTATGTCAATTGCCTTATCAGGTAGAAATCTGTCGGGGATATACCGTATAGACATCTTAACTGTATATTGGAGGAGGCTTTTCGGTATGTCTATACCGTGAAATTCCTCGTAGCTTTTTTGCAGTCCTTCAAGAATTTGCACAGCCTCCTCCTGAGATGGTTCTTTTACGGTAATCGGTTGGAACCGTCTTTCAAGGGCTGTGTCCTTTTCAATGTGCGTTCTGTATTCGTTTAAGGTAGTGGCGCCTATTATTTGAATGTGACCTCTTGCAAGGCAAGGCTTTATTATGCTCGCGGCATCAATTGCTCCCTCAGCAGCCCCCGCACCGATAATTGTGTGTATTTCGTCAATAAAGAGTATAAGATTATTGTTATTTTTGATTTCGTTCAACGCATTTTTAAGGCGTTCCTCGAATTCACCTCGGTATTTGGCTCCCGCTATCATTGAGGATAAATCAAGGGAAACGACAGTCTTATCTAATAGCTCCTCCGGGACCATCTTATCGTTGATTTTTTGAGCAAGCCCTTCAACAATAGCGGTTTTGCCAACACCCGGCTCACCTATTAAGCAGGGGTTGTTTTTCGTTCTTCGGCACAATACCTGAATTAGCCTGTCAAGCTCCGTCTCCCTGCCTATTAACGGGTCATATTTTCCCAGCCTTGCTTGTTCATTTAAGCTTTTTCCGTATGTGGAAAGGGTAGGGGAGGCAGGGATTTTCCCCTTTTCCTCCTTGAATTCCTTTACTGCTCCGTCCAAAAAAGCAATAACCTCATTTTTTAAAGCTTGCAAATTAATTCCAAGAGAAGTAAGAATTCTTCCGCCAACGCTTTCGCATTCCTCGCATATACCAAGTAAAAGATGCTCGGTGCCAATTAGCTTAGTCCCAAATTTTTTTGCAAAAGTAGCAGATAGCTCAATTACCCGTTTACATTTTGGAGTAAGCTCTCTTATATAGGATGCGTCCTCGTTGCCTATGCCGGCGATTTCTGTAAGCCTTGCATAAACCTCTTTATAGGTTATTTTTTTGTCCTCTAAAAATTTTTTACCTACGCAGTCGCAGCTTAATATTCCTAAAATTAGATGCTCAGAGCCTATGTAGGAGTGGCCCATTTTTTCGGCACAGCGCTTGGCAGTTGTAAGTGTAGCGTGCGCTTTTGGAGTGAAACGATTTACCATTTTTAATACCGTCCTTTCGTTTTTGGTATTATTGACCGAAGAGACAGAGTTTTTTCACTCATTATAAGAATTTATCCGTTCGTATTCATCAGCTAAACGATTAAAAGTGGCAGAATCTATTATTCCACTGCTTTCGAGCAGGCTTTTCCTTTGAAATTCCTTTACCGCATTTTCTGTGTTCGTGTCATAAATACCGTTAAATTCTAACGGCTCTATTCCATCGTATTCTTGACTTATAACATTTAACATATGCTGTATTACGTAAACCACGTCATTTTGAAGCCCGGGTGAAATAGTATAGTCAGGGTCGCGCGGAAGAATATAAACCGCACGGGCAAGTGCTTTTGCTTCGTTCAATGATTTGTCAATTGTTTGTAAAAGCTGCCATGTGGTGGCATCTACCGTTCCCGTAATAGGCAAACCGTATTTTTCTTGAAAAGCACTTATTCCTTGCCTCGTTTCTTCATTGTAGGTGCCTGTCATACGTATTTTTGAAGTTCCGTTTTCAAAATAATCAATGGCTCGTAAAATCCGTTGTATTTCAAGTATAGAGCTTTCAGCTTCGTTCAAATTAAAATATGCCATCATTCACCTCATTCAATGTTAAAGCCCGGGAATTGACCTCTGCTTGCTTGCTGACCTTCCAACAAATCACGATATACTTGCGTAATTGAGTCCCAAGTGGAGGCTGAAACAATACCTTGATTGCCAAGACCAAAAGCCTCCTTAAAAGCAAGGACAGCATCCCGTGTGGAAGGACCGTAAACACCGTCAACAGCTACCTTAGGTATTGATGTGTATGTTTCGGAGATAAGGTTTAAGTATTCCTGCAAAGCAGAAACCGCCTCACCCTGTGTGCCTAATCTTAATACAAAACCGGGATATGGCAGGGTGGAAACACTAAAATATCCTTGGGGCAAGGTGTTTATTATTCCAACGTATTCTCTGTATAGTGTATCCCAATCCTGTATTCCCACTGTACCGGTTACATTTAGCCCATAGGCACGCTGAAAGGCTTCAACCGCATTTTTAGTTCCTTCTCCAAAAATGCCGTCTATTGTAACAGGCGGGATTTCATTGTTAAATTCGCTTGCTACATTTAAAAGGTATTGTAGCTCATAAACCTCGCTGCCTCTGTCACCCTCCTCTAAAAAGGAGTTGAACAAAAGCTCTACCTCCTCACGTCCAAGCCCCTCGGATGCTAAATCGTTTAAACGTTTAACAGCATTAAAGGTTCTTTGGATGCTGTACCAGGTTTCTTTTCCCACAAGTCCGTCCGGGGTTAAATCAAACGCGCGTTGATATTCTAAAACCGCATTTTCCGTGCTCTCGCCAAACACTCCATCTATTGGATAAACCTTTGGTATGGACGGAAAATTCTTTGATATTCTGTTTAATCTTATCTGTATTTGTTGCACAGAGTTCCCAATATCACCAATACCAAGCGTGCGACCATCCCAAGGTATAGTTTGTGTACCAACAGGTGCGTTAGTTACTAAATTAATGTTATCACCGTAGTAGTATTGAAGTATTTCAAAGGGTGTGTAGCCTTGCTCTGCTAAGGTTACAGTTCCCCATTGTTCAAGCCCCTCACACCTCAGCTCACGGCCGTCACAGTACGCTGCAAAATAAGGCTCTATACCGTCACCCATAACTATATAATCGTTGAATAGGCTATCTACAAGCTCGGAAATGTTTTCAAAGATATCTCTGCCGTTTACAAAGGACTGGTCTATGGCTATGGAGTTGGTAATATCGAAATCATACCCACGGGAACGGTAATACTTTGTGTAAATTCTGTTAAGTGCGAATGAGTTTTGTGCGTAAATGTTAGCTCTCAATGCGTTTTCAGGCCAAGTTGGAAAAATTTCACTTGAAGCAACGTTTTTTATGTAGTCTACGTATGGTACAGTTACGTTTGGTGCATCTTGGTCCGGCGCACCTAAATGCACCGTTATAAAATCGGGAATTATAGGCGTTGTGTTCGGCATAAGCTCTCCTTAAAGCGCAGTATTTGGCGTTTCGATAAATCTTCTTGTGCTGTTTGGATAATCATCATTAGGCTTTGCATATTCAAGTAAAGGGATAAGCTCCACGGGTTGAATAGAGGTTATGCCTTGAAAAATCGGCACGTTTATGTATCTGTTGCTGTAATACCCGTCCTTTTCAACTACAATATTATAAACCGAAAAGGGATTTACATTACCTGGGGACAGGGACAGCTCCTTGTTTTTAGCATCTAAGGCAAGCTTTGGAGTTTTTCCGTCTTGGTCGGTAAGCACCGAATAAAGAAGAGCACTGCCTACACTATTCTCGTTTGGTAAATATTCGTAAATGCTTACCTTGGCATTTTCAACCGGCAAGGCTCCGCTTGCAGTTTTTACCTTAACAATTAAAAAGCCGATGTTTTCACCGTTCATAAAAATCCTCCTTTTATTTTGCTAATTACATTGTATGCAAAATAAGAAAAAGTGCTATTGACTTTCAAGGGAAAAGGGAGTATAATAAATTGTCTTTTGACAGTGAGTTCGTAACCATCCTCACTTTAATAAAAACTAAGGAGAAAAGAAAAATGAATAACAAAAAAGCGTTAAAGCTAACACAGGCTGCCTTAGTGGGTGCTATGTATTTCGTATTAACCTGGATAGCGAATGCTTGCGGTCTTGCAAGCGGTGCTGTGCAGCTTAGGTTAAGTGAGGCACTTTGTGTCTTGCCCTATTTTATGCCTGCTGCAATCCCCGGGCTGTTTGTGGGTTGCCTTATTACCAATCTTTCAATGGGCTCGGTTATATGGGATACCCTGTTTGGCTCCTTAGCCACTCTAATCGGTGCATTTGTAGCATCTAAAATCAAAAACAAGTGGCTTGTCCCGTTGCCAACGGTTTTGTCAAATACGGTAGTTGTTCCTATTGTGATACTGCTTTGCTACACTCCCGGTGTTAAAAGTCTTGGGGTATATGCAACAATTACTGCGGGCGTTTTTGCAGGTGAGGCTTTGTCTGCATATTTGCTTGGTATGGTGCTTTTGTTGGCACTTGATAAGCATAAAGGATTGTTTACAAAAAACCGCTGATTATAGCGGTTTTTTCGTTGCTTTTCTGTAAATTGTATGATAAAATATAAATATACTAAATTGCGAGGTGAAAAAGATTGAAAAGAGCGACAAAAAGATTAATAAGAGCAGTTGTAACGGTGGTTCTTTTGATAATTGCGGCGGTTCTTTGGTTTTCCTTCTATACGGATACCGAATTTCCCGATGAGACGACATACGATGTTCCAAACGGTGCGGCGGAGCTTCATTTTATTGACGTGGGTCAAGGGGATGCAACTCTTATAAAGACAGGTGACAAAAATGTTTTGATTGATACGGGTAAGAAAAGTGCAAGGGACGATTTGCTAAATTACCTTAACAACCACGGCGTTACTGAAATTGAATATTTTGTAATAACCCATTTTGATTCAGACCATATGGACAACGGTGTTGATATTCTTGATAACTACGATGTTAAAAATCTCATTTTGCCGGATCAGGCAAAGACGAATAAAACCATTGAAAAGTTCTTAGACAAAGTGGAAGAGCAGGTTGAGTCAAAGGATATTGAGGTTTTGAATGCCAATGAAATGGTGGGAGATAAGTTAGAGATTGAGCAGCTTGAAATAACAATTTTAGCTCCGTTGAGAAATGACTACGATGACTCCAATGATTACAGTGTAACTATGATGGTGCGCTTTGGCAACAAGCGCGTGCTTCTTTCGGGAGATGCTGAGAAGGAGGCAGAGGAGGATATAGTTGCAAGGTACAGTGAAAAGGAGCTTAACTGTGACGTGTTTAAGCTTGGTCACCACGGGTCAAGAACATCTTCAAGTCAAGCGTTGCTTGATTTGGCAACGCCCGAATACGTAATTGTTAGCTGTGGCTTGGACAACGAATACGGTCACCCTCACACAGAAACAATGGATAGAGTGAAGAATTTAAAAATTTACCGTACAGATACCCAAGGCTCAGTAGTGTTAACAATTGCAAATGACGAAATTACAGTGAAAACAGAAAAATAAAAATAACCGCCGATTGTAAAAAATCGGCGGTATTTTTGGCTAAACCGTTGGTAAATGATATTTTTCAGCAAATGCGTTAAATTCCTTTTGGAATGTTTCGTCATCACTGTCTTTAAGAGCATTAAGATATTCGTGAGTACCAAAGCTGCTATGTGACGTTTCAATAATTGCAACCGCGATGTTGGAGCAGTGGTCGGAAACTCTTGAATAGTTGTTAAGAAGGTCGGATAAAACAAAACCAAGCTCAATAGTACAAGCACCCTTTTGAAGTCTTGTGATATGGTTAGACTTTGTACCGGCAATAAGAGAGTCAATAACCTGTTCAAGCGGTTCAACCTTGCTTGCAATATCAACGCTGTTTTCAACAAATGCATTTGTAGTAATAGAAAGTATTTCTAAAACAGCCTTTGTGATAACTTCAATTTCCTTAGTAGCCTCAGGGGAGAAGACAATTTTTTTGTCGTTCAGCTCCTCGGAAACTTTAAGGATGTTTGTAGCGTGGTCACTCAAACGTTCAAAATCTCCGATTGTGTGAAGCATTTTAGAAATCATAATGCTGTCACCTTGAGAGAGGGAGTGGGAGGAAAGCTGAACAAGGTAAGTGCCAAGCCTGTCCTCATATTTGTCAACTATACCTTCGTTCGCAATAATCTTTTGTGCCTTTGCGTAGTTATAGGTGTAAAGGTTATTGATTGCAAGGTCCAAGGTTTCCTTAGAAATCTTACACATTTCAACCGTCAAGTTAGCACATTCGGAAATTGCAACGGAAGGAGATTGGTTGATAAGAATAGGGTCGATAAACGCCACCTGTGATTCTTCGTTTTTCTCGTCCTTCATAAGAACATAAGCGAGCTTTTCAATAAGCTTTGAGAAGGGAAGAAGGACAGCGGTTGTAACAATATTAAACAGTGTGTGGAAAATAGCAATTGTCCAAACGTTAACCTCAGCCTGCAAGAACCCTGCATTTACTGCTGAGCAAATGGCAAAAGGAATAAAGCAAATAAGCACGGCAATAATTTTAATAGCCAAGTGGGTAACTGCAACACGCTTGGCGTTTCTGTTAGCAGCCAAGCTTGAAATAACTGCTGTTACACACGTACCTATATTAAAGCCGAGAATTAACGGAATAGCAACATTGAAGCTCATATGGAGCTCGCCGCCTAAAATGAGAGCCTGTAAAACACCGACGGAGGCGGAGGAGGACTGAATTATGGTGGTAAAAAGTGTTGCGGCGATTAAGCCGATAAAAATACCGACGTATTGTCCGTTAAGCCAAGTGATTGCATCTTTAAAGAAGCCGCCGTTTTCGGGGGATGTTAAACCTTTAACAGAATCGGACATAAGCTCCATACCTGTCATAAGAATTGCAAAGCCCAAGCAAATAGCACCAATGTCCTTGTTCTTCTTGTTTTTCTTGCCGAAGAACATTATTAAAGCTATACCGATAAGAGCAATGATTGGAGTGAAGAAATCAGGCTTCAAATATCCTAACCATTTAAGGTTAGAGCCATCTCCGCCAAGCGCAGGTAAAGCTGTAATCCAAGGCGTAATGGTTGTACCGATATTTGTACCCATTAACATACCGATTGTTTGTGGCAATGTCATAATACCTGAACCAACAAGGCCGACAATCATAACCGTTGTAGCAGAGGACGACTGGATAACCGCAGTAACTCCTGCGCCAAGCGCCATACCCTTAACCTTATTGGAAGAGGCTTTTTTCAAAATTGTTTCAAGCTTGCCGCCCGCCATTCTTTCAAGTCCGGTTGACATGATATTCATACCGTATAGAAAGAAGGCAAGACCGCCCAAAAGCGTAACGATTGAAACGATAATGTCATTCATAGTTTAAGTCCTTTCAAAAGCAGAAAGCATTCACTTTAAATTTTTCGTTGATTTTTCATTGAATTTACATTCAATTTACATTATTTTACCATATTACTTGACAAAAATCAAGGAAAATTTACAAGTGCTAAAAACCGATATTTTTTAAAAAGGTGCAAGCACTGTCTGACCATATACCGATGTCGTTTCTGTCAAGCGCCAAACCCAAGCCGTGACAACCGTTTGGAAAAATGTGCATCTCAAAGTAAACGCCGTTTTCCGAAAGGGCAGAGGCAAGAGCTAAGGAGTTTTTAACGGGAACGGCATCATCGTTAGCGGTATGCCAAATAAAGCAGGGGGGAGTGTCCTTTGTTATATGCTTTTCATTAGAAAACAGCTCTGCCAGGGCTTCATCCTCCCACTCGCACGAGAGTAAATTTTGACGTGAACCAATATGGGTAAAGGACTTATCCATTGTAACAACGGGATAGCAAGGGATAAATGCATCGGGGCGTGCACTTAATTTATCAATACTATCAGTTTTTTCATAAGCATCAAAATTATACATTGTCGCGCTTGTGCAGGTCAAATGTCCACCTGCTGAAAAGCCGCAAACAGCAATTTTTTCATATCCCATGCTTCTTGCGGTTCTTATTGCTCTTTGAACATCACTTAAAGGAGCAAATTTGTGACATGGGGCAACATTATAGTCAAGGGTGAAAGCATTGATGCCGTGGTCATTAAACATTTTTGCAATAGGCGTGCCCTCGTGGTCGGCTTTACAGCCATAGCCACCGCCCGGGCAAACAATGACAGCGGTTTTTTTGTCGTTTACCTTGAATTCATTAATAGAAGGACGAAAGTCGTCGCTTGTAAATTCGATGTAAGGGGGATTTTCCCAAAGCATAATTTTTTCGTTCATTTCAGTTTACCTCCAAATATAATTGGTAAACTCAGTATACCACTTTCGCAATTAACTGTCAAGAAAAAACCTAAATAAGAAGCTGCGAAAAAAATTATCAAAAAAATGAAAAACACTATTGACAAATTAGATTTGCTGTGATAATATATATAGGCACTAAAAACGCGCCCTTGTAGCTCAGAAGGTAGAGCACTTGACTTTTAATCAAGGTGTCCGGAGTTCGAATCTCCGCAAGAGCACCATAAAAACAGCAAGCTTCGGCTTGCTGTTTTTTTGTTTTTTGGTGAATTATACTATCAAGTGCAACAGTAATAAAAAATGGAAGTTCATACGAAACTATGGTACAATTAAGGTAACCACACACAAAAAAGTACACAAGGAGAATCGTATGAACTACAAAC
>JAGANX010000033.1 GCA_017623975.1 Clostridia bacterium
CTTATTGAGAAAATTGAGGTATTTCCCGTTGAGGGAAAGGGCAAGGACAGAACGCAGCGCGTCATCATCCACTACCGTTTTGTCGGCAGGCTCGACATCCCCGGCATCGTTCAGCGACCGCACTTTATCCTCGACTCCCGTCAAGGCGTGGCGATCGAATACCTACCAAACGCAATCTAAAAGGAAAAGAGTAGCAAAACGCTACTCCAAACAACAAAATATAAATGCAGACATAAAAAATATCGAGTGTCCATAACTGAAATCTGTTATGAACACTCGATATGGTCTGAGTGACAAGACTTGAACTTGCGGCCTCTACCACCCCAACAGATTGATATTCTTTTTATAACCGGGTTGCTTTTTTGTAACATTAGGATAAAGCTTTTTTGTTAATGAATTTTATATTTAAGCCTCATATTGTCGGCAATCATAGCGATGAATTCACTGTTTGTGGGTTTGCCACGGTTGTTTTGAATGGTGTAGCCAAAGTAGGAGTTTAGTGTATCAACATCGCCTCTGTCCCAAGCAACCTCTATTGCGTGGCGGATAGCTCTTTCTACGCGAGAGGTGGTCGTTTGGTACTTTTTAGCGACTGAGGGGTAGAGTATTTTGGTAACGGAATTTATAATTTCATTATCGGAAATAGTCATAAGAATTGCTGTGCGTAAATATTGGTAGCCTTTTATATGGGCAGGCACACCTATTTGGTGGATAACCTTTGTAACCTGTGTTTCCATGTCCTCCTGGTAGGTCTTTTGTGCGCCAATATTGCTCATATCTCTTTGACGGTACAGTGTATCTATATGCTCACTAAGGCTTGTAAAATCAAATGGCTTCATTATGCACATGGATGCACCCGCATTTGTGGCATCAACAAAAACATTTTGATTAGAAATCATAGATGCCATAATAAAATAGGGCATTGTGTCGGGCGCAAAATTGATGCCCTTGCAATTTCTTATAAGCCCAATACCGTCAAGCTTGGATAGCCAAATATCGGAAATTACAATGTCAGGGTGATTTCTGCTAATCTTAATTAGTGCCTCCTCACCGTTAGATGCTTCGTCTATGTACCTGTATCCTTTGCGAGCTAATGCTTCCTTAGTTGCGTGGCGTGACTGAGAATTTTCGTCAGCGATTAAAATTTTTGCGTTAATTTCCATATTTTCTCCTTAAAAATACTATTATTTGGTATATCTGGTATTTTTTACCAAATATATTCTACCATATTTTACCAATTATTGCAACAAAAACTTTCTTGTGAAATTTTACAAAATTTTACAATTTACTTCGTATATATTGCACAAAAATGTTGAATTGTAGCAACTTGTATCGTAAAAAACAGTTCCCTGTTGATAAATATTGAAAAGAATTAATTTTTATGCTAAAATGGTTATATGAAATTTAAAGAGGTGATTTTATGGGATGCTGGGGAATGGGACTATACTGTAATGATATAGCAGAGGATGTGCTTGATATGTGCCGTGAAATATTTCCTTTTTTAACCGTTGAAGAAGGCATAAAAATGGTCATAGAGGAGTACAAAGAAATATTAGATGACCCCGAGGATGAAGAATACGCAAATTTTTGGTATGTATTTTCTGATTATCTTTGGAAGCACGGTGTACTAACTGATGAAATAAAAAACCATACCCTAAAATTGCTTGAACAAAAGGCAGGCATGGAGATATGGTATGAGGAAGCTTGTAAATCTGACATTAAAAAGCGCTTAGCGGTTCTTGAAAAGCTTGAAAATCAACTAAAATCACAAATGCCACAGTGTAAAATACCAAAAGGTAGGCTTTCAAAACCGAAATTTAAGGCGGGGGATATTATAGTTTTTAAAGCGGGGCACCAAGAGGATGAAGAATATAATCCTTGGTCGATAGAATATAGAGACGCAACATTTATGTATAGTGATCCCAGAATTATCCGTTGTCGGGGTGACTTTAATAAGCCTCTTATAGCAAACGGAAAATATATGGCTATTTTGTGTACTGGCTCAACCAAAGAGCAGCATACACAGTATTTGCCTGATTTGTATGACGAAAAAAGCGAATATGCGTTTTATGACTATATGAGTGAGAAAAAACCGACTTTCGAGGATTTGCGTAGCTGTGGTTTTTTGCCGTGTATTAGCAGCGTTAGCGAGGGAGGAAGTCAACCGTCTGAACAAAAATTGGTTTGTTATGAGTGGAAATATAAATTTATCTTTTATACCGAGAATTTCTTGTCTGATGCGAAAAAAGAAACGACAGACTTATTTGTAATTAAGGGAACGAATGAAGCAGAAAGATTTCATCGAGTATTTGACAAGAAAGATTATTCACAGGAAAATACCTTGAAAACTTGGTTTACAGAGGCATTTAATTCAATGTGGGAAGAGAAGGTGCTTTTCTTAAATGCAGGTGTGGAATTTGATAATTTGACAGAAGAAAATGGGAAAAACCCGGAAACACTAAAAGATAAAGAATTAAGGCTTGCGCTGAAAAGAGAAGTAGAAGAAGATGAAAGGCTATGAAATAAAACAAGTGGTGTACAATCGGTACACCACTTGTTTTATTAAAATTTTCAATTAAAGAGCATCTTTTCTTGAAAGGTTCGCGCGACCCTTTTCGTCAATTCCCAAGAACTTAACGAGGAATTCGTCACCTTCCTTGCAAACGTCCTCAACCTTTTCGGTTCTTTCCTTTGCAAGCTTGGAGATGTGAACAAGACCTTCTCTACCCGGGGCATATTCAACAAATGCGCCAATAGGAATAATTCTTGTAACCTTTGCGTTATATACTGCGCCAATTTCAGGCTCAAATACAATGTTAGCAATCATTTGACGTGCTGCTTCAATAGCGTTCTTATCAACAGCGGAGATAAATACTTGTCCCTCGTCATTGATGTCAACCTTAGCGCCTGTGTCAGCAACAATCTTTTGAATAACCTTACCGCCTGTGCCGATAACCTCACGAATCTTTTCAGGCTTAATCTTCATAGAAACCATCTTTGGAGCATAGTCGGAAACCTCTGCGCGAGGAGCAGGGATAGTCTTCAAGATAACCTCATCAATGATTTGGTCACGACCCTTGTGTGTCTGTTCAAAGGCTCTCTTGATGATTTCAGGTGTCAAGCCGTCAATCTTCAAGTCCATTTGGATAGATGTGATACCCTTGTGAGTACCGGCAACCTTAAAGTCCATATCGCCATAGAAGTCTTCCAGACCTTGAATGTCAATCATAGTGTCCCAAGAGCCGTCCTCAGCTGTGATAAGACCGCAGGAAATACCTGCAACAGGAGCCTTAATCGGAACACCTGCATCCATAAGGGCAAGAGTAGAGCCGCAAACAGATGCCTGTGATGTAGAACCGTTAGAGGAAATAACCTCGGATACAAGACGGATAGCATATGGGAATTCTTCAACAGAAGGAAGAACGGGAACGAGAGAACGCTCAGCCAAAGCACCGTGACCTATTTCACGTCTGCCGGGAGTTCTTGATGCCTTTGCTTCA
>JAGANX010000034.1 GCA_017623975.1 Clostridia bacterium
AATGAGCTGAATGCCTGTGCGCCTGCCCATTCGTTTTGCATAATGCCGAGGAAGTTAACCATTTGGTTGCAAAGTGTGGAGAGGTGAGATGCAGGAGCAGATGTGATTTTACCAACTACGCCGCCAAGACCCTCTTGAATAAGCTGTTTAAGTGACCAGCCTGCGCAGTAGCCTGTAAGCATTGAAAGGTCGTGGATGTGGATATCTGCATTTCTGTGTGCGTTTGCAATCTCCTCATCATAAACCTCTGAAAGCCAGTAGTTAGCTGTAATAGCACCGGAGTTTGAAAGGATAAGACCGCCGACAGAGTAAGTAACTGTGGAGTTTTCCTTAACACGCCAGTCATTAATTTTAAGGTAGTTATCTACAATTTCCTTATAGTCAAGAATTGTAGAGCTTAAATTACGAAGCTTTTCTCTTTGCTTACGGTAGAGGATGTATGCCTTAGCAACATCGTCATAGCCTGCCTTAATAAGAACAGATTCAACACTGTCTTGAATATTTTCAACTGTGATAGAGTTATCCTCAACCTTGTCCGCAAAGTCAGATGTAACTTTGAGCACTAAAAAGTCGATAACATCCTGATGATAAGTTTTTTCACAAGCCTCAAACGCCTGTGTAATGGCTCTGCCTATCTTAGAAAGATCAAGGCTCACGTTTTTGCCATCACGCTTAATTACGTTATACATAATTTTTCCCCTTTTCGACAATATTTTCTAAAATTTTTCGTAGCAAATCTATTGTATCACTTTCGCATTCGTTTGTCAAGAGGGAAATACAAGATATTGTGTTAAATTTTTTTGGGCAACACTAAATGTTGTGTTAAGACCCCCTGATTTGGGCACTTGGAACATAGGGCAAAACAGCCTCTAAAAGTGCGGAAAGCCCTTGATTATCAAGGGGAGAGGACCCATTTTCTATAAGGTTGCCCGAGTCAACAAAGTTCTGTATATAGTACCTTTTTGCCCCCCTTATCCACTCACCGATTTTCACAAAATCCTGTGGTGAGTGCAGCTCCCTTGTAACAGTTGTCCTAAATTCATAGTCAACACCGCTTGACAATAAAAGTTTTATGCTTTCGTCAATTTTTGATACATCTAAATTCTTAACATCGGCAGTTAAAGGATATTTTTCTTGGCAATTTTTAATATCCATAGCCACATAATCCACAAGACCGCTTTCAAGGACGAATTTCAAATTTTCAGGCAAATATCCATTTGTATCTAATTTAATAAGGAAGCCAAGCTCCTTAATTTTTCTCATAAGGTCAAAAACAGCCTCACCGTGTATAAGAGGCTCCCCACCTGAAATACAAACACCGTCTAAAATTCCCTTCCTTTTATTTAAGTAATCGAATATTTCCTTTTCGTCTATAAATTCAGGGGACTGTGTAACAAGTCTTGCATTGTGGCAAAAGGGACACTTAAAATTACACCCGTGTGTAAATATAATACAGGCAATTTTTTCGGGATAGTCCTGTACCGTCATTTTTTGAAAACCGCCAATTAACATAAAAATCTCCTTAAAAGAATGTTTAGTTTAATTTTATCATAATTTTTGTATTAAAGCAAGGCAGTATTGACATATTGATTTTTTTTGTGCTATACTCATAATACAAAAGTGTTTTTTAAATAAAATTTATGTAAATTACACAAAAAGGAGCAGGGATATGAAAAAGAAAATTTTATTGATAACATCTTTGACAATGGTTTTGGTTTGTCTTTTTGCTATTTCCGTATTTGCAGAAAACAATATCATAAAACTTGAAACTTTGCCAACACTTGAAGAAATTCACGCAAATCCAAGTGCTTATGTGTCACATCTTGACGCATTTGACGATGAAAAGTACGATGAGCTAGATAAGGAATCAGTGGTGGTTTTGTCAGATTTGGCAGAAACTCCCACATATTATGTATATCCTGCATATTACTATATGCCGGGTACGAGTTTGGCTGTTTATAGCCATATGAAAACCTTTAATTCAATTATTGCCGAGGCAGATTCAACTGCGTTTGCAGGCTATTCTGCTATTGACAGCAACTGGGCACAGGGCGGATGTAAGTACCTTATAAGAATCGAGGTTCCCACACATGTAACAACTATTGCGGCCAAGGCAAAGTTTGAGGGTAGTTCGAATTTGTTGGAGGTTTATTTTCCAACGAAAACTGTAATTGACGAGGAAACAGGCGAGGAAAAGGTAGTTACCTGTGTAACAAGCGTTTCCGGAGAAAATTTATTTGGAAGTTGTAAAAAACTTGAGGTTATTCATAATATGGGCTTGCTTCCCAAAGGCATTATACAAGGAAACAATGCCGGATTTACTGATTGTAACAAGTTAGAGAAGATTGAAATACCGGATGGAACAACAACTATTCCAAACTATATGTTTAAAAACTGTTATGCTGTGACTGAGATTGTTTTGCCGAATAGCGTAACCACGATTGGAAAACAGGCATTTGCATATTGCACGAGCCTTGAAACGATTAGTTTTGGTGCAAACTGTTCAAACTTTATAAGAGTAAACAATGATTATGAAACATTTTCCGGCACAAACAACTTGAAATATGTATATATGCCATCAACCTTTGCTGATAACATTACGGCAAAATCGGGGGATTACAAAAATGTTTTCAGCGGAATGACAGCAAAGGTTACATTTTTTGTAACGGCAGACTACGATAAGGCAAGTGAAATTAAAGAGAAATTTGCTGCAACGAATGCAAATCAGGTTATCGGTAATGCGACACTTGTTGAGTATAGCCCTGATATAAACTATTTTGATAACGAAGAAGGCTTAAACTACGCAGAAACACTTGGATATAACATTATTGTTTATAATTACAGCGCTTGCGAGGCGTTTTATAACGGCGTCCACGATGTTGACGAGGAATTTAGCCTTGTTTATAGCGGAGAGGAGCTTTTGAGTTCTGCTATTAAGTCAAAAGCTTGCGCTAACTGTACCTTTATGGTTGATAGAAAAGACCTTGCTCCTTTGTTTAAGAGCCTTGGCTATTCCACAAGCGGAAACGGTGATATCGTACAGGGCTTCTGTATGGATACCGCGGTTCTTGATGAATATGTATCTGTTCTTGGTGAAATCAATTACGGCGTAGTTGCGGCAATTGATACAAGAGAGGACACGCAAGAGGGTGTTGACCTGTTCACATTGGAAAATAAATTGGATTGGGATTTGTCATCGTCACCAAACAATTATTTTGACATTAAAATTACAGGCATTACCGACCAGCTTGCAGACCAACACTTGTTCTTCTGCGCATATGTAAAATTTGGCGGCGTGTACTATTATATTAACAATGGCGAAGTAGGTACAACCGCAATGTCAACAACCTATAATTTAGCAAAATAATATGAAAAGGAGATAGGGTGTCCCCTATCTCTCTTTTGTATAAAAAGAATTGGATGAAAACACAATGAGCAATTTGTTAAAAAGATTTTTAGAGATACAAGAAATAACATACAGTAAAGCGCTAACAGAAATTAAAAATGGCAAAAAGCTGCCTCAATGGATGAACTATATTTTTCCGCGCCTTTGTGGAGTAGGGCTGGATGAAAACACGCAATACTTGAAAATAAGTAATGTAAAAGAAGCGAAAAAATACCTTTATTATCCTGTTTTAAGCGCAAGATTGATAGAATGTACACAAGCAGTTTTAGACCACAAGGAAAATGACATTAAGGACATTTTTGGCACTATGGGCTCACTCAATTTGCACGCATCGATGACCTTGTTCGCAACAGTTAGCACACAAGGCTCCTTGTTTCATCAAGTTATAGAACGTTTTTATGGCGGTCAAATGGAAGAAAAAACAATGGAAATAATAGGAAAAAGCAAATCATAAAACAAAAAATCACGGTGGAAAAACACCGTGATTTTTGTGTTTAGCTTTGCGTTTCTGAGGAAAAATCAACAGAACCGTTTTCGTTGTCACTTTTCTTAACCGCTGTTCTGATAATCAGCATTACAGAAACAGCAATAATAGGAATGAAAATCGATTTTGCCGTGTCAGAGAGCATTTGTTGTATAGTAAAGTCATAATAACTTTTAAATTCAAGATAGTATGAGTTAAAACTTGGCAATCCGCTTATATTGTTTATGGCAAATAAAGAAATCAGCGAACCGATTAAAGAAAGAGATGAAATCACCATTGCAACAATTTGGGATTGCTTGTTTCTCTTTAAGACGGAATATATGCAAGCAAAAGCAACAGCGCAAACGCAAACCGCCCCGATAATCGAGATTGCAACCGTACGTGGAATAAAAAGCTCTTGCACTTCTTCGTCTATAAAAACGCCACCGGGTATTCTGATTTTTGTTGTTATAATTTGAAAGAATGAAATCATATTAATAATGCCCGTAATAAGTCCAATGGAGCAGTAGGCTAAAACTCCTGCAAACAAAAAGTCAATATACTTTTTCATACATATAACCTCCGAAAATTTATTCATTAATATTTTAGCATAATTTGCTGTAAAAGTCAATAAAAAGTACTATTTAATTTTTTCAATAAGAGAGGGAATACATTCTTCAAATTTTACTCCGTATTTGTGGGTGTCAGCCTCAGGCAAGGTTGCCTTTATACACTCAACGGTGAAGTTTACGGCAATTTCAAGGGCGTGCTTAATATCAAAGCCCTTTGTAATAGCACCGCAGAAAACACTTGCAAAGGTATCTCCCGTACCGTGAAAATTACGGTCAATATTTTCTGCCTTATAATAGTAGTATTCATTTGCCTCGCTATCGTAAAAATACGCACCCTGTGTTGCTTTTTCAAAGGCAATACCTGTTATAACCGCCTTTTTTGCACCCAGCTCACAAAGCTTTTTGAGAAGCATTTTTACATGATTTTCGTCATAGCTTTCTGTGTATGGCGTGCCTGTTAAAAAGGATGCCTCTGTAATGTTAGGCACAACAATGTCAGCAAGGGCGCACAAGCGTGCCATGTGGGCGGGAAAGCCACTGTCAAACCCTGTGTACATTTTGCCCTTATCTGCCATAGCAGGGTCAACAAACAAAAGGGTATTTTCCTTTTTAAAGTCCTTAACAAAATCAATTGTATAGTCGATTTGCTTAACGGAGCCTAAATAGCCTGTGTATATAGTGTCAAACTCAATATCGTATTTTTTCCAATGCTCCTTGATTTTAGGAATATCGTCACTTAAATCACGGAAGGTAAAGCCTTCAAAGCCTCCCGTATGGGTAGATAAAACAGACGTGGGTATAATAGCGCACTCAACACCCATAGCGGAAATTATAGGCAAAGCCACAGTGACGGAGCATTTGCCAAAACAGGAAACATCCTGTATGGTAACTATTCTTTTCATAGTAGAGCCTTTCTTCGTACTTTATGGCTAAATTATACAACCAAGCGCCAAATTTGTCAATATTAAATGAAAATGTGCTGAAAAGATGCGTAATACCTAAAAAAATCTTGACAAATATTTAAAATGCTATTATAATAAAGAAAAAAATTACTTTATTTAATTAAAGTGAACAATATATATTTATGGTTAGGCGGTGTTTATTATGAAGAAAACATTATTTGAAGGCGTTGCAACAGCTCTCGTTACTCCAATGCACGAGGACGGCTCAGTTGACTACGAGGCTCTTGATAGATTGGTAGAATGGCAAATTAACGAGGGCATTAATGCCTTGGTTGCTTGCGGTACAACGGGTGAGGCTTCTACCTTGACAGACGAGGAGCATAGAGAGGTTATTGCAAGAGTAGTTAAAAAGGCAAACAAGCGTGTTCCTGTTATTGCAGGCACAGGCTCAAACGACCTTGATTATGCCCTTTCACTAACAAAATACGCTTGTGAGGCTGGGGCTGACGCAGTTTTGGTTGTTACCCCTTACTACAACAAGGCAACACAGGCAGGTCTTATACAAATGTACACAAAGATTGCAGATGCAAGCACAGCTCCTGTAATTCTTTATAACGTTCCTTCCCGTACAGGTGTTAATATAGCTCCCACAACCTATAAGGCTTTGGCTGAGCATGAAAATATTATCGCTATTAAGGAAGCTAACGGTGATATCAGCAAAATAGTTGAAACTATGTCTTATGTAAACGGTAAGGTTGATTTGTATAGCGGCAATGACGACCAAGTCGTACCTCTTATGTCACTTGGCGGCAAGGGCGTTATTTCCGTTGTTTCCAACATTTTGCCTGCAAAAACAGTTGAAATGACAAAGAAGTGCTTGGAGGGTGACTACCACGGTGCTGCACAAATTCAATACGATTTGCATGCAATTATAGATAGCCTTTTCTGTGAGGTTAACCCAATTCCCGTTAAGGCTGCAACAGCAAAAATGGGCTTTGGCGTAAATACACTTCGTTTGCCGCTTACACCTATGAGTGCGGATAAGTATGAAAAAATGCTTACTCTTATGAGAGCGCAGGGGCTTGACGTATGATTAAGGTTTTAGTACACGGTGCCGCCGGCAAAATGGGCGGGCATGTGATTGAAGCGTTAAAGAAAAGTGAGGGAATGGAGCTTTTTTGCGGTGTTGACCATATGGCAAATGGGGACGAGGCATTTACCTGCTATAAAAGCTTTGATAAGGTTGAGGGTAAGCCTGATGTTATAATTGACTTTTCCTTCCATACGCTTGTTAAGGGCGTGCTTGACTATGCGGTAAGCGCAGGCGTACCTGTGGTTATTGCTACCACCGCTTTAACGGATGATGAGAAAAATGCGGTATCAATTGCCGCTAACAAAATACCTGTATTTTTGGCATACAATATGTCCTTTGGAATTGCACTGCTTTGCGATTTTGCAAAAAAAGCGGCGGCTGCTTTTCCCGATGCGGATATTGAAATTGTAGAAGCGCACCATAACAGAAAGGTAGATGCTCCAAGCGGCACTGCTGTTATGCTTGCAAATTCCATAAAAGAGGTTCGTCCCGATGCTGAGTATGTATATGGCAGAGGGGGAGATGCGAAAAGGAAGCCTAATGAAATCGGTATCCACGCATTAAGAATGGCTAATATTGTTGGTGAGCACGAGGTTTATATTACAACCGACTCACAGCAGCTTGTTCTTCGTCATAACGCCTTTGACCGTTCATTGTTTGCAGACGGTGCGGTAAAGGCAACAAGCTTTTTGGTAACACAAGGTGCAGGACTTTATACTATGAGAGATATGTTCAAAAGCTGACAGACAAAGTCAGCTTTTGTTAAATGAGCTGATTTTTGAGGTGAAGCAAATGATTTGTAAGGAATTATTACACGAGAATTTAGGCGTTAAGGGAAATAATCTTACCTTCGCAGGCTACGATACGGTGGAGCTTGCTAAGAAGTACGGAACCCCCTTAATGCTTCTTGACGAAAATAAAATTAGAAATACAATGCGTACATACAAAAACGCAATGCAAAAATATTTTGGTGAAAACAGCCTTCCCCTTTATGCATCAAAGGCACTGTCCTTTGTCGGCATTTACCAAATCGCAAAGGAAGAGGGTATAAACACGGATATTGTGTCCTTGGGCGAGCTTTGTACAGCTATTAAAGCAGGCTTCCCATTGGAGAGGGCATTTTTCCACGGTAACTCCAAAACCGACTACGATATTGAATTTGCAATTGATAACGGTATCGGCTTTTTCAATGTTGACACACAGGACGAGCTTTATGCAATTGACAGAATTGCAAAGGAAAAGGGCATATGCCAAAAGATACTTTTAAGAATTACCCCCGGTATTGACCCCCACACTCATGCAGCAATTTCAACAGGTAAGGTTGACAGTAAGTTTGGCACCGCCATTGAAACAGGGCAGGCTATGGAAATTACAAGGTTAGCCCTTTCCCTTGAAAATATTGATTTACGCGGCTTCCACTGCCATATCGGCTCACAGATTTTTGAAATAGAGCCCTTCTGCGATGCTGCGGATATTATGGTTAAGTTTATCGACCAAGTTAAATTGGAAACAGGCTTTGAGGCGGAGTATTTAAACTTAGGCGGCGGCTTTGGCGTAAGGTATGTGGAGAGTGACCCACATATTGATTATACTGACAATATTAGAAGAATTGCTGAGCATATAAATGCTTATTGCCAAGAAAACGGGCTGCATATGCCAAAGATTTTAATGGAGCCGGGCAGGAGCATGGTAGCGGACAGCGGTATGACAATTTATACCGTTGGCAGCGTAAAGGAAATTCCGGGCTACAAAAACTACGTGGCAATTGACGGCGGTATGTCAGATAACCCAAGGTATGCCTTGTATGGCTCACAGTACACAGTGCTTTGCGCTAACAAAATGAATGAAAATGCTGACTATGAATGTACCATAGCGGGCAGGCTTTGCGAAAGCGGAGATTTGATACAGGAAAATGTGAAAATTCCCAAGGTTTCCCGTGGAGACAATATAGCGGTACTTGTAACAGGCGCATATAACTACGCTATGGCATCTAACTATAATAGACTGCCACGCCCGGCAGTTGTTCTGCTTGGCAAAACTGACAGAATAGCAATTAGGCGTGAAACCTATGAGGATGTTTGCCGCCTTGACGAAATATTATAATATAAGCCTCCCCTTATGAAGGGGAGGTGTCTTTTTAAAGGACGGAGGGGTTAATCACTTTGTTTATTTCCGCACCTACCAAAATTATATTTACGAAAAAATATACCCAAAGCATAAAGAAAATAATAGTACCCATTTCTGCGTATATATTGGCTGTGGAAATGGCATAACTAACGTACATAGAATAAAAATAGGTAAAAGCCATCCAACCAAGGGTTGATAATATACCGCCCAAAATGTGATTTTTAAAGGAAGTGTTACCAAGTCTTGAATAAAAAAGCGTAAAAAATACGGATAACAGGGCGGCAAAGATAATAACACGGAGCTTGACTATAACAGTTATAAAAATACTGCTGCTTGAAAAGAATTTGCCAATTGCAAAGATAAAAAGGGTGCCAAAAATAGCCAAATAAAATAATAGCGTGCGCCATGCGGTTTTTAGCCATTTTGCAATTATGCCTGTTTTGTGGTTAGTTTTGTAAACTGCCTCAACACCGTGGCAAAGAGCTTCAATTCCTTTGGTTGAGCCCCACAGGGCAGTAACAATACTAAAAGGGACTAAAAAGGGCAAGCGCCTTTCCTTAATGCCTGCAATAATGCTATAAACCTCTTTATAAAACTCCTTTGGTAAAAAGGCTTTAATAAGGCTTTCAAATTCAGTAACCAAATCGGGGGAAAGAAAGGTTAAGGTGAAAATTAAAATAGCAATCAAGGGCAAGGCGCTTACAACAATGTAGAAGGCGGCGCTTGAAGAATGTGTGCGTATGCTGTCACGCCCGTAGCTTTTTGCGATTTTTGAAACAAATGCTATCATACAAATATTTTTAGCTTTTTCTACAAAAAAATTCTGTTATTTCTTTACAAAGAGGAAAAAATGTGCTAATATATATACGAAAATAATATAAAAGGAGAAATACATAATGAATAATAAGGTTTTAGTTGAAACAAGTGCGCGTCACGTACATCTTTCAAGAGCTGATTTAGATGTTCTTTTTGGTAAGGGCTATGAGCTTACAAATAAAAAGGACTTGTCACAACCGGGTCAGTACGCTTGTGAGGAAAGAGTTACAGTTGTTGGCCCTAAAAAGGCTATTGAAAGGGTTGGTATCCTTGGCCCTGTAAGACCTGCTTCCCAGGTTGAGGTTTCCTTTACAGATGCTCGTACACTTGGTATTTCCGCACCTGTTAGAGAAAGCGGTGATATTGCAGGTACACCGGGCTGTAAGCTTGTTGGCCCAAATGGTGAGGTTGAAATTGCAAACGGTGTTATCGTTGCAAAAAGACATATTCACTTTACTCCTGCTGAGGCAGCTGAGGCAGGCGTTAACGATAAGGAAATCGTTAAGGTTAAGGTTACATCCGAGGGTAGAACAACAATTTTTGACGATGTTGTTGTAAGAGTTAACCCTAATTTCAGTGCCGCTATGCACATTGACACAGATGAATCTAATGCATCCGCAGCATTCGGTCTTGTTTACGGCGAAATCATTAAATAATAATATATTAGATAGGACTGCCTTTAATAGCAGTCCTATTTTTGTTGACAAAACAATTTTTGTGTGGTAAAATTGTGTTGTGCTATTAGCATAAATTGTATTTTTGAGGAGAGAGAAAATGAAAAAGAGAATTTTATGTCTTTTGCTTGCTCTTATGTTAGCGTTGCTCGCATTTAGCTTGGTTTCCTGTGGTGACAACGATGACGATGATGACGATGATGACAGAAAGAGCAGTAGTAGCAAAAATGACAAGGATGACGAAAAGAAGGATGAAATAACCTTTGATGATGTTTTGGAAATGTTTGAGGATATCGAAAGTGAAGAATCAGGTGTTATGTTAAACACATTTGAAGGTGAAGACGAAGCGAAAAGCGCACTTGAATCATCTTTTGGCGGTGACATTCTTGATGATTTTGACGGCGAGCTTAAAAATGCTTTGCTTTGCAACTACATAGGTGATAGTAACTTTTGGGCTGTTATGGTTTTTGAGTGCGGAGATGAAAAGGATGCCGAAAGCCTTGCTGAATGGTTGGATATATATAACGAAGAAGATGATACTTACTATACAGCGGAAAACGGACTTTTCATTATTGCATCTTCCGAATATATGATTGACGTTGTTCTCGGTGAAGAAGAGTATGAAATCGATAATAATAAAGAAGACGACGGAGCGCGCCCAAATTCGGATATAGACACTGCAGAGAGCAATTTGCGGGATGACGGATATACTGTAATGACATCAGAAGTTGACAATGCTATGATGCTGTCAGGTGTTTTGGGAGAAGAAAACAAAAATATCACAATATATTACTGTTATGATGAAGTCACTGCTATGGATATGTACGAAGAACTCCAAGAACGGTTGGAAATGTATAACGAAGGAGTGGAAGCGACACTTGAGAATTTTGCCAAAGAAGCAAATGAATTTGGCATGAGCCTTGAAGACTATCTTGAAGCGGTAGATGCTTCGTATTTACTTGAATGGGATAAGGAGAATTATCAGGTTGGCGTTGATATGTCTAACTATGTTGTGTGGCTTGGTCATAAGGACGCCATAAAATCTGCACAATAAAAGTCACTGTGACGCTTATTGAATTTGGAGCAAATTATGGTAGCATTTAAGAAAACTGAAAAAACAACTGTTGCAACAACAGAGTTAAATTATATTTTAACCGCCCCGGATGATGTAAAAGCAGGGGAAAAACTCCCCTTAATTGTGTTTTTACACGGTGCAGGTGAGCGTGGAGACGATATAAACAAGGTTGGCATTTACTGCGTGCCAAAGCTATTTATGGCTAACCCTTGCCACAAGGGTGTCAGAGCATATACCTTGTCCCCACAATGCCCACATAACACAACCTGGATTGACTACAAAAAGGAGCTTATTTCCTTAATTGACAAGATAATTGGAGAAAACCAAATTGACAAAAAGCGCGTTTCCCTGTGCGGTATCAGTATGGGTGGCTTTGGTACTTGGGAAATGGCAATGACCTATTCGGACCGTTTCTATAAGATTGCGCCCCTTTGCGGCGGAGGAATGAATTGGCGCGCTTGGAGTCTTAAAATGCCTATCCGTGTTTACCACGGTAGGCGTGATGACGTTGTGCCGATTTGTCAAAGCGAGGCTATGGTAAATTCAATTAAGGTACAGGGCGGAAATGTGGAGTTTACCGTTTATGACGATTTGTCCCACAACTGCTGGGACAGAGCCTTTGAAGAAACTGATTTGATTGAGTGGCTTGTAAAATAAAAGAATAAGAGGCTTTTTATGGATAGCACTGTTATTAAAAACAAAAAAATGGTTCATATTGTGAACCCACAGGCAGGCAAGGGCGCATCAAATAAGCTGAAAAAGACTATAAAAACTGATGAGTATATTTATGTTTCGGAGTCTGTTGAGGCATCCTCTGACTTTATAAAGCAAACCTGTAAGGAGGAGCCAAATACCTGCTTTACGGTTTATGGCGGTGACGGTACTATATTCAGGGCTGTCAATGCCTTAATGGAAAGCGGTTATAACGATACCGCCTCCTTAAAAATCGTTCCCGCAGGCAGTGGCAACGATTTTGTTAGGAGCTTTGAAGATATCCATGGGGATATGTGTATTGACGTTATGAAGTTTAATGACAAATACGCAGTTAATGTAATCAATATGGGCTTTGACTGTAATGTGGTGCAAAGAGCCTCTAAATTAAAGAAAAAGCCCTTAATAACAGGCAAAATGGCATACATTTACGGCGTTGTTGGAGAGCTTATTAAGAAAAAGCCCCTTGATTTAAGAATAACCATGACTTACGAAAACAAAAATCAAGAGGTGCTTGAAGGCAAGTTCCTTCTTTGCGCTGTTGCCAATGCAAAGTGGTACGGCGGTGGCTTTAAGGTTGCCCCCTTGGCAGATGTTGCTGACGGTGTTTTAGATGTAATGATTGTAAAAAACGTTTCCCGCAAAACATTCCTCGGCTTTGTTGGTGACTATAAAAAGGGAACCTTGCTTGACGAATATGGCAACGTTAAGGAAAAAGCCCAAGACATAGTTATATACAAAAGATGTACCGCCATTAAAATCGAAGGTTGCAAAGTTGTCTGCGCAGATGGTGAAATTTTTGACGAAAATACCGTTGATATTTCCGTAATTCCCAAGGCGCTAAACTATATAAACTAAAAAGAAAAGACTAACGGTTAGCGTAGTGTCCTTAAGGACACTACGCAACGAAATAAATCCCTTATGGGATTTGTGAAATGCACTTCGTGCGTGAAATTCGCTTTCAGCGAGTGAAATGCCTGCGGGCGTGAGGGGATTTATTTCATTTCACATCGAGCAGAGCGAGATATTTCACAATGTTCGACAGAATATTATTTCACATTTTGCGAAGCAAAATATTTCACTATCTGCATTTGTGTCTACAAATGCAGTGCTTGTCAAGAAAAGAGGACAGAGAGTGTGAAAAAACATTCTCTGTCCTCTTCCTTTCGGTAGATAATATATCTGTTAAACCTAAAACTGTCCTTAAAGATACAGCTCTTTCCGTTAGTCTTTTTTAGTTATAAAGCTCGTCTTGTTGCCAAGCTTGTGGGTTTAGATAAATATAATTGCAAATTTCCATATACTCGTCACGGTTGCGAATTATACGGTCATAAAACGAGCGCTGAAAAATATTTTCTCCGATTTCTTTATTAACAAACCTTTTTAATGTAGATACAGTATGGCTAACAACTGAATTTTGCCTCGTAGGGGATGGCGCCCTCTGTCAAGAGCAAGATTGTAAACAGTTGTGCAAGAGGATTGTATACACATTTTATGCTCAATCTTTATGCTTTTGGAAGCCGAACGGAGCGCAGCGAAGAGAGGCTTCCAAAAGCGGCGCGCG
>JAGANX010000035.1 GCA_017623975.1 Clostridia bacterium
CGGAACCGATAACCGCGGTGAGCATCGCCCATCACAGGTTCTTGACCTTCCTTTCAATACATCAATGGCATCTCTTGTTTCAATGTGTGACTTTGAGTTTGACTATGACAAATTTGAATACGACACAAAGGATAAATCATATGTTTACAGCGACAAGGTAGAAATGGATGAATTCGATTCTATCTTTGACTTTACCGTTACCGTTAAATTTGAAGATAACGAGCTTGTAATCATTTCTGTTGACTGTGTTGTATCCGTTGATACAGACTTGATGAAAGGAACAAGCACCACGTTTGAAACCTTTACATTTACATCATTTGAATTTTCAGAAAATTCAAACGGTGGAACGGAAGAATCACCGAGTGTAGTAAGCAACAGCAAAAACAGCTCCACATACAGTAGCAGCGCAAATAACAGTTATAATGGTAATAGCAGTTATTTTGGCAGCAACAGTGGCGGATATCCAAGCGACCCAGCCCCAAGCACCAACCCATACAAGGTAACAGAGAGTGTATGGCAGGGTATTATGGAGCTTGACACCTACTCTTACTATTCCTTCGATTACGAAAGCTTAACTAACGTCAACGGTGGCTCACCTACTAAAAACACATACACCTACTCTTATCACAACAACAAATACACATACGAGAGCGCAAACAACATACAGTCCTCCTTCTATGCTCCATTTAACCCTGTGGATTTACCTAACATCGCCTTGGAGCAAAGTATTCTTTGGTTAGTTAGCGATAGCTCACAAATGCTTAATTATAGCAACTACTCCTTTGACGGTACTGAATACTGCTATGTTTTCACCACCGACAGCTATGTAAATATTGCTGTAATGGTTGCCTTTGAAAACAACGTTCTTGAAAGAATCACCATTGTTAGCAGTCAGGATACAAGTGACGGCTTAATTTCAAAAACGGAAACCTTTACCTTCTACGATTGGGAATAACCCAAAATTCGACAAATTATTAACAATTTGTTAATTTATGAGAATACATATTCTATTTACAAATATAGTATGATACAATATGCACAATTCTGTATAGAATAAAATATTTAATTAAGGAGAGAATTATGAAAATAGCAACTTACTTTATCAAGCTTTGCGGCGCTGCTTTGATTGCAATCGGCGGACTTGTTATGTTTTTCTTAGCCATCCAAATGGGCGGTTATTATGTATTTAATGGCTTGGCAATCTTCGGCTTTGGCGCTTTCTTGGTAGGCTACGTTTTGGAAAAAACCGAATGTCCTATCAAATTTACCATTGCAAAGCCACAGCAAAAGGCAGAGGCACCTGCAAAAGAATTACCTGCTGCTGAAACAGCTACCGCAGAAGAAGCTACAAGCGAAACAACAGCTGAATAATTTAAAAGCTCTGTATTCAATTTGCGAATACAGAGTTTTTTCTTTGATTTTTCTACACCTATTTACAAATTAAGTAAACTGTGCTATAATAAAAATTGCCAAACAAACTTAATATGCAATTTTTGGGTGTATTTTAATGGGATAACTATACCCTTTTTTACCTATACTATAATTAGGCTTTTTATTACATTTGGTAAAAATGTAGTTCCTCTGTCTGATTATAGTATGTAACCCATATTGCTCAGAGTTTGTTTGGCGACAATTGGGGTTCTACGTTTTTCGGTGCGTTCAACCTCGGTTGGCGCACTTTTTATTTTATTTTTTATTTAAAGGAGAAAAACAAATGAAAAAGAAATCACTAACATTATTTTTGCTAACCTTGTCTATCCTTTTGGTTTTCGCCCTTTTTTCTTGCGGAAACAATGAAAACGGAAGCGATAACAGCAGTAACACAGAAGAAAGTAGCCAAGGAAATAATAACGATACCACAGGAAATAACAATGGCAATGGCAGTGCCAATAATAATGATAACAGCATTAGCCTTAGCGATTTTAAAATAATAGTTGAAACTCAAAAAACAAGGTTAGCAGCTAAAAAAAGAGTTCAAGCTATCTATTACGAGCCCCTTGGTAAATCATATTACACAGAACAATATACTGTAATAAATGACAGTAATTCTAAATCCGCATATATCAAAAGCGATGCTTATGGAACCGTTTATGAAGAATGGTATGCACCTTCATCCGGAAATTACTACAAATTAGTTAAAAAAACAGGCGCCAGCAGTGATTCTTATGTTAAGGATGAAGCATATAAAAACCTCCTCTCCAAGCACGTCTTTAACGGAGCCATAGACGATGTTAAAAACCAATGCCTAACTGCCTTTGAGTGGTTTGACTATGCGTTTAGTAATTTTGACAGCTCGTCTATCAAATGCACCGCAGAAACCGTTGACGGAATCACTATATACACCATAGACTGTTCAAAGCCTGACAACCATACTACCGTAACCTTAGAGGTTGCTAATAATTTACCCATTAAATGCTCCTTTAACCAATGGAACGAGGAGGGCGTGAACTTCTACACATTTGAATACGAAAATATCGAAATTCCCCTTCCCACATTTAGCGATTTCCCAACAAAGCAACAATAATTATGCCCCTGCAAGCTGACAACTATATTCGGCTCCCTCTGACGAGGGAGCTGTTTTCGTTTGCGAAAGCTGAAGGAGAGATTATTGCCATCTTCATCCGTCTTGCTTCGCAATTTCTATTCCTTAGTATAACTACGGATTTATTCCTCGGCTCACAAAAATATGCACCCCAAGTTAGGGTGCATTTAGCCACTGCCAACCCTAATTGAACCCGTCTGTAACGCATAATAGACGGTGACTTCCAACCGATAAA
>JAGANX010000036.1 GCA_017623975.1 Clostridia bacterium
ACTTATGAACTCACGGTATAAGCCACAGGTACACGAATACGATAATATCTTTAAGAGAGTTATCCATTGTGGAGATTGTGGAAACAAAATGCACATAATTAACAAGGTAACTAAAAAGGATGGGGAGCAACAGCTTTACAGATGTACGAAATATTATCACTATCCCGATAAATGTACCAAGGGTAATTATGTAAATATTGAGGTCATAAAGGAGCTTGTTGAATTAGAATTAAGGAAAGTGATTTCGTTTTTAAACGGTGATGAGCAATGCCTTGGACTTATTCAAAATAGGCTAAGCACTAACACGCAAGAGATACGTTTAAAGGAAAGGCTAAGAGAAAAGCAATCACGACAAAGCGAAATACAAAGGCTGATACGCAAAATCTATGAGGACTATTCAAAGAAAATACTTGATGCAAGGAATTACAAGTCTTTATTGCAGGATTACCAAAGAGAGCAAGAAGAGCTTGAAAAGGACATTTCTAAAATTCAAGTGGATTTGAAGTCCTATGCCAATACCGAGGAGAATATGCAATTATTCAAATCGAAGCTTGAGCAATTTGCGAATTTTACGGAGCTTACTTCACAAATGGTTGACCAACTAATTGAGAGAATAGAAGTCTTTCACAAGCAAATCATTGATGGCGAAGAGGTTCGACAAATACGAATAGTATTTAGGTTCATAGGAACTATTTAGATATACAATTTTACGATACAGATGCTTCCTTGTAGCATCTGCTTTTTGTGTTAGTTAATAGTGCTTGTCTTTTCATTTAAAAAATTCGACAGCTCATGTTTTAGCGCTTTATTCTTTTCGTCCTGTAAATTCGGGTCAAGACTAAGTAAATTTTTAGCACTTTCAAAAGCGGAAAAAACAAGCTCGGTGTCTTGGCAGCTTTTGGAAATTCCAAGACCTGTGTCGCCTGATTGACGGATAGATGTACCGCTGGCAAAAAAGTCCCCGGGACCGCGCATTTGCAAGTCTCGTTCTGCAATTGAGTAACCGTCATAAACTGTTTTCATAATATTCAAGCGCTCAATTGCCTTTTCGCTTTTGCTGTCTGATACAAGAACACAGTAAGATTGGGAGGAGCCTCTGCCAACACGCCCACGCAACTGATGTAGCTGAGAAAGCCCAAACCGTTCAGCGTTTTCAACTATCATAAGTGTTGAATTTGGAACGTTTACACCGACCTCAATAACCGTGGTAGAAACAAGCACGTCGATTTCTCCGTTTGCAAAGCTCATCATAATAGCATCCTTTTCTTTTGGCTTCAATTTTCCGTGGATAAATGCTATATTCAAATCAGGAAAGATGTCATTTTGCAAGCTTTGCGCATATTCAACGGCTGCCTTTAAAGGCGGTTGGTTATCTTCAAGCGCTAAGGAGAATGGGTCGTAGTCCACTGTGTTGTCCATATCGTCGCGCTTTTCCTCAACACTTGGGCACACAATATATACTTGATGACCGCTTTCCACCTGCTTTTTTATAAAAGCATTCAACCTTTCACGATAGCTTTCGTCAACAACATAGGTGGATACTTTTTTTCTTCCGGGCGGCATTTCGTTAATTAATGAAATGTCAAGGTCGCCGTATATCATAAAAGATAATGTCCTCGGAATTGGTGTTGCACTCATAACAAGGGTGTGGGCGCACAGCCCTTTTTTAGAAAGGATTGCCCTTTGCTTAGCGCCAAAGCGGTGCTGCTCGTCTGTAATAGCAAGGGCTAAGCTATCAAATTCAACGGAGCTTTGAATAAGCGCGTGGGTGCCAATGATTAGCTTTGTTTCACCTGATTTTAGCCGACCCAGTATCTCTTTTTTTGCTTTTGCAGGGGTGGAACCGGTTAGAAGCTCACAGGTAATGTTAAGCTCCTTGAAAAAAGGAAGCAGAGAATCGTAATGCTGATGTGCTAAAATCTCTGTTGGTGCCATTAAGGCACATTGAAAACCGTTTTTGCAAACCATATAAGCGGCGGCACAGGCACAAAGCGTTTTACCGCTACCAACATCGCCAACTACAATTCTGTTCATTGGAACGCACTGACCCTTTGCGTTTTTTGGACACAGGTCAAGGCTAATTTCTTCAATAGCTTTTAACTGCGCACCTGTTGGAGTGTAGCTTAAAAGCTTTAAAAGAGGGGAAATATCAGTGTCGTAAATTATAGGAGCAGCTTCTTCCTTTTGCGCCTTTTTCATTTTTGAAATGGAAAGTGCGAATATAAAAAGCTCATCAAAGGTTAAGCGCCTTATTGACGTGGAAAGTGCCTGCTCACTATCGGGTAAATGTATATTTTTCAAGGCATATCCTAATGTGCACAGATTATTTTTCAATCGGATCTCACTTGGTAAATAATCTACTAAAAAAGAGGGTAAGTTATTAATTGCCTCCGAAATCAGCTTCGCTAAGAACTTTTGGTTTAAGCCGGAGAAAAGAGGGTAAACCGGTACAAGCGGCGCTAACGCTTTTGTGGGTAATATAGGCTCGTATGCTGGCGAAGTCATACACAGGGTGCGTTTTTCTTGGGTAATTTTGCCCCAAAACCTAAATGTAGCACCGACATTGAAAACGTCTTTTAAGTAATTTTGATTGAAGTAGGTTATGTGAACAGTGCCCGTTCCGTCAAATGCGCGAAATTTCATAATATTCATTCCGCGTCTTACCATTGCTACCTTTGGCTCGGAGGCAATGGTTAAAATGTAAGAGTGAAACTCGTTATATGCAGTTATATCATTAATTTCTCGTATATCACCGCGGTTTTGGTATGCTCGCGGAAAATGATAAATTAGGTCTTTTACAGAAAAAAGTCCGCCGGAGTGTAGATATTTTTCAATTTTCTCACCAACTCCGTACAACTCCTTGACAGGAGTATTAAAATCCATAGCTGCCTCCTTTCAAATGATGTACATTGAAAAATAAAACCGTGGAAAATGCCACGGTTTTGTTTTTTGAATTAAAGTCCAAGCACTGCCGCACCAACAATGCCGGCGTCGTTACCAAGCTCAGCAATTTTGATTTCCGTTCGTGGTGTTACGCCGGTTTTTGTGTAGGTTTGATCAAAAACTTGATCAATCAAAGGCTTCAAAAGATAATCCTTTTCGCCACATACACCGCCGCCTATTGAAAGAACGTTTGGTTGGAAAATGTTAATAATAGTGGCAATACCGCTTGCAAGGTATGAAATATATTCGTCAACTATTTCCTTACCAACTGCATCACCTTGCTTCATAGCAGCAAAGGAAACTCTTGCGTTACAGTTATCAAGGTTGCCGCCAATCATATCTTCAATAATAGTCTTTCTGCCTTCTTCTCTTGCTTTAATAAGATGCTCTCTTGTCATATTAGCAAGACCGGTTGCAGAGCTGTATGTTTCCCAGCATCCGCGTCTTCCGCAAGTACATTGCTTGCCGTCCTTTGCAATAACAATGTGACCAAGCTCAGCGCCCGCATGGTTGAAGCCGGAATAAACCTTACCGTCAAGAACAATACCGCCGCCAAGACCTGTGCCCAGAGTAATCATAACAGAGTACTTAGCGTCCTTAGCCGCACCTGCAATAGATTCTGCCTTTGCGGCAGCATTTGCATCGTTTTCAATAAGTACCTTTTTAACGCCAAGATATTCCTTTAATAAGTCTGCAATTGGGAACTTTTTAAAGGGTAAGTTGTTAGCATATTCTACAACACCGGTTTCAGAGTTTGCAGTGCCGGGAGTAGCGATGCCGGCATATTCAATATCATCAATTGTTAAGCCGCAATCCGCGATGAGAGAACGGCAAAGCTCCGCCATATCCTTTATGATAAGCTTACCGTCTCTGTTAGCAAGAGTCGGTGTGCTTTTTTTCTTAACGATTTCGTATTTGTCGTTTACAATACCTGCGGCAATATTTGTGCCGCCTAAATCAATACCTAAATAATACATTGTTTGCCCTCCTAGGATTTTCTATTTTAATTATAAACAAACTTTTTTGGTATGTCAAGAATTTTTTAAAAAAACAGGCACAAAAACGCCTGTAACTAATGACAAAAATTATGCGTGATTTTTGTGCAATTTGCACAATATGTAGAATTTCCCCAAAAACATTAAAATGTTTGTGACACCTTGAAAACATTGAATGCTTGGAGAAGAAAAAGAAAAAAAGAATCATTTGGTGGAAAAATTGAGTCATAGAAAAGGGTGAAAAAAGCAAGAAAAGCATGTCTTGGAAATTTGATTGTGCAAATTGTGCAAAAAATCAACTTGACTTTACTATATAATTATGCTAAAATATACCCGTAAATATATATAATTGTTTTGCCTCGATCGCTTCCGAGGCATCACAAATTGAAAATGGAGGATTTCTTATGAAAACAAAGGCGAAAAGATTGCTGGCGATGCTTTTGGCGGTATTGACAATTTTGCCATTTACCCTGTCTGCAAGCGCTGCCGGTAATACGGCTGGGGAGGGTGCTTCCTCTTCGCCCTCGATTTCGGACGTTAGCGATATCTTAGATATGATATCCTATGCCGAATATCAAGCCAAGTACGAGCATGTTGGTAAGGGTGACAAAGAGATTGATGTTGCCATTGAAAACAACAAGTACGTGGTTAACGGGGAAGAAAGCACAATTCCTGTGACCGAAAAGTACATTGACGGTGTAAAGGGTGAGGGCGTTTTGGTGCCGGACAGAGGAACTGTCAACTTTACCGTAAATGTACCAAAGGAAGGCAAATACACAATTAAGATTGTTTATTGCCAAGAGGGGGACAAGTCCAACTCTATTGAACGTATTTTCTATTTGAACGGTGCTGTACCGTTCTCTGAGGCTCGTTCTGTTGTACTTACAAAGGTATGGCAGTACGACTACATTTATGATAAAGACGGAAAACCGATCTTTAAGCAAGAGGATCTTGGTAACGGTGAGCTTGGTAATGATATTCGTCCAAACGTACTTCAAAGTCCAAAATGGATTACATATTATATTACCGATGCAAACGGCTTTTATGCAGCTCCCTTTGAATTTTATTTCCAAGCGGGCGAAAATACTATTTCCTTCGAGAGCCAAAGAGAGCCTGTTAGAATTCAATCTATAACTCTTTGCCCGGCACAAGAGCTTGATACATATGAAGAATATCTTGCTAAAATCGAAAAGGAAACAGGCAAAACACCTGCGAACAATTCCGTTTCCTCTAACGCAACACATACCTTCCAAGCAGAAACTCCCGATTACGTTTCCGCTGTTACAATGTATCCTGTAAACGATAGAACTTCACCTATCACAATGGGCGTTACAGGTGACGGTAAGCAGTCATCGATGTACACAAAGCTCAATACTGCCGGTAAAGAAAAGTGGCAGAATGTCGGTGAGTGGATGGAATACACAATAAGCGGTGAGGATATTAAGGAAAGCGGCTTCTATACAATCGCAGTTAGATACAAGCAGGCGCTCCTTTCAGGTATGTACGTTTCAAGGCGTGTATATATTAACGGAGAGGTTTTGTTTGAGGAAGCAAATAACTGCCGCTTCCCGTATGCAGATAAGTGGACATCTACCTTCTTGAATAAAACATATGAGGATGAAAACGGTAAGATTCAAACAACACCGTTGCAGTTCTACTTTGAAGCAGGCAAGGATGTTACTATTAGACTTGAAGTTTGCTTGGGCGATATGACTGAGATTGCAAATGAGGTTAGTGCATCCCTTGCAAACATTAACGCATCTTACCTTGAAATTTTGAAGCTCACAGGCTCAACACCTGACTCAAACCGTAACTACGGCTTTGCAAGAGTAATGCCTGACGTTCTTAACACAATGATGCTTGAATCTATCAGACTCAAAGGTGTTTATGAAAAGCTCGTTAAGCAAACAGGCGGTAAGAGTGAAAAAACCTCAACAATTGAGCAGGTTTACCTATTGCTTGAAAAAATGGCTCGTGATGAAAGTGAAATTGCCGGCAACTTGGCAACACTCAAATCACACATTGGTTCCTTGGGTACTTGGATAAACAGTGTAAAATCACAGCCGTTGCAGGTTGATGCTTATACACTTCAAAGTGCAAACGAAGCGTTACCAAGAGGTGAAGCGAACTTCTTTGTATCACTTTGGTTTGAAATTAGATTGTTCTTTGCAAGCTTTGTAACAGATTACAGTGCAATTAGCACAACTGATGACGGTGTAGCTGTTGAAAACCGTATTCAGGTTTGGGTTGTTACAGGCCGTGACCAAGCGCAAATCATAAGAAATCTTGTAGATAATAAATTTACTCCACAGAGTGGAAATTCTCCTGAGGAACGAATAAAGGTTGATTTAAAGCTGGTATCGGGCGGTACGTTGCTCCCATCTGTTTTGGCGGGTGTTGGACCTGACGTATCACTTATGGAAAGCAGTACAATGATTATTGACTACGCGCTGCGTAATGCTGTTATTCCACTCAATCAGTTTATGGAGGACAATGCTGAAAGACAAGAGGTAATGAAGGACTTCCCGTCAGCGGCAATAGTTCCTTTGACACTTTACAACTACAACAAGGAAACCGGTAAGACCGACGAAATCATATATGGCTTACCTGATTCACTTTCCTTCTCAATGATGTTCTACCGTAAGGACGTTTTGGCATCCCTCGGTTATAGTATTGACGACATTAAAACTTGGGACGACCTTTTGTCCATTCTCCCGGTTCTTCAATATAATAACATGGAGATAGGTATTGCAAACGATATTTATACATTTATTTATCAAAGCGGTAACGAAGCATATACAACTCACGAGGCTGTTGGCGGTAAGGGTACTATTCCGGGTATGCAAATAAACTTTGGCAACCGTGGCGTTCTTGACGCGTTTACAAAGCTTTGTAACCTTTATACACAGTATTCATTGCCGTATCAATTTGATTTTGCTAACCGTTTTAGAACAGGTGAAATGCCAATCGGTATTTCTGCATATACAACATGTAACCAGCTTGCAATCTTCGCATCAGAGCTTTCGGGTCTTTGGGGCTTTGTTCCACTTCCGGGCTATGAGGTTTTGGATGAAAACGGAAACAATGTATATGATGAAGCAGGCAACAAGGTTATAAACAACACATCAATGGCAACCGTAACAGGTTGTGTAATGCTTAGAGGCTGTGATAACTTTGAAAGCTCATGGGAATTTATGAAGTGGTATGTAAGTGATGACTTCCAGGTTGACTATTCTGATGAAATCGTGTCAATCGTTGGTATCGCATCAAGACCTGCAACTGCAAACAGACTTGCACTTCAAGAGCTTCCTTGGACATCTGAGGAATGGGAAAATATTAACGAACAGTTTGATATGTTAAGCGCTGTTCCTAACCACCCGGGTAGCTACTATCTTGCACGTTATGTCAACTTTGCATTTTTGGCGGCGTATAACGACGGTAAGGACCCTGCGGACGCACTTCTCAGCTACGTACCTACAATCAATAAAGAAATTACAAGAAAACGTGAAGAATTTGATATGTACACATTTGAACAGTATCAGGAAGATTTGAAAAAAGAGTTGGAAAGACTCGAAAAAGAAAAGAAAGCTAATAAATAATTTTCATTATAATACTATTAAAGGAGAGAAACTGTAAATGGAAAATCGTAAAGAATTAAACGATGTAGAAGCAGTTGAAGAACAAGAAACTTTACAAGTTAATAGTGTTGCTAATGAAAATGCAAAGGTAGATGATAGCTCTGCACAAGCCTCTGACACAGTATCAGAGGTTAGTGTAGGGGAAGAAGCTACCGGCAACGCTAAGAAAACAGAAAAGAAAAAGGTTGTTGCGCGTAAGGATATGACTTGGCGTCAATGGACTTGGCACGAAATGAAGAGAAACAAGATAGCGTACTTAATGATTGCGCCGTTTATGTTCGTATTCATTTTGTTCACCGTTTTCCCTGTTGTTTTATCACTTGTACTTAGCTTTACAAACTTTAACATGCTTGAATTTGACTGGGATATCTTTATAGGTATTACCAACTATACAAGACTATTCTTTGAGGATGATATATTCCTTCTCGCTTGTAAGAATACTCTTGTGTTCGCTATGATTACAGGCCCTGTATCATATATCCTTTCTTTCTTGGTTGCTTGGTTTATTAACGAGCTTTCACCAAGAATAAGAGCAATTGTTACACTTATTTTCTATGCACCATCAATCTCAGGCTCCGTATATCTCATTTGGGCAACCTTGTTCTCAGATGACGCATACGGTTGGGTAAACGGTATTTTGCTTGACCTTGGCTTGATTGACAGTGCGATATTATGGTTCCACGATGAACGGTATGCAATGACGCTTTGTATTGTCGTAGCCTTGTGGATGTCACTTGGTACTGCGTTCCTTTCGTTTATCGCGGGCTTGCAGACCATTAATAAGAGCCTCTTTGAGGCGGCAGCCGTTGACGGTATTAAGAACAGATGGCAGGAGCTTTGGTTTATCACATTGCCTATGATGCGTCCTCAGCTTATGTTCGGTGCGGTTATGGCTATTACCGGTTCATTCGGCTTTGGCGGCGTAGTAACAGCGCTTTGCGGCTTCCCGTCAGTAAACTATTCGTGTCACACTATTATGCACTGTCTTGAAGACTACGGTTCTCAAAGATGGGAGGTAGGATATGCATCTGCTATCGCATTTGTATTATTCTTAATTATGATAGGTGCCAATACGCTTGTAAATAAAATGCTATCGAAGGTGGGACAATAATTATGCAAAAAATGAGAGTAAGAAATCATCAAGTTGTCCTCAACCGTTCGGTAGGAGGCGATGCAGGAATAGCATTCTTCCTTATTATAATGGGTGTGTTTATGTTCCTGCCTATGTACTATGTAATCATTCAATCCTTAAAGCCTCTTGACGAGCTGTGGGTATTCCCACCAAGGTTCTATGTTCAGCATCCGACTGCTAAAAACTTTGGTGACTTGTTCACACTTTTGAGTGATTCATGGGTACCGTTTTCAAGATACATATTCAATACAGTATTTATTACAGCCATGGGTACATTTGGTAACCTTTTGTTCTCATCCTTGGCTGCATACGCAATCGCAAAAATTCCATTCCCGGGAAGAAAGGGTTGCTTCTGGATCATTCAAAGATCACTTATGTTTACTTCAACAGTAACAGCAATAGCAAACTTCTTGACACTTTCCACATTGGGACTTATGGATAACCTATTTGCAATTATTATTCCGGCGTGGGGATCATCAATGGGACTTTACCTTATGAAGCAGTTTATGGACTCATCAATTTCAGATGACGTGCTTGAAAGTGCCCGTCTTGACGGATGCAGTGAGTTTAAGACCTTCTGGGTAATAGCAATGCCAATGGTTAAGCCTGCGTGGTTAACACTAATTATTTATTCATTCCAAGGCCTTTGGAATACAGGCTCATCACAATACATATTCAGTGAACAGTTGAAGACACTTAACTATGCAATCAGCCAGATTACAGCAGGCGGTATTGCCCGTGCAGGTGCTTCTGCTGCGGCAACTGTTATTATGATGATTGTGCCAATCCTTGTATTCATTATTTCACAGAGTAACATCATTGAAACAATGGCTTCCAGTGGTATGAAGGACTAAGGGGGACTTATGAAAAAGAAAATAACAAGAATTTTCGTGCTTGTATGTGCCCTTATGATGCTCCTTCCTATAAGCGCATTTGCAGCTATTCCGTATTCTACATATACATATTCAATTGACGGTCTCGTTTTGGATTCACCTGATGCATATGTACCAAGCGGTAGCGGCGCATACAACTTTACAGCGATGGGTCTTGACAAAGACTTGTCTGCTCCTTCTGATATCGAGGCAGATAAAGAGGGTAACGTTTACATTACAGATAAAGGTAATAACAGAATTGTAGTTCTTGATAAATATTACAAAATCAAGGACAACGGTTACATTGAAAAGTTCGTTAACTCTGACGGGGTTGAGGACTCATTCAATACTCCAACAAGCACCTTTGTTGTTGATGATGGAGATTATAGAGGACTTTATGTTTGTGACAAGGGTAACAAGCGTATTGTAGTATTCGATCAGGAAACACTTGAATTTAAGCGTACAATCGGTCAACCAAGATCAGAGCTTGTTGACAGCTACGACCCGGTAAGCTGCGTTGTAGATAAATACGGTAGAATTTACGTTGCTCCCGAAATGACAAAGAACGGTATTTTGGTAATGACATCACACGGTGAATTTATCAACTTTATCGGTGCTCCAAAGGTTGCGGTAGAGGGTCTTGCGGCTATCTTGGCTCTTATAGCTCCTGCGGCAGTTGAGCAGGGTAATACACCTACAACATACGCAAATCTCGAGCTTGATACAACAACAGGTGAATTTGTGTATGGTACAATCATCTTTTCAAGCGAATACGAAGCAAATCAGCTTAACAGCATTACAAGTAAAACAAGTGACTATTCACCTGTTAGACTTTTGAATGCTAACGGTACTGACATTATGAAGCGTAATGGCTTCTTTGCTCCTGCGGGTGAGGTTGCGGTTGAGCTTAACGTTGTTAAAACTGCGGCAAACGAAACTGCACCGACAGGCGTATCAACAATTAAGGATGTTTCAAGCGGACCTGACGGCGTTTGGTCTATTATAGATAACAAGCGTTCAAAGGTTTACACTTATGACAGTGACGGTAACCTCTTATACATTTTTGGTGATAAGGGTGCGGAATTTGGTAACATCCAAAAAGCAGCAGCTATTACATATCAGGGAACTAATATTATCGTTCTTGACGAAAATAACAGATCCTTTACAGTTTACAGAAGAACTCAATATGCTGAAATATTGAGCCAAGCTATTCAAAAGCAGAACGAAAGAAAGTATGATGAAGCGGCAGGACTTTGGAACCAGGTTCTTGCAAGAAACAACAACTTTGACACAGCCTATGTTGCTATGGGTAAAGCGCTTTACCGTGCTGAACAGTATGAAGAAGCTATGAAGTATTTCCAAAATGCCTTCGATACTGAAAACTATGCATTGGCATTCAAGGAAATCCGTGCGGATATTATGGCAGAATGGTTCGTGCTTGTTATTGCTATCATTATTGTAGCGATAGTTCTTTTGTTAAAGGTTATTGGCTGGATGGGCAAGGTAAACAAGGTTGCGGCAACAGATTCCTCAAAGAGAGGATATTTGGCTGAATTCTGCTATGGTATGCACTTGATTTTCCACCCGTTTGACGGATATTGGGATTTAAAGCATGAAAAACGCGGTTCAATTCGCGCATCCATAACCTTCATTGCTCTTACTGTAATTGCATTCTATTATCAATCAGTAGGTCAAGGCTATTACTATAATCCACAGGGCACTTACAGTACTGTATTTGCACAGATATCATCAGTTTTGATTCCGTTTGCATTGTTTGTAATTTCTAACTGGTGCTTCACCACATTGTTTGACGGTGAAGGTAGCTTGAAGGATATCTTTATTGCAACCTCATACGGCTTGTATCCAATGCCTTTGTTTATCGTAATTTCCACAGTTCTTACAAACGTTTTGGTAGGAACAGAAGCACAAATTACATCAATCATCGTTGTTATCGCAGCAATTTGGATGGTAGCATTGATTATCATCGGTATGCAGGTAACACATGACTATTCAATGGGTAAGAACATTCTTACTATAATTGCAACAATCGTTGGTATGGTATTTATCATGTTTATTGTATTGTTGTTTACATCATTAATCGGAAAAATGACATCATTTGTAACAACTATTACAAGTGAATTGAGTTACAGGTAAGGGGGTAACGCAGATATGAAAAAGAGAATATTAGCGTTGGTCCTTGCCGCGCTTATGATAGTTCCAATGGCGCTTACATTGTTTGCAGCAGAGCCGGCTCAAAACTATTCCAAAATTTCTTGGAAAAACGAGATAGCAAAGCTTGCTACAATGGAGCTTATGGGAACAAGCCCGGATGGAAATATGCTTTTATATGTAGATAAAACCTCCGGTGAAATGGGTATTAAGAATGTTGCAACAGGCAAAATTGTTCTTTCTAACCCATACGATATTGGTTCAAGTGGCTTGCTTAACAGAGAAAAGCCATACGCACTTTCCCAAATTGATTTGAACTTTACAACTATTTCCTCAGGCGAAGCAAAAACCTTCCACAGTTACAGTGACTGCTTTATGTCTGGTCAAGCAAAAATTACAAAGCTTGAAAACGGTAACGGTATTAGAGTTGATTACATCATTGGTAACCAAGAGCAAAGACTTCTTGTTCCTAATAAAATATCTATGAAGGATATGGAAGCACTTCTTGAAAGCGGTAAGGTTAAAATCGCTGCGGATAAGGAATTAGAGCTTAGAGAAGAGTATAAGACTGAGTTGGAAAATGGTTCTATCACCGAGGAGTATATCATATCCGAGGCTGAAAAGCAGGCAGATACATACTACCGTGCAATTAGAACACAGCTTATCCAAAACTACTATAAACCACTATACGGTCAATCAACACAAGGCGTTGATTTATCCACCTTAAAGGTTAAAAACGATGACGGAACAGAAGAATATTTGTTCCCCGAAATCGTTCAAGAGGAGTGGGCAAAATCTAACTACTATATTCCACAGGCTCATGCTGAACAAAGTGCTAAGGAATATCCGATTTGTATGGAAATTCCAATTTATGTAATTCAAAACCCCGGTTCTATAAACCAACCTGTTGAAGATTACATAAAGAAATATACTGATTATGATTTTGACCGTTTGGATGCAGATTACGCTAAGGTTGAAGAAAAGGGCATTGACGACTTTTCAACCGAGGACAGACCAAAGTTCGAGTTAACTGCGACATATGAGGTTACAAACAACGGTCTTGTTGCAACAGTTGATGCAAGCACACTTAAATACGATACTACAAAGTATATTGTAAATACAATCTCAGTTCTTCCTTACTTCAATTCTGCTCATGCAAGTAAGACAGAAGCGGGTCAAACATACTGCGACAAGGGATATACATTTATTCCTGACGGTAGCGGTGCACTTGTAAGATTTGAGGATTTGTATGAAGACAACAATAAGCAGGTTAAGTTTGAAAATACAATGTATGGAAATGACTATGCTTATTATCAGGTAGCAACTAAAAATGCAGCAAATATGACAATGCCTGTATTTGGTTTATCCAATCATACAGACAAAAACGGATTTGTTGCAGTAATTGAAGATGGCGATGCTATGGCAATTATTACATCTAACCACAGTACCGCATATCACTCAATCTATTCAACATTTAAAATTACACCGACAGACGTGTACGACTTGGCGGATTCCTTCTCCGGCGGTACATCATCTTCTAAGAAGATTGGCATTACAGCTGACCGTATTTATAACGGTAAGTGCCAAGTAAATTATATGCTCTTAACTGATGATGAGGTTGCATTGGAATACGGTATTACAGACTACTACGAAAATACTTACGTAGGTATGGCAGAGTGCTACCGTAACTACTTGCAAGAAAGAGGTCTTATTAAGAAGATTTCAGATGAAAGAATTAATAAAGACTATGTAAAGCTTTTCTTGGAAGCGTTTGGTTCAGTTAAGGTTGAGGAAAAGATAGCAACCTTCCCTGTAACAGTTGACAAGGCTTTGACAACCTTTGAGGATATAAAGACTATTTATAATGAGCTTTATGCTCCTCTTGATGAAGAAGGTAAGCTTATTGAAAGTGACGTCATAGGTAACATTTCCTTTATCTTAAAGGGCTTTAATAACGGTGGCTTGATTTCTGACTATCCAACTTATATTAAATGGCAAGAGGTTTTAGGCGGTGAAAAGGGATTTAACGATTTGCTCTCATTCGCTGAGCAAAACGGATTTGATGTTGCACCAAATATCGAATTTTCCTATTCATATAAGAGCGGTAGATTTAGCGAATACAGCCACAGTGAACACGGTGTAAGAACTCTTGATAACAGATATACAACAAAGAGAAACTATTATGCAGCAACACAAACCTTTGAAAGAACAGGCGGCGTTGCGGTATCAAGTGCTTCATTTGAATATTTGTATGATTTGTTCTACGCAGATATGTCCAAGTACAATGTTAAATGGTTGTCTGTAAGAAGTCTCGGCTCAGATTTGAACTCTGACTTTGATGATGACGATTATCACCTTAGACAATCTTCAAAGGATAACGTAGTAGCAATGCTTAAATTGCTAAACGGAGAAAGCGGAAATAAACAGTACAATCTTATCATAGATGCAGGTAACTCATATGCTATGCCATATGCAGATGCGGTTTTATCCGTATCTCTTGACAGTAGCCGTCGTAGTGAAATGAGTGAAAGCGTTCCATTCTTTGGTATCGTATATCACGGTTCCGTTGAATTTGCAGGCGATGCCTTCAATATGGAGGGTGACACTGAGTATGCGCTTCTTAAAGCAATTGAAAACGGCGCATCCTTGTACTTCACAATTGCTAAGCAGAATGTAGAGCTTTTGAAGTTCGAGCCTGAATATAACCAATATTATTCAGTAAGCTACGATAACTTGAAGAGCACAATTGTAGAAACCTATAAGGTATATAACGAGGCGATGAAGGATGTACAAAATAAGTATATCGTAAACCACTGCTTCCTTGATGCTACAAGAACCGAGGACGGTACATATGTTGACAGCTCACTTGTTGTAATGGTTGAGTACGAGGGCGGCATATGCTTTGTTCTTAACTATTCAACTGATGAAATTGAAGTTAATATGCCTAACGGTGAAACAAGAGTAATCAAAGCGTTTGGCTTTGAAAAATGTAATAAGTGAGAAGGAGGAGAATGAATGAGTTTTACAGAAAATCGCTTTGAATCAAGCGATGTGAAAACAAGAAAAAAGCATAAAGTTGTCTTGACAACAGATTCTCCGAATTCAAGCGAGCTTTCCGCATCTTCGGTAGTTCATGTTGCCCCAAGCGAAAAAGCGTTTAAGGTACAGGAGCAAAAGGAGAAGGAAAGAGAAGAAAAGCGCTTAGCTGAATTGGCTGAACAAAAGAGAAAAGAAGCTGAGGAAAAGGCAGCAGTTAGAGCAGCAATAGCTGCACAAAGGGCTGAAAGATTAGAAAGAGAAGCACAAGAGGCACAGGCAAGGGCAGCAGCACAGGCTGCCTCAGCCGAGCCTGTTAGTGACGATGCGCAAGCAGTACAAAAGGCTCCTGAAATAGATTACAGTACATATAAGGCAAAGCCACTTGAAGAGGTGCAGGCTCAAAGAAAGAAAAGACGCTTTAAGCTTTCCTTAACACAAAAGAAAGCACTTTCAGGCTGGATATTTGTGCTCCCGTTTGTAATCGGTATTTTGTTTATTTATGCACCCATCGTTTACAACTCAATCGTCATTTCTTTGTCAGACATTGAGCTTGTTCAAGGTGGAATGAACCTTACTTGGAATAATTTTGCTAACTATAAATGGTTATTCGCAGCAGACGGTGACCCGTATTTCTCAATCACTATCGTTGACGGTATTAAGGACTTGCTCCTTCAAATTCCTGCGATTGTAATATTTGCTTTGTTCATGGCAATTATTCTTAATCAAAAGATGACAGGACGTGCGGCGTTCAGAGCTATCTTCTTCTTACCTGTTATTCTTTCAACAGGTATCATCGACGCAATTGATACAAACTCTGCATTTATGAATGCAATTGCAAACTCACAGGGCGGAGTTGACGATAACACAGGCGCAGCTGAAAGCGGCGGAATTATTTCAGCTATGGATATTGAACAGCTGCTTGGCGGAATTAAAATTGGTACAGGTCTTGTTGACTACGTTGTTGGACTGGTTAATGATATTTTTAACATCGTTAGCCGTTCGGGTGTACAGATGCTTATATTCTTATCAGGCTTACAATCAATCTCACCGTCTATTTATGAGTCATGTGAGGTTGAGGGTGCTTCTGCATGGGAAACCTTCTGGAAAATAACACTTCCAATGATTAGCCCAATGATTCTTGTAAATGCAATTTACACAGTTATTGACGCATTTACTGCCGCAGATAACAGAGTAATGATTTATATCGAAAAAACGTATAGCCACTTAGCTTACGCACATTCAAGCGCTATGTCTTGGGTATATGTTGGTGTAGTATTACTGTTCATTTTGTTGGTTGCGCTAATAATGAAGACGGTAGTATTCTACCAAAAGAGAGACTAAGGAGGGCGAAATGGATACAGTTAAAGTTAAAAGAGAATCCAAAAACAAAATCCGTGTTGATTTTGAAAGAGCGCCTCTTGGTCAAAGATTAAAGGCTAAATTCTTAAACACATTCTTCTTGAAAAAAGTAATATTTTTAATATTTAAGCTTGTATTACTTGTTGGTGTTTCTTATGTAATTTTGTACCCTTACATCACAAAAATTTTCGGTTCATTTATGACCGCAAGTGACTTTAAGGACGTTACAGTAATTCTTTTATCAAAGAATCCAACACTGGAACAGTATAAGTATATAATTATTGAAAATCACTATTTTAAAGCATTTTTGAATACCTTCTTGGTATCCCTCAGTATTTCTTTAATTCAGACAGTTATATGTGCACTTATCGCATATGGTTTGGCTAAATTTAAGTTCAGGGGTAACAATATTGTATTCTTCTTGGTAGTGTTTACCATGATGGTGCCACAAGAGAGTTTAAGATTCTCAATGAAGATGTTCTTCCAATTGTTTGAAACAAGTAACCCAATTGGAGCTATGCTCGGCGCATTCGGTGCAATGGAAACGGGCTTTACGAACACTCTTATACCCTTGTATATCCTCGCATTTACAGGATTAGGCTTTAAAAACGGCTTGTACATATTCTTGTTAAGGCAGTTTTTCAGGGGTGTTCCCGACGAGCTTGAAGAGAGTGCTTACGTTGACGGTTCAAGCACATTCAGAACATTCTTTACAATCATTATTCCACTTGCAATACCTATGCTCATTACAGTATTTATCTTCTCCTTCGCATGGGAGTGGACGGATAACTTCTACACATCTATCTTCTTTGAGGTTGGCTTCTTTGACGATAAGAATACAACACTTAGATTTATGAGTAGTATAACGGGCGTACCCGAATCATTGAAAGCAAGCACAAGAAATTTGGAAGCATATGCATCTGCCATTACAGGTACAGCAACAATTCTTATTGCTTTGCCGCTTATCTTGGCTTATCTCTTCGTACAAAACTACATTGTACAGGGTATTGAGCGCAGTGGTATAGTTGGTTAATCTAACAATAAAAATCTCGGTGGATTTCCACCGAGATTTTTTGTAATTGACTAAATATGCGACACTTGGTGGACTTTTTTTAAAAAGTTAAGGAATAGCGAAGGATAATTTGTCTCTGATCTTGTGAAATTGACTAAAATGCCATTGGCAAAAACGGGGGAGATAAGGACTTTTTTGTCCAATATGCCAAAAAAATTTGCCATGCTACGTATATGTTGACTTTGAGTAGAAAAAAGTGCTATAATATAAAAAATATTCATTATATGAAAGGAGTAAAAATGAAAAAGAAAATTTTATTTGTATTGGCAATTGCTACTGTTTTATGCTTGCTTGCTATTTCTGTTTCTGCCGCTGATGTAGGTGGTGTTCATTATTCCTTGGATGCTAAAAATCAAGTGGCAACTGTTAATAAGGACAACAGAACTGCAACTACTGAAATTGTAGTAATTCCATCCACCATTGAATATGAGGGCGTTACATACAAGGTTACAAAAATTGACAATGATGCATTCAGTGGAAATAAAAACGTTAAGGAATTGAAGATTTTAAGTGAGTATATCACAGCAATTCCTGCGTCTATGATTATCAACACATATGACGGAGCACTGGAAAAAATTTATATTGATTTTTCAAGAATTACAACCATTGGTTCAGCGGGATTCAACCCGTCATATCAGTCAAACGGTAACAACCCTGTGGCAAATAAGTTCTATTACTATGATGCTAAGGCATATTTGGAAACAGGTGAGGATGTTAAAATAACTGAGCCTGATTTTTCAAATTGTACAAGCATTGGCTTTGCGGCTTTTCAAGGTGCAAATTTTGAGAAGATAACAATTCCTGCCGCTGTTTATCTTAAAGGGCAGATGTTTAGAATGTGCACGATGAAAGAGCTTGTTGTAGAGGGTGAGGATAGAACCCATATTGAACTTTACGCATTCCAGGCGTGTAAGCAGCTTGAAAAAATTACTATTAAGTCAAGAAACTTAAAAAATATAAGTAACGATGTATTTTCCGACGACACCGCTGTTAAGGAAATATACATTGATATGTCTAAGTGTGAGTTTGTAAACGGTTCTGCATTTCTGTTTGCTCCACAGTACGACTCAGGACAAACAAGAGTACAATGGTACAATTTGGAGGGCGAAAAAGTAGTTGACCTTTCCAGTATGAAGACTTTTAAGACTAAAAGTTTTTCCAGTTCTAACATTGGTTCCGCAAAAATTATTTGGCCAAAGGCAATTGAGGTTTTAGAGGACCAAACATTCAGGAAATGTAATATCAATCAGCCTATTCTTATAAGTGCAGCGCAGGGGGTAACACTCTCTCTTCCGTATTACGCCTTCGATGGTAATGCTCCTACATTATTTATGTGTAATGAGGGTGTAGTTAGTTTTGCAGTTAAATTTAGCAATACTACCGCGGTGTTATTGGCTCCAAGTATCAATATTACTCAGGGTGACGGTGCATTTGTGGGTGGCTCAACCTTGTACTGCAAGGGCTTTGCAGATGGTTCAAAAATACCTTCCGATAGCAACTGCACAAAGATTATGATTACATCAGGCACAATAAGTAATTATGGCGTATGCGGTATCGTTGCAGATGTTGAGTATGAGGGTGGTACAGCAACAGTTGGCGATGTCGTTCACGACACAAACAGTGGAATTGATGATGCACTTTGTCCGATTGGCAAGGTACTTGTAACAACCTGTAAGTATTGTGATTATGTAGCTTATTCAGTTGACGGTGAAGCAGTGGAAAAGAAAGAACACAGCTATGTTCTTGTGGGCTCAATTACTTATACAGATTATTTCCAAATGGGATATAAAACCAATAAGTGTGAGTGCGGTGCTGAAAAATCAGCCGATGAAGCAACTGAAATGGCACTGTTCATAGATTATGGCTACTCTGCAACAGAGGAAGCAATAAACGGAAAGTATTCAATGGTTCAGGTTTACGGTATAAACGATACAGCCTATAAGGCTTATGTTGAAGCCGGCAATACACTTGAATACGGCCTTGTAGTTTCTGTGGTTAATAATCCTCTTGATGAGAGCCAAAGCGATTTGATAGCTACAAATAAAACATATATTGCAAAGCAAAGCTTCATAGCTCATGACTATTTTGAAATTGGTATTGTAGGTATTGGTGAAGGACAAACAGATGTAAGGCTGACCTTCTGTGCTTATGTAATAGATAATGGAGAGGTGTTCTATCTGGACGGTGGAAAAACCTTGACAGAAGCAACACAAAAGTGTTATGATGATATAAAAATACAAACAGAGAGGTAATATATAATGAAATATGTAATTCCAAGCTACAAGAAAGAGCAAATTGAAACAGCTGACATTATGGAACAATCTCCAATCAACGTAGCGTACATTAACAAGCAAATTCCAAAGGTTGATGAAAACGGTAACCCAACAGGTGAGTTTGAAACAGTTCAAGCAAC
>JAGANX010000037.1 GCA_017623975.1 Clostridia bacterium
GTCTGTCTGTCTGTCTGTCTGTCTGTTAGGATTTTAACATAATTCTTCATTTTGTCAACCCTTTTCGTTGATTTCTGCAATTTTATTTTACCACATGGGTGTACAAATGTCAAGACATATCTTTTGGTTATGCTTTAAATCTTTAATTTTTACTGTATCTATGCACACGCCTCAATGCTGAGTTTTTTAATCAGCTTTGACTTTTATGTCAAAAAAACGGACACAGGGTGCCCGTTTTTTAATTTTTATTCTGCTTTTGTGCCAAACAAGTCATTAAAGGATGCAAAGAAGTATTTGTCTCCCTCGTTAGCTTCATACTCTTGAATATAGGAGTATTCAGTCACCTCATCCTTTGTTACCTTTACATATGCACCGATTGCTATTTTAGCAGATTTTTGCGCGTCTGTTTCCAAGCCGATAATTTTAAGCTCAAAGGCTACTAACTCTTGGTTGTAAATCTTCCAGCTTATAACACCGTTTGCTTTATTTCCGTTTTCATCAAAAATATCGCTTTCGCCAAGTACGCCCTGTGCCACTGCAAACACACCGTACGTTACTTCTTTACCTGTATTTTCCTCATATGCGCTAATAGCCTCTTTGTTTACCACAAAGCCAATTGTCATACTGTTAGCATCATTTTCCATAGTAGATGTACCAAGACAAACAAACAATGGGCTTACAGTGGATTTTTGATTATATGTACAGCCTTCCTTGTTGCAGGTTATAATTTTGCTGCCTGCTGTGTAGTAATTTACATAGGAAATTGCTTCGCTGTATTCATGTGCTCCGTTATAGAACGCATCACACAAGGCATATCCTGATATTACGTGCCTACCGCTTGCATAAGCATCCTTGTTTGAATTATACGCTTCTAATGTTACAATATCAGTAGTGTCATCCGCTTTAACACCTGCCAAAACTGTGTTAAGATAAGTTTCATCACTGCTTGTTACAAAGAAACAGATGTTATTTACATACCTGTTATTAAACGCATTCGCAGTAATGCTTGTAAGTGTGCTTGGTAAATAAACCGCTTTAATTCTGCCACAGTTTACAAATGCTTCTGTACCGATTGTTTCAAGGTTAACGCTTAAAATGAAGTTTTCGGCACCGCAGTCAGCAAAGCCGTATTGACCAATGGATTTAACAGTGCTTGGCAATTTTACGGTTTCAACCTGCCATTTGCTTTGATATCTGAACATAGAACTTGGAATCAATGTTATTGATGTGTTTTCAAGTCCTGTAACGCTTTCCAAGGAATTACCGCAGAAATGGTTGTTGCCGTTTAATGTAGTCAATGTGCTTGGGAAGGAAAGAGTTTTAATACCTGAACTATTGCAAACGCAGTTACCAAGTGTTGTAACACCGTATGGAATATCCAAAGCAACCAATGCTGAACAGTTTTCAAAGGCTGCTTGGTCAATTACCGCATTCTCCCCTGCGTTACCCATAAATGTAACAGTTGTAAGCTGCTTGCAGTTTTGGAATGCATAATCATCTATCAATGTAAAGCCGGCAGGGATAGTAACGCTTGTCAAGCTTCCACAGCTGTAAAATGCCTTGGTGCTTACTGTTTTAAGTGTTGACGGTAAAGCAACGGTTGTAACAGCAGTACCCTCAAAGGCTCTGCTGCCCAAGCTTGTCAAATTCTCGGAGAATTTAACTGTTGCAAGGCTGCCGCAGGATGTAAATGCCTCATTGCCTATTGTTTGCACTGTATCGGGAATTGTAATGCTAACAAGTCCGTCACAATCATAAAACATACCGCCGCTAATAGTTGTAAGCGAGCCCAAATCAACATTTGCTAATTTAGGGCAGGTGGAAAATACGGATGTGCCGATTGATGTAACATTGCCTTCAAACTTAACTGAAACAAGATTTTGACATTTTGCAAATACGCTGTTATAAAGTTTATTAACAGTGGATGGTATTACAATGCTTTCAAAGCCTGTGTTTTCAAATGCGTTGTCACCAAGTGATGTTGCATTACCGAAATCAAAGGAGTTAAGGGAGGTAAAGCCCTTAAATAATCCGGTGGGAACGGCATTATCCATTGCCTTGTCTTGTGTAAACCACTTAACCTCTGTACACTTAGTAAAGGGTGAGGCGGGCTGGTTCATTCTGTTCACAGGTGTGTTTGAGCCGTAAACCTTGGTAACAGAAAAGTCAAGACCTGTTACCTGTGTCATGTCAACCTCTTGTGTAAAATCCACATCGGAATAAAATTTATATTCCTTAAAGTTTATTCTCGGATGGCTGTCGCTTTCAGCATTCTGGGTATAGACTGTTATGTAACTGTCGCTACCTTCAAATCTTGCGCCGAATTCAATGTAGTCACTCGGTGTTTCTGCGCTTACCGAAATTGCAAAAACGCAAGTAAGCAATAACACAAGGGACAAAATGGTTAATAATTTTTTCATACTGTTCTCCTTTTCTAATATATATCGTCAAAGATATATACTTCTTTATTTCTTTTTTTATTTCTTTTTCTCTTTTTTCTTTTGCTACTTTTCTTTTTTCGCTTTTTCTTTTTTGTTTCTTTTTTCTTAGGTTGAACCTTTGGTTGAACCTATGGTTGAACCGTATGCTATATAGTAGTTTGAAGCGTTGCTTCAAGCAAAGCTAATAACGATGTTGCGATAAATTTGCAAATATTTTCTTTTCAAAGAAAAGAGGGGCAGTTAGGGGCACTTTTTTCTGATATAATCAAAGTAAAGAAATAAATTTATCTCTTAAAAAATGGGATATTCCGCTTTTTCGTTGGCTTCATAAAATGCTCCATTAAACATCTATTTTCTATATTTTAACACATTTGCAATGTAACAGTCAATATTTTTTGTTAATAATTATTAATCTTGCGTATAAAATGCTCTTGATGCAAAAGCAACCGCCAATATTAAAGAACCGTTTCCAAATATGATTTTAACTTTTTCGCATCACCGTCAAAAATATAACCGTTCAAACCAAATTCTATTGACGATTTTATGTTGTTTTCGTTATCGTCAACAAAAACGGTTTCCTTTGGGTCAAGATTATATTTTTTGCACATATAGTCAAAAATGCGGTAGTCAGGCTTGGTTATGCCTATTCTTGCAGAAAATACACATCCGTCAGCGTAGTTTAAAATATCAATTTCGTGGCTGTGGTCGGCAAAGTAGTGAGAAATGTTGGAAAGAACAAAAACCCCTGTCCCGTATCTTTCTTTTATATATTTTATAAGCTCCTTCATTCCGTCAATTTCGGGAATATTGTATATCCAATTCCAGTGTATTTTTTCTGCCGCATCCCACAAGCGTTTAGGCAATCTTTCACGACACAGCTCAATAGTTTCCTTGTCTGTTATAGTACCTAAATCGAGTTTGTCCCAGTAAAGACGGTCAAAAACAACATCCGAAAGAAGCTTAACATCATTCTCATTTTCCACATACTGCCTTACCATATATTCAGGCTCAAAGCGGACAAGCACTTGTCCAAAATCAAAAATTACGTTCTTAATCATCCTATTAACCCCGTTATAAAAATCTCAATGCCGATAGCAATTAAAATGATTCCGCCAAAAATTGTTGCTTTTGTTGAAAGTTTAGTGCCAAAGGTTTTACCAATAACAACACCACCCAAGCAAATTCCAAACGTTAAAGCAGTAATTATCAAAATCGCCGTTAATGCCTGCCAAATATTATGCTCTGCAATAGTGAAGCCAACACTTAACGCATCTATTGATGTAGCGACACCCTGTATCAAAAGGGCAATAATGCCGACCCTTTGCGGCTCATCCCCTTCCTTGTGCATAATGCCGTCAAGAAGCATTTTGCCGCCTATAAGCAATAGTAAAATTAGGGCAATCCACGGTATATATTTTTCAAAAGCGGAGAATTTTTCAAGGATTGTGTGTACGCACACCCAACCTATAAGTGGCATAAGCCCTTGGAAAAAGGCAAATATGCCTGCTATACCAAGCATTTTTCCCTTTTTCATCCCTTGCTCATTAAGTCCGTTTGCAAGGGAAACGGAGAATGCATCCATAGCAAGCCCTATGCCTAAAAGGATACATTCCAAGAAAAACATAAAATTCATATCAATACTTTTCCTCGTCAGGTGTGTTTAATTCATAATAATATTCAAGCAGCTCGTGAGAATATTCCTCTATTCTGCCAAAGGGTAAAATAAGCATACGGCTAATACCGATTTGCTCAACAAAGGAAGGATTGTGGCTGACAACTATAATCGTACCTTCAAAAAGGTTAAAGTTGCCGCCTATAACCTTTTGTGTTTCCGGGTCTAAATGGTTTGTCGGCTCGTCAAGTATCAAAAGGTTTGCTTTTTCCAAAAGAACCTTGCAAAGGGCTACCCTTGCTTTTTCGCCGGGAGACAAAACCTTTACCTTTTTATTTACATCATCCTCATAGAAAAGAAAGTTAGATAAAGCACCACGGAGTTGCCACTCTGTATATTTATCTCCGTCAACATTTTGGAGTATTGTTTTTTCAGGGTCTAACTGTTCAAGCTCCTGTGCGTAATAGGCAATGTCTGTTTTGTCATTATATCGAATTTTGCCACCCTGTGGCTGTAAAATATTCATTATAAGCTTTAAAAGTGTAGATTTACCAACACCGTTTTCACCCACAACCAAAAACCTCTCGCCCCCATTTATTTTAAAGGACAGGTCTTTATAAAGGAGTGGCTGGTCGGGATAGGCGAATTTCAAATTCTCCACTTCAAGAGGGATTTTTGCCCCCTCTCGCCTTGGCTTGATATCCATTTTAACTCGCTTGTAGGTTTTTAAGCGGGTTAGCATTTCCGCCCTCTTTTTTTCAAGACGAAGGGCGCGCTCCTGTCCCATACGCTTCAAGGCGTGGTTGGTTTGGCTCGCCTGCTTTGCACGAAGGACAAATTCCTCCAAGGTTTTTATTTCCTTTTCCTGCTGTACAATTGTCATTTCACGCAGGCGCATTTCCTCGGCGTATTTCTTTTGATATGTAGTATAGTCACCGTCATACATTTGTATTTTGTGGGTGATTTTATTTATGAGCATTGTTTTGTTTATGACTTGGTTTAAAAACTCAACATCGTGGCTGATAATAAGCACCATTCCGTTATAATTTTTAAGGTATTTGGTTATGTAGTCCTTGGTTAATACATCTAAGTGGTTTGTGGGCTCGTCAAGAAGCAAAATTTCAGATTTGGAAAAAAGGAGCTGGCAAAATGCCATTTTAGACTTTTGTCCGCCCGAAAGCTCACTCATTGGGCGTTCAAGCAAATCAAGGTCGATGCCCATTTCATCAATCAAATCAAATAAAATATCCTCAGCATCGTAGCAGTCGTAATATTCAAGTAGCTCTTGCACCTTGCCCATACGGCGCAACAGCCTTTCTTGCTCCTCATTTTGTGCGGTTTCAAGCCTTACATAAATGTCATTAAGCTCATTTTCAAGCTTCTTAATCGGACGCCCTGCACGAAGGTAGTCCCAAACGGTTTGGCTCTCATCCTCCACCACAATTTCCTGTGGCAAATAGCCGATATAATTGCTCGTTGAGATAAAACCGCTATCAAGCTCCTGCTGCCCCAAAAGTACCTTGAAAAGGGTGGTCTTACCTGCACCGTTTACGCCAACGATACCCACCTTGTCACGGTCGCTTATCACAAACTCCGCATCATCAAAAATAGTCTCCACGCCAAAGGCAAGAAACATATTTTTCCCACGCATAGCCATAGTTTTACCTCCTTTGCAAATATTTCTTTTATTCTATCACAATTATATGTTCTTTTCAACAGAAAAAGGGCGAAAGCTTCGCCCTCTTTAATGTTATTGCTTCATTTCGATGCCTTGGTTTTTTAGAATTGCGATTATTTTATCAACAATTTCCATAACCTCGTCTTTTGTAAGAGTTCTTTCCTCGTGCATAAAGGTTAGGCGTACGGTGATTGATTTACCGCTTTCATCCTCGTAAGTGTCAACTACCGCTTCCTTTTTGATAAGTGGGGAATTTACTTCCTTAATAGCGGAGGCGATTGGTGCGTACTTATCACTAACGAAGGTAACGTCAACATCAATTGTTGGATACTTTGGTGCTTCAACATAATGAATACCCTTGTTTTCTACGCTAACAAGCTTATCCATATCAATTTCCAAGAATACAATGCTTGCCTTCTTATCAATCTTCTTTGATACGGTTGGATGTACAATACCAATGTAACCAAGAGAAACGCCGCCACACAAAATCTCGTTATAATTTCTTGGGTGGATATAGTTAAGCGTTGTCTCAGCACTCTTATATTCAAGGGATTGATGTTTAACATCATCAACTATGCTTGAAAGGATAGTTGCAAGGTCATAGTAAAGAGTTGCCACATCCTTTGTCTTTGAGAAAAGAGTTACACAAAGCTTCTTTTCCTCCTTGCAAAGTCCGTTTTCCTTTAAGCCGTTTACAACTCTTGCAATTTCAAACACGCCAAAATCAGCAGCGTAAGAGGTATTGGACTTAACCTGGCAAAGCTGGTTTGGTACCATGGATTTTCTTATAGTTTCAATATTGGGGTTTGTAGCATTTAAAAGCTTAATATTGTTTTCAATTTCAATGCCAAGCTTCTTTTGCTCATCTGTATATGCCCAAATATATGAATGTACCTCGTGCAAGCCAAAGGATTTAACAAGGATATCCTTAACCTGCTCGTCAGTTGTTTTTTCAAGGAATGCGCGTACAGGGAACAAGGGTGCTACGGTTGTATTGATATTAAAGTTATCATAACCGTAAATACGGGTGATTTCTTCAATAATGTCAGCCTTCAAGGTAACGTCCTTTGTTGCTCTCCAAGAGGGAACGTCAACTGTAAAGCTGTCATTTTCCACCCTTACGCCAAAGCCAAGGGCAGTTAAGGTATTAACTATTGTGTCGTTTGAAATTTCAATACCTGTGTATCTGTCAACAAAGCTCTTGTCAAAGTTAAGAGTTACCTTGTCATACTTATAGGCATACTCATCTGTCAATGAGGATGTTACCCTTACACCGCTGTCAAAATCTGACAAGATTTTAACAAACCTTTCAATTGCCGCAACTGTAAGCTCAGGGTCAAGGCTCTTTTCATAACGCTGTGAGGCATCTGTACGGTGAGCCAAACGGGATGAGCTTTTTCTTACAGAGGAAGCATCAAAAGTAGCAGATTCAAGAGTTAAGGAGCTTGTATCTCCAACAATTTCAGAATCAAGTCCACCCATAATACCTGCAATTGCAACAGGAGAATTATCGTTGCAAATCATAAGTGTATTTTCGTCAATATTACGTTCTACACCGTCAAGAGTTTTGAATGTAAAAGGCTTATCAAAGCGTTTAATTCTTATCTTTTCAACCTTACGGGAGTCAAAGGCGTGCATTGGTTGACCCATTTCAAGCATAATGTAGTTTGTAAGGTCAGCCAAGAAGTTAATAGCACGCATACCGCAGTAGAAAAGACGGATACGCATATTAACAGGGCTTATATGCCTTGTTATATTTTCAAATTGCAAGCAAGAATATCTATGGCAAAGCGGGTCCTCTATCTTCAAATCAATTTTAGGAAGATTGTTATATACGGACAAGTCTGCCTTTGGAAGCGGCTTCAATTCCCTGCCGCAGAGTGTTGCAATTTCACGGGCGATACCGTAATGACCCCACAAATCAGGGCGGTTTGTTAAGGACTTATTATCAACCTCAAAAACTATATCGTCAATTTGGTAAATTTCCTTTATATCTGTGCCAAGAGCAACATCCTCAAAAATTTCCATAATGCCGCTATTTTCATCACTTAAACCAAGCTCCTTTTCAGAGCAGCACATACCGTGAGATGTATAGCCCGCAAGCTCACGAGGAGCAATTGTAATTTCACCGATTTGCGCGCCAAGCTTTGCAAATGCAGTTTTCATACCAACTCTAACATTCGGCGCTCCGCATACAACATCAACAAGGCTTTCTTCACCAATATCAACCTTCAAAAGATGAAGCTTTTTAGACTTTGGATGCTCCTCAACAGATTTAATTTCTGCTACTACAACGCCTGATAAGTCAGAGCCCTTATAGAAAATTTCATTCTCTACTTCTGCTGTGGAAAGAGAGAATTTTTGTATTAAAGCGTTCAAGTCAACGCCGTTAAGATCGACAAAATCAGCGATCCAATTCATTGAAATTAGCATTTCTTCTCTCCTCCTTATTTATCGTCAGTAAATTGGTCAAGGCTTGTTAAATTTCCGCTGTTCAAATCACGGATGTCCTTAACACCGTACTTCATCATTGCAAGACGGGTAAGACCAAGACCGAAAGCGAAGCCTGTGTATTTATCAGGGTCAATACCGCCCTCTTTTAATACATTTGGGTGAATCATACCGCAAGGACAAAGTTCAAGCCAGCCGCTATGCTTACAGGAGGGACAACCCTCTCCACCGCAAATTGCACAGCTTATATCAAGCTCAAATCCGGGCTCAACGAATGGGAAAAAGCCGGGACGAAGTCTAACCTTTAAATCTCTTTGGAAAACCTCGGAAAGCATTGTTTTCATAAAGAAAATGAGGTTGGAGATTGAAATGTTTTTATCAACCATAACGCCTTCCATTTGGAAGAATGTGTTTTCGTGACACGCATCAGTTGACTCGTTTCTAAAACATCTGCCGGGGAAGATAGCGCGGATAGGTCTGCCCTCGTTAATCAAGGCATCCTTATACTTTTTATATATTGCATTTTGAGCAGCAGATGTGTGGGACTTCAAAAGCTGACCGTTTTCCAAATAATATGTGTCCTGCATATCGCGGGCAGGGTGGAACTTTGGAATATTAAGTGCCTCAAAGCACTCATAGTCAGTAACAACCTCACTGTAATCCTCAATGTTAAAGCCCATTGTACGGAACACGTTTTCACAATGGCGTTGCACCAATGTAATAGGATGATATGAACCCTTTACCAAATGTGTTGGCACGCTTAAATCAATTTCCGGCAAGGAATTAAGCTCCCTTTCAAGCTCAATCTTATTAAGCTCCTCTATCTTATTTGCAATCGCTTGTGATGCGTAGCCCTTCAAAACATTAACAGCCTGTCCAAAGCTCTTTTTTTCCTCAGGAGAAAGTCCTCCCATCTTTTTCAAAAGCTCAGTAATAGAACCGTTTTTACCAAGATAAGCAACACGAATATTTTCGATTTCCTGTGTAGTTGATACCCGGCTTAGCTGACCGTCAAGCTGACTTTTCAACTCGTTTATCTGCTCGTTCATTCTAATCCTCCATATATAATAAAGTAAATATATTATTCAACGCATAGTATAACACAAGAGAATTTGATTGTCAACTGTTTTGTGACTTGACTATTTAATTTTTTTGGTGTAAAATCATATATATCTTGAAGTTTTGGAGGCGCTTATGATAAAAACCTTTGATTGTGGGTTGCTTGACACAAATACTTATGTTGTTTGGGAAGAAATTTCCCGTGAGTGTATGATAGTTGATTGCGGTGTTGAGCCTAAGATTGTTTTACCCTTTATAGAGGAGCAAAATCTTTCAGTTAAATACATTGTTCTAACACACTCCCATTTTGACCACGCGCACTATGTAGAGGAATATGAAAAGCTGTTTTTCGGTGCGCAGGTTATTTGTCATGAAAATGAAAAGCCCTTGCTTTTTGACCCTGACGGTAACCTTTCCTCTCATATAGGTACGCCACGGGCGTATAGCTGCAACTACACCTATGTAAAAGAGGGCGATTTTCTTGTTTTAGGAGAAAAAAGTGGGGAGGAGTGTATGAATTTTCAAGTTTTAAACACTCCCGGTCATACTCCCGGTTGCATTTGCTTGTATGACGAAAAACACAAAATTATGTTCACAGGGGACACTCTTTTTAAAAGAAGCTACGGGCGAACAGACTTTAAATACGGAGATATGCAACAGATGTATTTTTCCTTGCGCCGTCTTTACAGAATGGATAAGGATATCACCTTTTACCCGGGACACTACGAGCCCTCTACCATTGGAGAGGAAACAAAACGATAAACAAAAAGTCGGCAATTGCCGACTTTTTTAGTTTTGCTGTTCTTCCATATCCTGAGATAGTTCTCTTTGCTCTGAATGGAATTTATCTGCTCTTTTTCTTGAAAGCTCACTTGTGTGATATTCCTTCTCATCAGGATAATTAATAACAACCTGTGGGAATGCAATATCTATGTTGTTTTCTTTCAAAATCATCCTATATTCACGGAGCATGTCTCTTTCAACCTGGAATCTAAATTCCTCCTCGCACTTTGCAACTATTTTAATAGTTACATTGGAGTCTTTGTACATACAAACGCCTTTGTAATACGGACCTTCCACAATATCAGGTATGTTTAATTTTATTCTTTCCAAGTTGTTTTTGATAAGATTTTCCACAAGTTCAAGGGGAACGTCATATGGGAAGTCACAATCCGCAACAGCCAAAGACAGCTCTCGTGACAAGTTGACAACATCGCCTATTGCACTATTATTAATTATCAAAATATTACCTGCGGCATCCAAAAGCTTAGTAGAACGAATACCTATTTCAATAACTGTGCCACGGAAATTATTTATTGAAATTATCTCACCCACATTATACTCATTTTCAAAAATAATAAATATTCCTGCAATTATGTCTGCAATAAGCGGCTGTGCGCCAAGACCGACAACAAGAGTTAAAACTCCAACGGATGCTATAAGTGCCGTTGTATCAACACCGCAAGCTCTTAATATCAAAATTATAATGGCGATAGCACAAGCATATTTTACAAAGCCGTCAAGCAAAGCAAATATTGTTTTTGTGCGGTTGCTTTTTCTCATCCTTGCCCTGAAAAATACCCTTATCAGCTTGCAAATAGCATAAACGAAAACTATGTAAATTAAGCTATTGATAAGTGTGGGGATGTGCGCCCTTATTGTCGCCCCTGTTTTTGTAATGTCCCACACATTTTCCTTCATCCACACAGAAATTTCAGCATTTGGTGCTGCAAGCTCTATTATTATGCAGGTAAGAAACGCCAATAGGAACAAAGAAATTATCGCCATTTCTACCCAAAAGAATACTTTTTTATTTTTTCTGTTTTCCATATTTTTCTCCTATCATTAAACTGTAAATTCATACAGGCGATACAGTGAGCCCTTAATTTGAACATGTTCTATTATTTTATCGTAAAAATATTGTTCCTGATTTTCCATTAAGTATAACCAAACGCCTATTAGCTCGCCCTCGCCTTGATAGTCATCATTAATTATACAAGCTCCGTTTTCACTATCCTGAACTATCATTTCTTCATCGGCGATTATTTTCTCACCTGTGGAATACACAAGAGTTATGTTATTAAAATCGCAGCTCATGTTTTCAACAAGGGATATTACAACTTCGTTCCCATCATAATCAACCGTTGGCATCGAATACGGTACCTCTCCCACAGCACCAGAGGGGGTCATGGATAGCGTAACATACCTAACTCCGTCTATTTCCTTACAAATCGTATATGTAAGCCCGTAAGTGTCGCAAGGGATATTTTCGACTTTAAAAATATAGTCCTTCATTTTATAAGCCTTGTCAATTATAAGCTCGCAATACAAATCAGGGTCAGTTGTCGTAAATTCCGTACAAAAATATGCATTCATAGTGTTATCATCATTGTACGATAAAACAACGTCAGATGGGTTGCAAAAGTGTATAGAATACTCACTCTTTTGAACGGTGTAGTCTGCAACGAAAGAGCCGCTTTCATATAAAATTGTTCCCTTTGAATCTTTTACGTAATATGAATACGAAACAGTTCCTTGCTTTGACTCCCAGCTTATTTGACTTTGACAATATTGGTAGTATTCATCATAAATTGGATACTCAACTTCTTCACCGCTCGTTTCATCCCTCACCACAAGAATAGCATCATTTGGCACAATTCCTACCATTTTCAAATTAGTCGTGTTGTTTTCTAAGTCTATCCACGGTGATGCTTCAAAGAATTTTTGAATTTCAAAGGTTTTTTCGGTGATAAATATATCCACAGGGTCGCCCATTTCATCAATACCGCTAAGAACGGCAGCCACCTTCAAGGTTGTATTTTTCTCGCTAACCTCCAAAGAAGTACGTCGCACAGCTTTGGAAGATGCGGCATCAAATCCTCTTTTATCATAAAGCTCACCGTCAAGATACAAATACAACGTAAGTGTTTCAGCTTTTGGCTCTGCCCAAAGATCCTTATTGACAACGAAGCTAACGTCAAAAGTATTCATTCCCGTGGCTATCAAATCTAAAATTTCCAAATCGGGCTTAGGAATCGGTGGCTCAGGCGGTTGTACCGGTGGCTCAGGCGGTTGTACCGATGGTTCCCCAACTGTAAGCTCATTTTCCACCTTATATTCACCCACACAGTACCGTGCTCCTTCAATATCACAGAAAATACGCATTTCTGTTTCTCCGTGGGGAACATTTCTTACATTTCCCACAAAAAATCCATTTTGCAACACAGTGTCCTTATAGTAAACACTGTCTCCGTTTTTCATTTCAAGCACATAATCCTTGCCTCGACCATACCCATCCGACACGTATATGGAATACGATACGGTTGCTGTCTTATCATCTACACTTTCATAGAGAAAAACATCAAAAACAGCCGTAGGAGTGTCTATATTTGTGGTATAAAAAACTTCTTTGCATAAGGTGGTCTTCTCTTGATTATTTTTCCCAACTAACAAAAGAGAGTATTTCATATTCGGTTTAAGTCCTGTAACAAGATCGCTGTATTCACCGTTACCGTCAACCTGCTGCTCAAAGGAATGATATGGATTTTCCACAATCAAGCTATACTCCGTTTCCGAATCAAGATCATCAACACTGACACAGTATTCTACATAATCGGCACCTGTGTTAAGCTCGGTTACATCAAGCCTTGGAGATGGAGAGAAAACATTTACGCATACCGTTACCGCTGCAACTGCCACCGTAACAATTGAAACAACGGTTGTTGATACGGTTGTTGCGGCAGTTGACATTTTTTCTATCAACCGTTTAAACGGATTTGCTTTTTTGCGCGTCTTTTTAATGTTCTTAATTTCCGGTTTAAATTCGTGACCGTCACTTGATATTTCTCCGCCTGTTTCGTTAATATATGCTGTTTTATTATAAAGCTCGGATTTAAAAGCCTTATGCTCCTCAAAGCGATTATACTCACCACAAACATAATATTCACCCATCAAGCCCCCCTCCTTTTCGTCAGTTTATCTACTTAAATTATACCAAATAGTACAAATTCCGTCAATATTTATGATGAAATTTAAATTTGCGAAAATTTCAATTTTCTGTGTTGTATTTCTTGCAGTTTTATAGTATAATTAAAAAAGTACGTTATTTTTTAAAAGGAGGGGTTTTATGCGTCTTTTATACGGTTCTATTAATGAGGCACTGCACTCTGTTTTGCCTATTTGCGCCATAGTTTTATTGCTTTCAATATCCCTCTCACCTGTTATGCCGGGCGTTATGGTTATGTTTTTGTTCGGCGCTATGCTTATAATTTTCGGCATGAGCATTTTTACAATAGGCTCATCAATTTCCATGGAGCCTCTTGGTGAAGGCATAGGTATTCAATTAAGCAAATCAAGAAAGAAGGTTTTGCCTGTCTTTATTTGCTTTATTGTCGGTGTACTTATCACTATTGCAGAGCCTGACTTAACCGTGCTTGCGGAAAAGGTGCCCTCCATTAACAACTGGGTACTTATTATGTTGGTTGCTTTGGGCGTTGGCATATTTTTGGCGGTTGCTTTTTTAAAAGCCCGCTTCAAAATTAAGCTTGCACATATTTTAGTACCTCTTTATGCCTTGGTTTTAATTTTGGCTTGCTTGCCATACATACCTGGCTTGAATATTGGCTCTAAGGAATTTATACCTACCGCCTTTGACTCCGGCGGTGTTACAACAGGTCCTATTACCGTTCCTTTTATTATGGCTCTCGGTGCCGGTCTTGCATCTATGCGTAAGGATAAGCACTCTGCCGAGGACAGCTTTGGTCTTGTTGCCCTTTGCTCCATCGGTCCTATTTTATCCGTTATGGTTCTTAGCTTGATTGCTAAGCCAAATCCTGTAAATGATACGGCTGAAACAATTATTGAGAATGTTAACACACGCCAAGCCTTTTTAAAGTTTTTAGACCCTCACACAGGCATTTTAAAATATTTTGAAGAGGTTACACTTGCCTTCTTGCCTATTGTTGGTATGTTCATTGTTTATCAGCTTATATTTAAGAGATTTAACAAGCTCCAAGTAATCAGAATTTGTATAGGCTTTTCATATACATATTTCGGACTTGTTCTTTTCTTGACAGGTGCTAACGTTGGCTTTATGCCTGCCGGTCAGCTTATCGGTGAGGTTATTGCAAATAGCAGTTTTAAATTTGCCCTTATTCCTATCGGTATGCTGCTTGGCTACTTTGTTGTTTCTGCTGAGCCTGCGGTGCATTCCCTTAAAAAGCAGGTTGCAGAGGTTACAAACGGTGCTATTTCTCAGCGGTCAATCGGTCTTGCCCTCTCTATCGGTGTTGCGGTATCAGTTGGCTTGGCTATGATTAGAGTTTTAACAGGCGTTTCTATTTTGCCGATTATAATAATCGGTTACATTATTCCTCTTGTTATTACATTTTTTGTTCCGCCAATCTACACAGGTATCGCTTTCGACTCCGGTGGAGTTGCATCAGGTCCTATGGCAACAACCTTTATCCTTCCTTTTGCAATCGGTGCTTGCAATGCCCTTGGCGGTAATGTAATGACTGATGCCTTCGGTATTGTTGCTATGATTGCTATGACTCCGCTTATCACTATCCAGGTTCTTGGCTTAATTGGCAAAACAAGACAGGACAGAATGATGAAGCGCATCCACAGCGAAATTGAACAAATTGATGACGGTATTCTTTACTACGATGAGGAGGTGCAATCAAATGATTAACGAAGAAAGAATTGTATCTCTGCTCTCCATTGTAGGACGAGGTAAGGGCGCACAGTATATTAGAATGGTTAAGGAAAAGGGCTTGTACCTAAACTACCAGTTTGTGGGCGCAGGCACAGCTTCATCAGAAATGATGGATATTTTGGGGCTTGGAACCAACAACAAGGACATTATGCTTAGCTTTGGTACATACAAGGCTGTTGATAAGCTATGCGGTGAATTTAGCAAGGCTATTGGAACAAGCGGAAGCTACGGTGGAATCGCAATGGTTATTTCCCCCTCTGCATTTAGCAGAATTACAGCAGAAATTATAAAACGAAACAGTAAGGATATTGAGAAAGGAGATGGCAACAATATGCACAGCGAATTTGATTACAGTTTAATTCTTATTTCAGTAAACCGTGGTTACACCGATGCTGTTATGCAAACTGCAAAGAAGGCAGGGGCAACAGGCGGCACTATTATCAAAGCCCGTTTGGCGGAAGCACAGGAAATAGAGGCTTATGCTAACACAAAGCTTGATGAGGAAAAGGAAATTGTAACTATTTTAGCTCCTAACAGCATAAGAAACCAAATCCTTGAAGATGTAAACCGCGAATACGGTCTTAAATCCGAGGCGCAAGGCACTGTACTTTCTGTGCCTGTTGAAAAGGTTTTTAAAATTTAATGACAAAACGGCTATCAAATAGCCGTTTTTTATTGCTAAAAATTTCCTCTTGACAAATTTGATTTTCTTTGTTATAATAATTGGGACAGAGTGTCCCAGTTAGTAAAGGAGATTATTATGGCAGTAAAAAACCAAGTATTGTTTGATAAAATTAAAGCTTGTATTGATAACTTTTTCGACTTAAACGGCTATTCCCCTTCTGTACGTGATATTTCCGTTGTTATAGGCACACCGAAAAGTACGGTGCAACGATATCTTGACGCTATGCGAAAATCGGGAATTATTAAAAACGGCAAATACGGTATAGAAACAGAACATATATCCAAGACAGAGAGAGCTGTGGTTTGCGTCCCTGTTCTTGGCTTTATCCCTTGCGGTCCTTTAACCGAGGAGGAGGAATATGTGGACAGCTATATAAAGCTTCCCCGTTCATTCCTTGGCGCAGGTGACTTTTTTATATTAACAGCACACGGTAATTCTATGGTTGAAGCAGGTATTGACGATGGAGATTTAGTTGTAGTTAAGCGACAAAATTATGCATCGGGAGGAGATATTATCGTTGCCTTGGCAGACGGCAAAAATACATTAAAGCGGTATTTCCCCGAGCCACAGAACAAGCGCATTAGACTGCATCCTGAAAATGCGGAAATGGAAGATTTCTACGTTACCGAGCTTTATATACAGGGTGTGGCGACAAAGGTTATAAAGGACTTATAATGGCGAAATATCAGCGTGTGCCCTTAAATGTTGATGCACTGTTTTTATCAGACGGTACTATAAAGCCGCGAAAAATCATCTTAAAGGACGAGGTTTTCACAATAGATAAGGTTATTTCGCACAAAAATTACTGCCCAAGAGTCGTACCGTGCGTAGCTCCTGTGGAATATACGGTGACGGTTGAGGGAGTATCTAAAAAAATTTATTATGAGCCACACTCGAACATGTGGTTCTCGGTAAAGAGATATGAAAAATAGAGCCATATTACATAGCGATGCCAACTGCTTTTACGCCTCTTGTGAAATGGTGCTGCAACCGGAGCTTCGGGATAAGGCGATAGCGGTTTGCGGAAATACAGAGGAGCGTCACGGTATTGTTCTTGCAAAAAGCGAAACGGCAAAGCGCGCAGGGGTGACAACGGGCATGCCCAACTGGGAAGCTAAGAAAAAATGCCCGGATTTAATTATCGTGCCCCCAAGATTTGAATATTACGCAAGATTTTCAAAGCTTTTGCGTGGAATATATGAAAGATATACTGATTATATTGAGCCCTTCGGCTTAGATGAATGCTGGCTTGACGTAACAGACAATATAAAAAGTCCAATGGAAATTGCCGAAGAAATAAGGCAAGCGGTAAAGGATGAGCTTGGCTTAACCGTTAGTATTGGTGTTTCCTTTAATAAGGTCTTTGCCAAGCTGGGCAGTGATATGAAAAAGCCGGATGCCATAACAGAAATAAGCCAAGAAAATTTTAAAAGCCTTGTGTGGCCCCTTCCCTGCTCTGAGCTTCTATACTGCGGCAGGCAAACTACGCACCAGCTTGAAAAGCTGGCGGTGCATACAATAGGCACTCTTGCCGCCCTTCCCCTTGACTATGTGGAGAAAAAATTCGGCAAAAACGGACACTCCCTGTGGCTTTTTGCAAACGGACTTGACGAGTCCCGTGTGGCACACAAGGACCATTATGAGCCGCCAAAGTCTATTGGGCACGGGGTGACCTGTGTTGAAAATTTAGAAAATTATGATGAGGCAAATAAGGTTATAGTTTCCCTTTGCCAAGATATTGGCTATAAGCTGAGAAAGGCTCATCTTAGTGCCACGGGCGTTTCCTTAACTGTAAAGGACAAAAACTTAGTATGCCAAAGCTATCAGGCAAGGCTAACTGCGCCAACACAGGACGAGCTTACCATTTCTAAAACTGCATACGAGCTTTTGAAAAAGAATTACGACTTTCGTGAAAAGATAAGGGCGCTCACCGTAACCGCCATAAATCTAACGGATGAGTGTGCGCCTATACAGGCAATGATGCTTTACGACTATGATGCGGACGAAAAGCGTAGCAAGCTAAACACCGCATTAGATGATTTAAAAAACACCTTTGGCAAGGAGATAATAAAGCCCGCCGTTATTTTAGATGAAAATAAAATGCCAAAAAACGCACAAAAGGAAACAATTTTACCGGGAATGATGCATAAATAAAACACCCTTCTAACAAACGGACAAGCCGTGTTGAAGGGCGTTTTTCTTTATTTCAACATTATTTCTTCTGTGTTTTCGATTTCTTTATTAGCACTTTCTTCTTTTCTGCTCTCCTCTTTGAAATTTTCCTTAATACCTTCTCCCTCCCCCTTTGGTACGGGCAAATTCCATTTAAATATAATGGCAAGGACACGCAAGGATATTATAATTAAGATTGAGATTAAAAAAGACACAATCGAAGGAATATATTTGTACGTTGACACGTAAAAAATCGCGCCGAACAAGGTTGGAATTAAGTATATATGTTTTCTAAATATAAAGGGTATTTCAGCCGAGCAAATATCACGGAGCATACCGCCGCCAACGCCTGTAATGCAACCACAGTACACTAACAAAATCGGGTTTACAAAGCCAAGCTCCATTGCTGTATTAATTCCCGTTACGCAAAAGACACTAAGCCCGATTGCGTCAGTAAACTCTATTGCAAAATTGTGGCTGTGCTTTGTTAAAAATCGTGCAGTTTTCGGCACAAAAGCAAGGGCAAAGCACCCCGCTGCAACTATAAGACAAACAAGAGCTAAAAAGTAATTTCCCTTCACCGTCAATATTCTCGGCACTACCCCCAAGGAAATATCCCTTATCATACCGCCGCCAAAGCAAGTCAAAAAAGCAAAGACAATGGCGCCAACGCCATCGGTTTTTTTCTTTATGGCAATAACAGTACCTGATATGGCAAAGGAGATTACGCCTATGTATTCAACTATTCTTAAAATTATATCCACGTTTTTATCTCCAAATTTTTTCTATCTAAATAATATCATAAAGAAATGCTTTTTTCAACTCAACTTATAGATTTTCTTATATTTATATGATAAAATAAATTTTGATAAATGGTAAATTCCTTTGAAAGGAGATTTTTATGGAAATAAAGCCAATCGGATATATAAATACACCCTTCCCCACAAAATTTGGGCTACCAAGACAAAGCGGACTTTGCAAAAGCATAAAGGCTACCCTTGTTTTCGAGCCCGAGTATAGAGTGAAGGAAGCATTGCACGGACTTGAAAGGTATAGCCACGTGTGGATAATTTGGGGCTTTTCAGAGAATACAGGCAAGGAATTTTCTCCAACAGTGCGCCCACCAAGATTAGGGGGTAATGCAAGAATGGGCGTATTTGCCACCCGTTCCTCCTTCCGCCCCAATTTCTTAGCCCTTTCCCTTTTAAAATTAGATGCTATTGAAAAAACCTGTGACAAGGGTCACGTTTTGCACCTTTCCGGCGCTGATATGATGAATGGCACACCGGTTTACGATATAAAGCCTTATCTGCCTCATATTGACAGTGTAAACGATGCAACGGGCGGTTTCAGCACCGAGATTGAGGACTACACAAAAAATGTAATTATTCCAAAGGAATTGGAAGAAAAAATACCAAAAGACCTGACCCTGTGTCTAAAAGAGGCTCTTTCACAAGACCCACGCCCATCTTATATTGAGGACAGCGAAAGAATTTTCGGCTTTGAATTTGACAGCTACGAGGTAAAGTTCAAGGTCAATGGCAAGGACTTGTATGTTGTGTCTATTGAGGAAAGATAACTTTTTTACACCGAATATACTATTTGCTATAACGCAAAAAATCCCACCGTGAAGGTGGGATTTTTTCAACTCAAAGCAAAATACATAATAAAGTAGGTAACAATTAAAATGCCTATTACTATTAGCATTGGGAAAAACATCATTTTAACCGCTGACCAATAGGTTTGCCATTTTTCACGGGCTGTGGAATGGGGCTTTGGGTTTTTGTTGTCACCGTACCCTCCCCTACCTAAGCTGGACATATCAACGATAGTTCTGCCATCGTCAACATACGTTACCTTTTCCTTTTTCTCCTTTTTCTTTTTGTCGCTCATTTGTTACTCCTCTAAAAGATGGCACGCTGCAAAGTGTCCCTTTTCGTATTCCTTATATTCAGGAGTGATATGCTTGCATATTTCCTTTGCATAAGGGCAACGGGTATGGAAACGACAGCCCTTTGGTGGGTTGGCAGGAGATGGGATATCACCCATCAGCTCTATACGCTTCATCTTAATATCGGGGTTTGGATTAGGAATTGCTGAGAACAATGCCTTTGTATATGGATGCAATGGGTTTGAGAAAATATCGTTCTTTGAGCCGAACTCAACCATTGAACCAAGATACATAACGCCGATTTTATCGGAAATAAATTTAACTACGCTCAAATCGTGAGAAATGAACAGGTAAGCCAAGTTCATTGAGTCTTGAAGCTCTTTGAGCAGGTTAATAATCTGCGCTTGAATTGATACGTCAAGAGCAGAAACCGGCTCGTCACAAACAACAAGCTGCGGGTTTACACTAAGGGCACGGGCAATACAAATTCTTTGACGCTGACCGCCTGAAAATTCGTGTGGGTATCTTTCGTAATAGTAATCACGCAAGCCACACTTGTCCATAAGCTCTAAAACGTAATCCCTTATTTCATTTTTTGGTACTATATTGTGTACCAAAACAGGCTCGGACAAAATACCGCCAACTGTACTTCTTGGTGGCAAGGAAGAATACGGGTCCTGGAAAATGATTTGCATTTTCTTACGAATCTCACGCATCTGCTTTGTCTTATAATCAGTAATGTCCTCACCGTTAAATATAATTTGACCGCCGTTTGACTCGTGCAGCTTCAAAATAGTTCTACCCATTGTTGTTTTTCCGCATCCACTCTCACCAACAATACCGATAGTTTCGCCGGCATTGAGCTTAAAGGATACATCATCTACTGCAACAAGCTCTTGTAAAACCTTACCTGTCAAGGACTTTTTGATAGGGAACGCCTTTCTTAAATGGCGCACCTCCAATAAAGCGCTTGGGTCAAATGGCTTTTTAAAATCTTCTTGTGCCTGTCTTTTGCGTTCTGCCAAAAATCTTGCCCTTTCAGCCTCATCGTCAAAGTTTGAGAAGTCGCTGATTATTTGTTTTTCAAAAATTTCATTTTCAGCCATTTTGTTCCTCCTCATTTCCGTACAAATGGCACGCTACAAAATGTGTAGGGCTTACTTGTACCATCTTTGGATAGTCACCTTCAAAGCATTTAAGTGAACACTTAGAGCATCTTTCCCTAAAATGACAGTAGTTTGGCATATTAATTGGGTTAGGCACGTTACCCGGAATGTTGAAAAGTGTGTCGGAATTAGAATCAAGCGTAGGCTTTGATTTTTGAAGTCCCATTGTATATGGGTGTAAGGGATTATGGAAAATCTCAGAAACCGTACCCTTTTCAATAACTCTGCCGGCGTACATTACAACCACGTAATCCGCCATTTCAGCAATAATACCAAGGTCGTGAGTGATGAGCAAAATAGAGCCATCTATCTTTTCCTTTAAATTACGCAAAAGGTCAAGAATTTGTGCTTGAATTGTAACGTCAAGAGCAGTTGTAGGCTCGTCCGCTATAATCAAGCGTGGGTTGCACGCAAGTGCCATAGCAATCATAACACGCTGACGCATACCGCCTGAAAGCTCATGCGGATAGGATTTATACACACGCTCAGGCATGGCAATACCAACAAGATTAAGCATTTCCAAGGATTTATCCTTCGCCATTTGCTTAGTAGCACCCGGAACGTGAATAAACGTTACCTCGTCAAGCTGCTGACCGATTGTGAAAATTGGGTTTAGCGATGTCATTGGCTCTTGGAAAATCATTGCGATTTGCTTACCTCTGATACGGTGTATCTCTCTTATAGGCATTTTAGCAATATCGTAAACCTTTTCCTCTACCTCATATTCCAATACCCCATACTCATTAACCTTTTGTACAGGTACCTTTTCAACCCCGTTCTTTGTTTCCTTTTCCTCGTAAACAACGTTTCCGTCATCATCACGCAAATAAACGGGAATCATATTTCCTTTTTCGTCACGCTTAAAGTCGGTAGCCTTAAATCTGATATCACCTGAGTAAATCTGACCCTGCGGTCCTTGAAGCAAGCGCATAACTGACATACTTGTTACACTTTTACCGCAACCGCTTTCACCAACTACGCCAACTGTTGCATTCTTAGGAATATCAAAGGATACACCGTTTACCGCCTTTACAACGCCTTGGTCCGTAAAGAAGTATGTGTGCAAATCTTCAATTTCCAAAATATTTTTTGAGTCTTTTAACTCTGCTGTGAATTCGCTTTCCTTCGCTTTTCTGTACTTATACGCCTCTAAGCGCTTCATTACCTTTTTATTTGCCTTTGCGATTTTACGAATTTCCTTACCTGTTAGGTAAGAGCTTTTTGTTTTCGCCTCTTGTTCCTTGTTTGCATCGAGGTTTTGGAGTTTTTCGTTTTCTTTCATCTCTTATCTCCTCATCTTAGGGTCAAGTGCATCACGCAAGCCATCACCTACAAAGTTAAAGCCAAGAACGGCAATTACAATACAAATACCCGGGGACATCCATACGTTAAAGTAGTTCAGTACCTCGTCCGGCTTTGTGGAAATAATATTAATCATAGTACCCCACGCAGCATACGGGTCTTTAACACCAAGGCTCAAATATGAAAGTGTAGCCTCATACAAAATCATACTACCAAGGCTAAGTGTCATTTGAACTATTAACTGTGGCATAACGTTTGGTATTAAGTGCTTGAATATCTTTCTTGCTGTGGAATATCCCATAGCCTCTGCCGCTACCATATATTCCTGCTCTCTCAAAGACAAAATCTGTCCTCGAACCAAACGAGCAGTGCCTGTCCAAGAAATCAAGGATAAGCAGCCCATCAAAATATAAATACGGTATGTTTCAAGCTGAGGTGCTTTTTCAGCCCAGCTGTTAATAACTGTACCTACAATGAGCAAAATCGGAATACCCGGTAAGCACATTAGGATATCGCAAAGACGCATAATTACATTGTCAACCCAACCGCCAAAATATCCTGCTATTCCGCCTAAAACTACGCCTAAAACAGTAATAATAATAACGGTTAAAAAGCTAACTATCAAGGAAATTCTACCGCCATACATAAGACGCGCCAAAATGTCATAGCCGTTATAGTCTGTTCCTAACGGGTGGCTCTTGGAAATAGGCGCAAGCATATTATCCTCTTGGAAGGTGGTAACTGTCATCTTAACCTCGTATGTTGTTCCGTCCTCCTCTGTTATCATATAATAGGAGGGCGCATCGGGATACTTGATTTTACCGCTTTTATCAAGCTCAACCTCTCCCCACTGTGTGTAGAAAACAGGACCTAAAAAGCTGAAAAGGAATAAGCCGATTACCATTACAAGTCCGACAACGCTAAGCTTAGAACGGAAAAATCTACGCACAACCATACGGGTTGGTGACATAAGCTTAACATTTTTGTCAAGAGCATCCTCCTCTGTGGATTGCTTCATTAGCCTTTCTAATCTTTCCTGCTCTTCTTTTTCCTTTGCTTCTTGAACGCGCTTTTCATAAAGCTCTGCCTCGTCATAGTTTCTAACTATTTCCTCAGACTGAGCAACCATTTCTGTGTCAGAGGATGCGCCTGCTAACATGCAAACTTTATTAAATTTTCTTAGCTTTGCCATTATTTGCATCCTCCAATTCTAAATTTTTTCATCTTCACGCGCACCTCTCTTATTCAAGCTTAACGCGTGGGTCAACTACTGCATACATAATATCGGAAAGAAGTACGCCTATTACGCTAAGAAGCGCTAAGAACATATTGTATCCCATAATAAAAGGAATATCTCCCGAATTCATCGCCTTCAAGGCTACGTTACCTATACCGTCAATATTAAATACCTGCTCGGTAATAAGCGCGCCTGAGAAAAGTGATGGCAGTAAGCCTGCAAGTGTTGTAACGATTGGAATTAAGGTGTTACGGAAAGCGTGCTTATTAATAACCTTGCTTTCCTTTAAGCCCTTTGCTCTTGCAGTACGAATATAGTCTGAATTCATAACTTCGAGCATGTTTGTTCTTGTCATCCTCATTCTTCCACCGATTGAAAGAATTACAACGGTGAGTATTGGCAAGAAGAAGTGTGAGAAATACGCCGGGAGGTTGGCAATACCGGTTTCCGATCCGGTTGCACCAAGGCTACCCGCTATTTCAAACCACCCTAATTTAATGGCGAATATATTTTTAAGCACCTCGCCAAAGAAGAATGATGGCAATGAAATGCCTATCATTACCAAAACAGTAACTACATAGTCACGTATTGAATATTGGTGTGTTGCGGCTGTAATTCCCAAAGGAATAGCTATCAAAAACTCAAAGACAGTGGCAATCAGCGCAATAGCGAATGATGTGCCCATGTATCTTGCTATTTCTGAGGAAACGGGCCTACCGTTGGTGAAACGGAAGCCAAGGTCGAATTTGCACAAGGCTTTTAGCCAGTTCAAGTAACCTTTTACCATTCCACCAAATGTAGGATTTTCTTCAAGACCGTACATCGAATACATATTGCTTACTTGATCCTCTGTAAGAATAGCGCCACCTTGGTTAAGGTTGTCGATTTTGCTACGTACAAAGTCAACGGGCATTAATCTAATCAAGAAATATATAATGATGGAAACGCCTACCAAAATCAATACCGATAATGCTAATCTTTTAATTAAATATTTTAGCATCGGTCTTTTTTGTCTCCTATATTATTTTGTGAATTCAATTTCCCAAATTCTGTCAAGAGGAGATGAATATGGGTTGTAAGAGTCAGGTAAAGAGTTAGGGTCAATTACGTTTGAGTTATAAACGTAAACAACGCTACGCTGATATACAGGAAGCTCGATTGCAAGGTCAAGAATCAAGCCAAGAGCCTCTTTGTAATACTCTGCACGGTCTTCCTTAATCTCTGTTTCGCGTGCTTTTTCAATAAGATCGCTAAGGTCGTTCAAAAGGTCCTTTTCTTCTCTTGAACCGGAGGTCTTAATTGATGGATAGCCCCAAGCAAGTGTACTTGTTGCTGTTGAGTTCTTGTGATATACCTGGTACAAGTCAGGGTCGATTGTTGAGCCCCAAGCTGCTGCCCATACTGTCAAAGAGCCTGTGGAAAGCTTTGTCAATGCCTGTGTATCTGCTTGTACTGTGATTTGCCAGCCAAGCTCGTTAAGAAGAGCTGCTGCATCTCTGAACACCTTGTATGTTGGGTGGTCTTGTACGTTAGAGCCTGCAATTGTAAATGTCATTCTCAAAGAAGAGCTGCCTGCTGTAACGCCTGCCTTTTCCATATAACTAAGGATAAGATCCTTAGCCTCTTCATTGGTGAAACTGAAAATAGGATAATTTCTTTCGTTGTTTACTTCCGGATTTCCTGAGCTGTCCTTTGGATATGCCCAGCTTACTGTTGACATTGGCCAGTAAATTGTTTGTGCTGTACCTGTACGGTAGTAGTCAAGAGCCAACTTAGTGTTCATAGCACACATAATAGCACGGCGGATGTTGATATCAGGAACCTTTGATGCGTTGATACCGATATAACCGTAACCAAGCTGGTCATTAAGTATGTAGTTTGCACCGCGCTTGTCAAGATCCTCAATCTTTGTGAAGTTTGCGTCTGTCAATTGTGGTGTTATGTAGTGAACATTACCTGCTTCAAGCATTGGAAGGGCGTTGGAAGCGCTGAGCACTTGGTAACGAACCTTCTCTATCTTTGCATTGTTCAAGCCTTCACCTACTGTTTCAAAGTAGTTGTTAGCCTTGAAATATACGATATTGTTGCTGTAAAAATCTGTATCATTAGGATTATCATCGTTTGAACGGTTTGTTGCCTTGTATGCGCCTGCACCAACAGGAACACTGATGTTAATTGGAGATTGAATAATCTTAGTCATAAATTCAAATGAACCCCATTCAACACCAAATTTGTTGCTGTCAAGGTCAACGCCTACCTTTGAGCCCTTACCGTAGTAGTGCTGTGGAGCAACTGCGAAGGCAAAGTTCCAAACAGCCTTAGGGTCAACGCCTTCAATTGTGATTTCAAGAACGTCATATTCATCACTGTTCTTTACTGTACCGTCTTCGTTATGTTCCTTAGCTACCTTGTATGTATTGCCGTTTACTGTTACAGTTTCAGCAGCGCCTTCCTTGTGACCAAGGGACACGATACCTTCAATGCTGTCAATCTTCAAGGAACCGTCATCGCCCACCATTTCGTGAAGGATTACGTCCTTTGCGTTAGAAACGTATTCGTTAAGAAGCGTTTGTGCTGATGCTGTGTATCCGAGAACTATATTAAGCTGACCTGAAATAGTGTCGTTAAATGCATAATCGATAGCCGCTTCTTTTGTGTTGATTTGGTCACCGTATTGCTTTGTTAAGGACTCAATTTGAGATCTGTCCTCTTTTCCGTTTACCTTAACGTATTTAATTTCAACGTAGCCCTGGGAAGCCATGAAGCAGAAAATTTGATCCTTAAATTCCGCATGGTTCTTATAAGGTGCTTCTGTATATGCTTCAAGTGCTGTGTTATAAGCCTTTTCAAGCTCTTCCTTATAAAGTCTGCAAATTTCGTTGTAGTCGGTTAAAAGCTGATTTTTCCATTCATCATGTGAAATTTCATTTGGCTTTGCAGAAACTGCTGTTTTATAGCCTGAGCTGATTTCAACCTCGGTCAATGCATTGATAGCATTTCTCATAGCTGTCATATCCGCATAGTATGAGCCTGATGGCTGCTTACCTACTTTTCTAAACAAGTTTACAAGCTCGTTTATACGGGCGCTTGCTCTTTGTGCTGCTTGCTCGGAAAGCTGTGAGTCAGAGTCTGTTCCTGTGTCGGAATCGATTCTTTGTGTTCTGTATGAGTTCAAGCCCAAAATCTTTGTTGAATAAAGAGTTGCTGAGCCTGCATATACAGGGTCAAGATATACATAGAGATTGAAAAGCACGTCTTCCATTGTTAACGGATGACCGTCTGAATACTTGATGCCGTTTTTAAGCACGAAGGTGTACTTTGTTGTATCTGTATCCTCGTCATAAACTGACTGAAAATCCTTTGTTACAACTGCTTCGTTTTCACCAAATGCAACCTGAATATCGCCATTTACATATTTAGATGTAAGCATGCCTATTTGTGTCATAGAAACGATTGTGCTGTCTGCACCTGTTGTTGAATAGAATGGGTTGAACAAGCCGTCCAATTCCTCAGACATGATTACAAATGCACCCTTGTCAACAGGCAAGCTGTTACCGCCTTGGTTACCTGTGTTGCCACCCGGGTTGTTACCTGTGTTACTGCTTTGAGTTCCGCCTTGATTATTTTCCCCACCTTGTGAGTTATTTGTGCCGTTTTGAGAGCCGTCTGTTGTGTTGCCACCACCGCAGCTTGCTAAAACGCCCACAACACTCATGCACATTACTATGCAAAGTATAAGGGACAAAATTCTCTTTTTCATTTCATTTTCTCCTTATGAATGTATATTAATAATTTTGAACGTATATTATTTGGCTATCTTTGAAAAATCAAGAGCAACAGTGTCTTGTGTTACTTCAATAATCAAATCCTGTGCCTTATCGCCAACGGCAACACATTGAATTTTTGAATAATCTACACCGTGCCTGTCACCCAAGCCGCAAACAAGACCTATCATATAGTCGCCTGCGAAAGAGCAACCGCTATCAATATTAATAGTTCCGCTGATTGTAACATTTTCAATAACCGCATTTTCAGAAATAGTACCTGCAAGCAAGCCAAAGCTTACACCGCTTCTAAGCGGAGCGCCTACGTCTATATCCATTGTTACGTTTTCAAATGCAATGTTTTCAATAACTGCGCCGTCCCCTATCTGACCAAACATACCGATAGAGAAAATCGCCGCACCTGATTCCTGATAGAAAGCAAGGTTTTTAATCTTTACAGGCTCACCGTTTTCCTTCTCTTTACCAACAAGCTTACCTGTGAATTTACCTGAAACGAAGCTGCTATCCCAGTTTCGTGTTTTGTTACCTAAATCCAAATCCTGTTGAAGAATGTAGTTGCCGTTTAAGGACATATTCTTTAACTGTGCAACAGTGTAAATATGCTTCCATTCTCCATCCATTGTATCAATATAAATCTTCATAACCGGGTCTTTTACTGTTACGTTGCTTTCGTCCAGCGTTCCCGTATGCTTAATGCTTGCCTCGGTTATTTGATTTTTTCCCTCAGGGTCAGTATAAGCACCTACAAAGGTCTTACCTTTAATCGTGGGGAATTGATGCATTTTAATGTTACCGCTTTTTGTATCCCATTCGGGAAGCACCAGCTCCGCACCAACCTCAACCTTATATTCCTTTAACAATTCCGTTGGATTATCAAGTGAATAAAACTCATATTCAAATTGAGGTATCCATGCGGCATAAAGTGTTTTCACAGGCTCAGACGCCCTATACTCTTTATTGGGATCAAGCTCTAAGCGATCACTTTCAAAGTTCCACGGCTTACTGTATGTATAAGAAACCTCACCGCTTGCATCGGTTGTTTCAATTCTTTCCTCGTACCAACCCACAAATTGGTATCCCGGGTTTTTAACTGCAAAAACCTTACCTGCGCCCCTTATTTCATCATTAGGGTTTATTAGCTTGGCTATTTTCTTTCCCTCTTTGGTTGGCAAGCTGTTTAAGCCGTATGTATCAACTATAACAGTTGTACCCTTGGCAAATTCGCCTCCATTTGCATCGTACTGTATGCTTACCTGATAGCCTTCCTCATCAAGTAACGCATAGTATGCATTATCACCGCAAGAAGTAACAAGTAAAATGGTAACTATTGCAAGAACCGCAAATAAAATTACTTTTAATTTCTTGTTCATTTCCATTGTATCCTTTTGTTTACTTATATAGTCTTTTGTTACTATCTCTGCCTTATGTCTTTGCCTGCACCCATTGGGTGCCGGCAAAGACAATTAAGCAGTAAACTAATCAATTATTTTACGGACTTTTTAAGCTTTACAATATAAATTACCGCAAATGCTGTACCGCAAACTACCAAAACGGAAAGCACTATAATAACTACAACGAAGCCCACATTAGAGCCCTGTGCGTTTGGTGCTGCTCCGCCCATTGAATCAACTGTTGGGGTTGAACCCACTGTTGAATCGTTAGTGCTTGGTGTTGTTGTACTGCCGCTGCTTGGGGTGTCCGGTGTGATTGGCTTGTCGCCACTGCCCGGCGTGCTTGGCTTATCCTGCTCGCCGCTTCCGCTTTGCTCGTCCTTCAAGCGTTGAATTTTGTTTTCCGCTGTAACAAGTGCAGAATAATCAGCAACCAATGCCTGCTGGTCTCTTGTGGCGATCTTATTATATGCTTCACGTGCTGCTACAACAAGTGGCTCGTGTGAAAGCCTAATGTTCTTAGGAATCTTTGCAATTGCCGCAATTGCCGCTAAGGTTTCATCCGTTGCAGAAATTGAACCGTCTATTACCTTGCCAAAGTATTGACCAAGGATAAAGGTTTCATAATTCTGTCCGTTTGAAGGTCTTACCATTGTAAGCTTTCTGTCAATATGACCGATGTGGTTCATAAAGTTAGCACCAAAGAATACATCGTAGTACATACCGGACGGTACGTTCCACATATAATAATCAACGATGCCTAAGCCGTCTTTAACAAGAATTTCACCGTTATTAAGCGGTAAATTGTATTTTCCGCCACCCGGAATGTTGTCATAAGAATTATAGTATGCTACATCAAGCTGTTCTTCAAGAATTGGCGCTTCATAGCTCTTAAATATTACTGTTGTAAGGCTGTCGCAGTTGAAGAACGCCTTATGTCCTATGGCATCAAGAGAATGGGGAAGAACTACTGTTTCTACGTTTGTGCCAACGAATGCGTAAGAGCTTATTCTTACTGTATCCTCAGCCACTGTAACGTATCCGTTTGCATCTGCTCCACCATAGGTAATAAGCTCATAGCCTGTATTAACCTTACAGTAAAGTGAACCGTTTATAACCTTAACTGTATCGCTGATATCGAATGTAAGAGTTACGGTTTGATATTCTTTTCCGTTAAATTCATAAGCACCTATTTGTGCAAAGGGTTGAAGCTTGCAGAATGCAAACGGGTTATCGCCAACAGACTTCAAGCCTTCACCAAGAGTAATTTCAACATCGAACGCAGTTAAATCACCTTGTGTGTTTTCCTTTTTAAATACGTGGTCACCGATTACCTCTGCACCTGTTAGGTCAATCTTAGTTATGCCTGACTCTGCAAATGCGTATGAAGCAATTTCCTTTGATGCACCAAGGTTTTGAACGCTTGTAAGCTTAGGACAGTATGCAAAGGCACCCTCTCCGATATTTGTACCGTTAGGATTGAGCACAACGCTTGTAGCACCGCCTAAGGTGAATGCATAATCCTCTACCGTTGTTGCACTTGAAAGATCGATGTTAGCAAGGGATTCAGCACCTGCAAAAGCATTGCTGCCAACGGTTTCAACCTTGCCAAGATTAATGTTTTCAAGCTTTGTACAGCCGTAGAACGCAAGCTCGGGTATTGCCCTTGTTTGCTCACCCAAAGCTACATCTTTAAGCTGTGTACAGTACGCAAACGCACCCTTTGCAAAGCTTTCAACATTTGTTAAATCAATTGCTTCAAAGGCAGCACCGTAGTATTGGAATACATACTTACCGTTTACAACCATTGGGTTAGTCAAGTTTGCATCTGCATATACATACTGCTCGTCACCTGAGAAGGCAAGCTCACCAATAGATTTAACATTCTTAAATCCAACGTTTGCACCGCTTGTATCAAGAATTGCTTTAAGAGCACAAGAGTTATAGAACGCTTGGTTGCCTATAACAATGTTTTCGCCCATTGTTACAGCCTCCAAATCAGCCGCGCCCATAAATGCACTTTCACCGATTACAACATTGTTACCTATTGTAAGCTGTTTTAACGGTGAATTGTAATCAGGGTAATAATAGTTTTTACCGTTTTTGTAGTAGCTTGATACGCTCCATCTGCCATCAAGCCTGTTGTTGTACATAAATGCGCCAAGCTCAATTGTTACATCATTGCCGATTGTAATGCTTTCAAGCTTTTCACATTCACTGAATGCACCCTCACCAACAAGTACGTTGTTTGGAATAACAACGCTTCCAACATTTGTATATGCAAAGGCATATTTACCAATTGCGTCAAGACCGTCAAATGATGGGTGTGAGGCGATAGATGTTACAAAGAACGCATAATCACCAATTTCCTCCAAAGCGCCAAGTGTTACGCTTTCAAGCTTTATACACTCAGCAAAGGCATATTTGCCAACCTTAGTAGCGCTTGGAATTACTACTTTTGTAATGTTTTTGTTTTCTGCAAATGCGCCCACGCCAATTGTGGTAACGTTTGCATCATCAAGCTTGAACTCGCCCTTCACGGTTGGAGCAACGATAACAAGCTCTGTTCCATCCTTAGAAAGAATGTATTTGCTTGAATCTGCTTTAAAGCTTGCGTTTTCAGAAGTAACTGTGAAGCTTGCAATACCTGCGCCTGCAAATGCGTATTCACCGATTACGTTTACATCATTACCGATTGTAATATTAGTTAATGAATCACAGAAGTAGAATGCACCCTGTGGAATAACAGCTGTATTAATTGAAACGATTTTGTTACCGTTTTCATCAACAGTTTCTATGTCGTTAAGGCTCTTACAATATGCAAATACGTAAGGACCGTATTTAACGTTTTCTGCATGAACAGTTACAGATTTAAGGTCTTCGTTACCAAAGAAGGCATATCCGCCAACGGAACGAAGTGTCTTAGGAATTTCAACCTCAACTAAGTTCTTATTGCCTGCAAATGCATAGTCGCCAATTGCACGGGCATTGTCAAGCACAAGCTTTCCTCTCAAATCACAATCCTGGAACGCTGCCCAGTTGATAAGCTGAACGTTTTGAAGTCCTGTGCCGCCGATAATATTTCCGTCCTCATCCATATAGGAAATGGTTTTAAGCTTTTTACAGCCGTAGAATGCTCCGTATTCAATAGCTTCAACCGTATATGGAATAACTACCTCTTCAAGAGCTGTTAAGCCTGCAAATGCGTAAGGTCCGATTTTTTCAATACCGATAGGCAAAACTACCTTTGTTATTGTATTCTCACCCAAGAATGCTACCTTTGTAAGGTTAGGATCCTCCTCCGAAATTTCGTCAATACCCTCTACCTTATCAATATAATCGTAGTTTGAGAATGCGTATTGGCTGATTTCAGTAAGGTTAAGGTCGGCAGGCACAATAACCTCACCGCCTAAGCCGAAGTAGTGGCTAAGACCGGGACCTGATCTTATCCATGGGTCTTTAACCTCAACGTCAACAGTTTCAGAGAAGTAAGTGTTTTTGCCTTCAAGCACTACCCTTACAGTTACAGAAGCAAAGCCCTCTGCCTTTGCGGTAACAACACCCTTTTCGTCTATTTCAACAATGTTGCTGTTGCTTGACTCGTATGTTAACCAAGCACCGTTAAGATAAGGAACAAAGTTTGTTCTAAGCTCAACAGACTCAGACGGGAACATCTTCAAATTGAAGCCGCCGCCAAAGAGCTTAACATCCCCTGTCATTCCTATATCTCTTTCATCGTTGTTGAGATAGTAGTATGCTTTCAAGGTCTTATAACCAACAACGTCAAAGATGTCCGCAACAGGCTTATCGTACTCTCTATATTCCGGGTGGTCCTTGTCATTCACACCGAGAACAGTTATCTTAAACCTTTGGGTTTGACCGCTTGTTGGGTCCTTTGCAACAATCCAAGCATTACCTGCGCTTACTGCTACAAGCTTATCGTTTACTACCTTTACTACACCGCTGTTGCTTGACTGATACTCAATAAGCTCCTTCCAAGGATTAGTTGTGTTATCAGGATTTGTTTCAGCGTTTGGATAAAGAATTGGGTTTAACTGATATACCTGGTTGATGCTTAAATAATTTGTTTCGTTTGCTGATTCTTCAAAATAGAAGTCAACATATTCATCAGGTAAGCCGATTTCATATGTTGTCATATTAAGGGCATAGTCATAAGCTGTTACAACAAATGAATTTTTGTTTCTCGCCTTGTCCTTAATTGTTTGAACATAATCTGTTAATTCAAATTCAACATAGGTCGTATTATTAAATGTAGAATAAACAGGAGTGAGATAGCTTTCAAAGGATTCCATCAAGTTTTCGTATCCGTCCTTTGCAAGCTCCTCTGCTGTTGCACGTCTTACATAACCGAAGTTAAGTGCCATTGTGTAGTGGTTATCGTAAACCGCTACTCTTGCAAAAAGCCTATCCTTTTTAAGCTCCTTATCATATTCTGTAAAGAACTCACAATCTGTAATAACAGGAGCCTCGTAGTCAATTGTAATGGGGAACTCGAAGGTGTTCTTCAAGTTTGTATCTGCTCCGCCGTCACCGTAATCAAGGAAGCCCTCAATCTTAACGGAAAGCTGTGCATTATTAGGAAGGTCGTAGTCCTGTGTATCGAACTCAACCTCAATGTTTGCAGGATAGATAGAGCCGCCGTCACCGTAGGACTTACGAACATCGTAATCAACAGTCTCAAAAATAACCTCTCCTGTTGCATCGTTTGTTATAGTAACAACTATCTTAGCAGCGTTTCTTAAAAGACCTGCCCAAACAAAGCGGAAGGAGTGAACAGTTTCATCAGAATATGAAAGTGCAATATAATCTCTGCTTGCGGAAATAACCTTATCCTGTGGGTTTTGTTGGAAGTAATATGAACCGAGATAGCTTACATAGTCGGAGTAAAGACCACCGATTGGGCGGGTTGGATAAGCATCCGCCATAATCTTATCGTCTTGTGAAATACCGTCATCAAGCTCGTCCTTATTTGTTTCAAAGTAATCTGTATCAAACAAAGGTGCCTTTGTCCAGTCCCCGTAGAATGCAAGGAACGGTGCGCCCAAGTCAACATCTGTACCGCTGACTGCATCAAGTGTGATAAAGCCTTCAACGTACATACCGTTTGCAAAGGACTCATCAAGATACTTCTTATCAGCATCAGACAATGTAATTTTAGCTTCTACAACGGCAACAGTGCCACCCTTTACGGTAACCTTGTCCCCGTCCTTAGTGCCGTTTGTAACCTTTACAAGCTCAAACTTAGCACCGTTTAAGAGGTAACCCTCCTCTGTAACGGTTGTGTCACCGCGAACTGTTTCAGTCTCACTAACGCCCTCTGTCATAACGGTTGCAGAAAGACTGTATGTAAGTGAAGTGTCACCGAAGTTGTTAATTGCAAATTTAATGTTGTAAACGCCTGTCTTATCCTTATCATCACCAAGCTCAATCTTGGTTTTATCCATAACAGAGCCGTCAAGCCTGTCGTATGTTTGGATATAAGCACTTGTTTTAGAAGCGCTAACAAGGTTTGCAAGACCTGCACCCTGCTTTCTTACTGCGTAAGGCAAGCCGTTAGTGTTATACATAATGTCAGCAGTTGACATTGTCAAGCAGCTAACAAGTGCGTTTATTGTTTTTGATTTTTCTCTCTTTTGCTCAGGTGTTGTCTCAGGCATATTTTTAATGAACTCATATTCATTTTCAACATACTGACGCAAAAGTGCAGTGAAGCCCGCCATGTTAGGACAAGCCATTGATGTACCTGACAAACGGTCATAGCCGCCGCCTGTTACAGCGGACAAGATGTTACCGCCGTGAGCTGTAATTTCAGGCTTAATGCTCAAATCAGGAGCAGGACCCCATGATGAGAAGTCTGAAATAAACGGACCTGATGTTTGTGTACGGCTTATTTTAATTGTTCCCTTTTTGCTTGCAGCCAAAAGCTCACCGTCATCCTGTGAAATAGAACAGATAGGAATTGTAATTGTACCTGCGTTCATCTTAATATCACCGGATACATTGTTGTAAACGATGATAGCGGCAGCACCTGCGTTTTGTGCAGCCTGTGCCTTTTCTTCAAAGGTAGTCGAGCCACGGCGAACAAGAGCTATCTTGCCCTTTACGTCCATACCAAAGTAGTCAGCAGGACGTCCCGCACCCGGAACAACAACGTATTCAAGGTCAATAGACTCAGTTGAGCTTGCAGGCAAGCGGTCCTTTAAAAGCTCCTCAAAGAAATCCTTTTCCTTGCTGGCTGCGTTTGTAGCCTCAACAAAGTAAATGATAGAGCCGTTATACAAAATATAAGGTGTCTTTTTACCGTTGATAGATGCAACAGACATAGCACCCTCGTATGTGGAAGGAGAGCCAACTGTTGATGTATCAGGGTTAGTTGTAAGACCTAAGTTACCGTTTTTGTCAGAGCCGTATGCGGAGTTGTAGCTGTTAGAAGCCGCAACTATTAAGGAAATGCCCGCATCTCTAATCTTTTGATACACATTTCCGTTTACCGCTTCCTTATCACTCTCACGGCTGAAACCGCAAGCGGTACCCAAGGACATATTGATTACGTCAACTTCAAGAAGAACACAGTCTTCAAGAGCAGACAAAATCCAAGATGTACGTGCGCTCTCCTCAACATCGGAGAAGGTTTTCATAGCAACGATCTGTGCCTGTGGCGCAACACCTGTAATAACATCGTCCTTACCTGCGATAACACCGGAAACGTGCGTACCGTGGTTGTTATGTAATGAGTAAACATCAGAGTCCGCATCTGCATAGTCAAAGGCGAAGGGAACCTTGTCGCTCATATAAAGGTCATCGGCAGTAACACCGTTCATATAGAACTCTGCGCGTGTTTCCTTAGCGGCGAGCAAATCCGCAATCATTTTCTTGGTCAAGCCAAGCTTTTCCCTGTTTGCAGTGAAGTTATCATCGGAAAAGGCGGTATGCGTATAGTCAAGACCTGTGTCAAGCACGGCAACAACCATGCCCTCACCCTGATACTTGAAATCAGCACTGTTGAAAATACCTGTGCTTTCATAGAAGTTTACCTGGTTTTCAACAAGCTGAGATTCACACTTTTCATAAACCTCACCAACAATTACCGTGGAGTCCTCGCCTATCGCCTCACAGGCAGCATCAAAGTCACCCGCTTGAATCAAGATTTCAAATCCACTAAAAATTGTGTTGTAAACTGCACCCTCTGTAAACTTGATACCCTTGTCCTTTAAAGACTTAATGATGTTAGCCTTTTCAGCACTTGCCAAGGACATAACCTTAATTGCCTCTTGGGAGGATGCAAACTCCGCCATGGACATAGCCTTATCCGACTCACCGTAAGCGTCCATAATAGCGGGCATTTCCATATCAATAATTATGGAAATTGTATCGGTGTTTTTAATAGTACTCGGTAGCTTTTGAACAACGTTACCATTTAAAAACTGCTCGATATTGGTTTTCAAATCTCCGTTATACTCGCTAAGGTAACCGCCAAGTGGCACTTTACCCGAAACAGCAGAGGTACAAAGCGAGATTAACATTGTGAACAGCAACAAAAGTGATATTGCGACTGTTGCTATTCTTGCGACTTTCTTTCTTCTCATTTTTCCAAATAGCCTTTCTATAATATACGTGTATAAATTATAATGATAAACATACGTGATACATTTTAGCATATAAAGGTAGAAAATTCAAGTGCTTTTTGAAGCGTAACGGCGTTTTTGTCGAAAAAATTTCATTATAGTATCCTGTTTCTCTTTTAACACGGTAAACTAAAAAAGCTGTGTGGTGCTATGTAAATTAGGGAGTTTTGCAATTTTAGACATTTGTATAAATTCACTTTAATTTGATATACTTTTTGCTTTGTTACTTTTTTGTGACATAAAATTCATTTTTATTTTAAATTTAGTGTTGAGGCGCTGTTATCTATGGCTTTTTCGTTTTGAAAACTATGAGTATTTTAAATTTTAGCCCACCCTGTGTCGCTTTTTTGCATATTTCTACCTTTTTACTGTCTATATAATTCCATTATTGACAATTTAACTGAAATATGTTAAAATAGAATGGAATATTTTTAGAAAGGTAGTTATATATGTCGAAGGAAAGCTTGAAAAAGATTTATTTGATATATGGCATAGTGCTTAGCGTGCTTTTGGCAGTTTTGTCTGTCTTGCTTGTGGTTATGTGTATTGACATTTACAAAAACGAGCCTGATTTGTTCACCCGTCAAAGCGTTTCAGAGCATTTTGCAAAAATTGCAGTTTTCGTCTATCTTACAATTGCAGTTATAATCGGTGGCGGTATTCTTTCAATCGTTTGCCCACTTGAAAAAGATAAATTGAAGGGCAGCGTAAAGGACGGCGTTGTTTTAAGACGACTTTCAAAAAAGCTTACCGTTATTAGTGATGAGGCGAGTGCTAAAATAGAAAAGCAACGCATTATCCGTTTTGCTATGATTATTGTCAGCATGGTTTTGGTAATCGGTGCTACTGTAAGCTCATTTATTCAAGTTCTCACCTCTTATGATGTTAATGCTGCTATAAACAAGGCGGTTATAAACGGTTGGCTAACTGTAACCTGGCATTTCTTAGCTCCCACCGCTTACCTAATAGTTACCGCTTACGTTTGTAAAAGAAGCATTAAGAAGGAGCTTGAAGTTGTTAAAGGCGAGCTTAAAAATGCAAAAACAGCGGGGGATGTGTCTAAAAAAGAAGATATCACAGCTTCTTGTCAAGCAGATACAGTGGATGACAGATGTCAAGAGCAAGATGAAAAAAATCTTGGTCCCGTTACCAAATTAACAAACGAGCTTGGCGAAACAGTTGAGCGAATTAAAACACCTAAAAAATGGCACAAAATCGCTTATTATTCAGTTTTCGGCATCCTTGCCTGCACCGCCGTTACCTTTATCATAGTAGGTTTAGCAAACAACGGTGCCTCTGAGGTTGTAAGAAAAGCAATTGCAATTTGTAAAGAATGTATAGGAATGGGGTAAATTATGAACAAAGTACTAAAAAAATTAAAAAGCCTTATTCCCTCTAAGCGTAAGCTTATTCAGCTTTATTCGGCACTTTTATTTAATGCTAACATCAAGGGCTTCTTCACAGGCGATATATATAGAGGCTCTACTAAAAAAATGTGTGCCCCGGGCATTAACTGTTATTCTTGCCCGGGTGCTATTGGTGCATGTCCCCTTGGCTCACTTCAAAACGCCCTTGGCACAAGCTCCCACGGTACGATTTTTTATGTAATCGGTATTTTACTTCTATACGCATTACTTTTAGGCAGATTTATTTGCGGCTTTTTGTGTCCCTTCGGGCTTATACAAGAGCTGCTTTACAAAATCAAAACTCCTAAGCTTAAAAAGAACAAGGTTACAAGAATTTTATCTTACTTAAAATATGTAATTCTCGTTTACTTTGTTGTCATCATCCCTGTTCTTTATTTACTGTACTCAAACAATTCCGTTCCCGTTCCCGGCTTTTGCAAATACATATGTCCGGCAGGAATTTTGGAGGGTGCCTTTGGCTACCTATCCCACCCAAGCAACGCGCAGGATATGGCGGCACTTCGCTCCTTATTTACTTGGAAATTCTGTTTAACTGTTTCCATTATCTTAGGCTCCGTGTTCATTTTCAGGCTATTCTGCCGTTTTCTTTGCCCACTTGGCGCGCTTTACGGTCTTTTCAACCACTTCTCTGTTTTCGGCATCAAGCTTGAAAAAAGCAAGTGCATAGATTGCGGTCTTTGTGTAAGCAAATGTAAGGTAGATATACGCCACGTTAATGACCACGAATGTATAAACTGCGGAGAATGTATTGAGGTTTGCCCAACGCAAGCAATTTCTTGGAAGGGCTCAAAGCTTATTTTGCCACCAAATGAAATTGAAAACCCAATCCCTGTGACTGATGATAGCCCTGAGGATATTAAGCAATTGGCAGAGGAGCAAAAGCAAGAGTTTTTAGCAAGGAACGAAAAAATCAAAAAGCGCAACAAGATACTAAAAATAGTTGTATCCTCCCTTATGCTGGCGCTTTTAGCCTTTGCTTTAATTTACTATAACTTTATTGATGTACCAAAAACCAATGACAATGAAAACGATAATAACAACACTCAAAACGAAACTCCGCTACCGCCTGACGAGGGTAATGATGTCGGTAACATTGTACAAAAGCAGGAGCTTTTGATATTCAACGGTGACGGTGTTAGCGAAGCTGTTATTGACCCAACAAGCTACAAGGGTAAGATTGTAATCGTTTCCTTCTGGAATTACGATAGCAACAATTCTTCCTTAGAGGCTCTTGACAAAATTGCAACAGAATATAAAGAAAAAGCGGTTGTAATTGCTATACATACAAGTGATAATTTTGACGGTGCTTGTGATTATATTAAGGCAAATTACCAAAATTCTTCCGTTATTTTTGCAAAGGACTATGCAAAGGATGAAAAGGAAAACATCTGCTTTGCCGCTTACGGTGGTGAAAATGGCAAGCCTTTAACCCTTCTGCTCAACGAAGCAAGCGTAATCGTTTCTTCCGAAAAAGCAATTATAGGCTATGATGCGCTTAAAGCTGCGGTTAAAAAAGAAATAAGGAACGGTGATGCAAGCAACCCACCTGTTGTTGGCAACCAGGTTGGTAACCTTTGCCCATCTTACCCAATGGATATCTTTGATGAAAACGGCTTTACAGGTGAAAAAATTGACCCTGTGAAAACCGGAAAATTAACAATTATCAACTTCTGGGGTACTTGGTGCGGCGGTTGTGTTGCTGAGCTTCCTTACTTTGACAGAATTGCCGGCGAATATAAGGACAAAATTAATGTTATTGCCGTACACACTCACTCATTGTTCGATACTGCCGCAGGCTATGTAGAGCAATATTACAAGGACTCCTCTATCATCTTCACAAAGGACAATCCCATTGACCCTGATGATGAATATTCCGCTGAGGTCTTTTTCAAGAAATTAGGCGGTGGCGATGCTTATCCTATCACTATAATTCTTGATGAAAACGGTGTTATTATTAAAACAATTTTCAGTGCTTTAACTTACGAAGACCTTAAAAATGTAGTTGATACTGAGCTTAACAAATACCAAGATTAAAATAAAAATCTCCGTGTCAAACGGAGATTTTTAATTCATTAAAATAGAGGCTTTTTTCAAAGCCTCTATTTTTTAATTTTATTCAACTGTTACAGTAAACTCGTACTCGCCTGCATTTTCTGCGGAAATTGCAAAGTAAATCCAGTTGCCCATTGTGTCCTCAATTGTAAGTGTATTGTTTTCTACATCTACAAGAGTTGAGCCAGCCATTGACCTTTCAACCAAGCAAAGATTAGCCTCGCCATTTAATGTAATTGTCAGCTTGCAGCCCTCGTTTGCGGAGAATACATAGTATGTGATTCCGTTTACATCTGCGGTATATGTACCGCTTTCTGTCACTTCAATAGCATTTTCCTCGGTTGTGCCCTGTGCAAGCTCCTCTGATGTATATTCAAGCAAGATGCTTTCGTTAGCACCGTTCTGTGTGGAAACAGCTATTGTATAGAACATATTATTTGTTTCAAATGTATATGTAGCCTTGTCGCCAGCTACTGTCGACATACCTATTGGAGTGTCGTTTTCGTCAATAATTCCGTCCTCATTTGTGTCAGCATTATAAACCTTAATTACTGCGTTTGCGCTATTTGCGGAAATTGTAAATTTAACGCTTTGACTTGGACGAACATAAAGTGTGTACCAAACTGTACCGTTTTCCTTAACCTCTGCGGTTTCCTTCATCTCATCTACTGTATCAAAATCAAATGGAGCATCAGCCGCGCCTGTCTTAATACGGGTAAGTGAGTATGAGCCGTAGTTAGACATTTCAAGAGCAATTTCTTCAAAGTTGGAGGTATATCCCTCGGGATATTCAACCTTAACTACATAATTATCCGCAAACACAACGTCTGCAAATACTACGCGTCCGTTCTCTCCTGTTGTGCCTCTTACTACCTCTGTTAATTCATCACCGTTTTGCTTGTACAGTATAACAACAATATTGCTTGCTACATCACCGTCTTTGTTTACATAAATTGTGTAATCAACTTTTTCTTCGCCAAAATTAAATTTTACGGAAGTAGCAAAGTCAGCACCTACATCAAATCCATTTACGGCAATCAAAACCGTTTCTCCCTTTGAAAGTGGGAACAAGTGCTTGCCATCATCTGTAACAAGACCTACTCCGTCGCCGTCAAAGTGAACATCAACGCTTGCATCGGTTGTTACGCAAAGAGTGCCGTCTTCCTTTGCTGTGTATGAATAGTAAATTGTTGTATCCTTTTCAATTGTAGCTTCCTCTGTGTATCCGTCAGCACCCACCTTATCAGTTACATCAAACGGGTTATTGTGTGTACCCGGAGCTTTCATTGAAACGTCAACGCTTTGGGCTTCGTCTGCTGTGATAGAGAAAATTGATATTTGTCCTTTTGCCTCGGAAAGATTAAATGTACCGTTAACTATTTGTGAAAGATCATCGTTATAATCAAGCTTAACGCCTGTTGAAACAATGCTAACAACCTTTCTGTGTCCGTTAGGAACAGCAAACCAAACTGTTTGACCCGCTTCAAGGTTCAACTGTACCTCACCGAGCAATATGATAGGAGATTCCTTGCTTGCACCCGGAATCTTGTTTGTTATCTTGATTTTACCAACAGCTGAGTCATTATAAACGAAGTATGCAGGCTCTATATAAACGTTATCAGCCCTTAAAACTGCTGTATAGTATCCGTTTGGTGCTACAAAGGTAGCAATACCGTTTTCACCTGTTACAATAGTTTCAATGATCTCATCATCTACATTATAAACATCAATTACATAGCCGGCAAGCTCAGTTGACACACTAACGGTATATGTAATTTCGGAGTGAGTAACAACCGTTACCTCAATCGTCGTAGAGTCGCTTGTGAAATGGAATTTACCGTCATCACCCGCACCAATTACCTCATATGCAGGGCTTACGATAATTACTTCAACGCTGTAATCGCCTTCACCTAAATTTTCAAAGGTAGCAATGCCGTTTTCGTTTGTTTTAACAACATCTTCAAGGAAGCCGTCAGCATAAAGCTTAACCTGTGCGCCAACAACAGCATCACCAAACATTGTGGCAACCCTTACAGAATATGTTGCCTTCTTTTTAGCAATAATTGTGCAGCCGTACTCGCCGCTTTCAAATGTTGCTTGTGCTTGGCTTAAATCATACGCACCACCGCTTAAAACCTCAGTAACCCTTGCACTCAATTCGCCGCCGTGCAATGTGATAACGCCTGTTACCATACCGTCCGGGTCGGTTATAAGTGAGTCAGCATAAGTATTCTCACCCATTTGGAGCTGAATTTTAGCACCGTCAACCGCTTGTTCTTTATCGTCAAATACATTAATTACAACCCTTTGAACGTAAATTACAAGCTCACGTGAGCCTTCGTCAAAATATACATATTCGCTTGAAGCAATAAAATCATCAACGCCTGTGATGGAGTTAATCTTTGCCTTCAATTGACCCTCTTTGAGGTCATAAGTTCTTGTACCAACTCCGTCTGCGCCTGTTTTGATAGGCTGAAAGAAGCAGGTTTCGCCTTGACAAATTTGAATAGCTGCGCCGTTTACACCCTTGCCTGTTTCACGGTTAATAACCGTAACCTTTACAAGATTTGGGTCATCCTGTGGCTTTTGGTCATCAGGTGGAGTTACAGTTGAGCTTCCTGCACCTGAATTATCTGTGCTTGGAGTCGTTGTAGAGCTGTTTGTACCCGGGGTGTCTGTACCGGAATTGCTTGTAGAATTGTCTGTGCTTGAATTATCTGTATTGCCGGGGTTTTGGCTTGGTGTAGTAGAGTTGCCTGTTGAACCGCTGTTATCAGTTGAACTGCTTGCTCCGCTTTGTGAGGAGCCTGCGCCACCGTCACCGTTACAGCTACATGATGCAAATACTGCAAGCATGCCAAGCAAAAGCATTAAAGTAGCCATAAGTATAGCAATTTTCTTCATTTCTTATACCTCCTAAGGATTCTTACAAGTGTAATTACACTATCTTAAATTGTCACCGTATTTTGTCACTTTAACCGATATATACAACAAAGTTAAAGTAGATAGCTGTTTGTGCATCTTCGCCCATATATATAATCTCGAAGTTTTGGTTAGCATTAACAACAACGCTAAGTGTACCCATGCCACTTTCAGCTACATATTCTATACCGTCATTTGCTATGATTTTTATATTCTCTGCGTTTTTAATAGTGATAGTTGCTTTTGTTGTAGTTCTAAACAAAACGCTTACGTCCTTTTCAAGCAACGCTGCGTATGTTTTTATGCTTTCACTGCCGTCCGCAGTTAAGGGAGCAGGCTTATTTTGTGTGCCTAATGCTTTTCGATTTTCATATGCACAGGCAAAAAGCCATGCGTTTTCTTCAACAACGCTTGCTGCTTCATCTCCAAATATATGAAACTCACTATTCAAGTCGAACCAGCCGTTATGCTCACCAATATTCTTTATTGCCTGTGCAAGCTGCTTATTTAACGGATACATTCCATTTGTACCGCATAGCTCTGCGTACTGATAAAGCATATCATTATAGCTTTCTTTTGCAATAACAGCTCCGCTTTCATCATAGAAAACCTTACCCAGTCTGCCTGTTTCACACATAGCAATAAATGACGGCAAATACTTATAAATCGTTTCCGTGCTTGTGGAGCTTTCAACAACCGCGCTGGAAATTCTTATGTAAATTATAGGTCCGTCAACAGTATTCAAATGATAATATCCATCATTTTCATTATATACAACTGTTAAGCCTTTGTCAGTAACATCGAAATCAACAAATTCGCTGTTAACGTAGCTATCAACCTTTATAGCATTTTTGTCAGCTTGAACATCTGTCCAAGGCATATTTACCGTGGCATTACCGATTCTTTCAATTTTAAGAACACATCCTGACTCTGTAAAGGAACGAATGCCTATAACAATTTGTGTTGTACCACCCGGATTACCGATATTAACGCCCTCGTTTTTAACTTCAAGCTCAAAGGCGCCATCCTTCACTTCAATAGGGCAGGATGCCAAAACATTGTGCGGTGAACCGTAGTAGCCAAGCGTTACAGCCCTTTTCGCCTCATAGCTAACCCTATAAATACCGCCACGTGTAGGGGTAAATAAGAAATATGAGTTTGCGGGGCGGTCGATTGTTACATAGGTTGCGCCCTCCTCTACTTGTACTGCATTATATGGGACATGGGTAATACCGTCAGTATCATAAACATAAATTTCTTCTTTGTTGGTTTCATCTGCATAGCTGCAAAGAGACACTGTTGCCTCAGGCTCCTCAGCTGTTAAAATGCAGGCACTTTTATCATAGTGGAGCTGACCCTCCATTGGCATAACCTCAAAGGTGTATTCACCTGCTTCAAGCTTAAAAGAAGCATTACCGCGTATCATAGGCACTTGGCTAACTTCTTCTCCATCAGCATTAAACACGCTAACGATAACTGTAAAATCAGGCTCGTTACCAAACGCATCAACTGCTTTTACCTTATATGTTATCACTTTTGGTGTTTCTTGTGGTTTATCATCGTTTGTGCCATCATTTTTGCTATCATCTGTACTGCTTGGCAAGGAGCTCTCTGTATTCGAATCCCCCGTACCAATACTACCGCCAACACTTGAATTATCGCCGCCTTGTGAGCCCGATGTATCCGTTTGCGCGCCATCGCCTGCTACACTTGATTGAGAGGATTGTGTTGAGCCATCCTCTCCGCCGCAAGATGCAAAGACTAAGATAACGCTAAAAATCAAGCACAAAAGCGTTAATATAGTAAAAATCTTCTTCATATAATTCTCCATTTACATAACTCCCGCCAAGGAAGGCACGGCGGGAGTCAAGCTAAGTTACTGTTGAGCCTTATCTACCTCAATAAGTCTATATACTTCCGCTGTAACTATATCTACCAAGGATCTTTCAACTGCAACAATTGTCCAGTGGTCAAGCGCTTCATAAAGCTCTTGAACCAATGCATCAATCTCGCCCGCAATGTCCTCGCTTGCAACATCAGCACTGTCAAGCAATGCATTAAGGTCTGCAAGCTTTTCATCAACACTCTTCGGTGCAGTCAGTGGTCTATAATAATAGCAAAGCTTTGTCCAAGAATCTTTTACGCCTTCAAATGTGAATTTATCCATCAATGCTTGAAGCATTACTCCAAGCTCCTTATCAACAGGAACACAGCCCTGGCGTTCAGGATAAATAACCTCTGTGCTTGTTCCGTCTGTACCGTCATCAAGCTTGTCAAGATATTTTCTCATAGCTTCGGTGTAATCAGGGCCATTACCGTGGTAAATACCCTTTATAATATCTTCCATTTTGTACAATTCCCAGTTTGCATCAAAATTGTCGCCCCAAAGCTCTCTTAAAGCTGCCTTACCGCCCTCTTCATAGTAATTTTTGAAATATACGTATGCTTCCCTATCCGTCTCTGTCATACGCATATCAAATGCGCCTTCTTCAATAAGCGTTTCAAGAGATTGTTTGCCGAAAATATTAGTTGTAAAGTGGAAATCTGCATACACTATTGAACCCAGCTCACCATTTGGCAAGAGGTGACAATAGTAGCCGTATCTTGGGTCATCTTCATCCTCGCAAAGCTTAACGTCAATGCCCGTTGCAATAATTTCTTGGCTAATTTCATCGTAAGAGAATACACCCGGTGATGCTTCTTCAAACACATCAAAGGTTTCGCCTACATATTTAAGGTCAAATGTAAATGTACCTGCTGCATAAACGTCATAGTACGCAATATCAATGTAGTATTCAACGCCTTCTTCAAAGTAGCCTATCATTGTACAGTTTGTAAGGTCTCTTTCATAAACACCATTGCCGTCCGGGTCAACAAGAAGCTCAGGACAGTATCTCTCACCTGTGAAGGAATCAAGATAAAGAACTCTGTCGCCGCCGTTTTCATTTACCCACTGCTCAAAGCTACCTATGAACACCCATCCGTTCACCTCTTGTGTAGCGTTAGATGTAATACGGTAAACGCCTGATTTTGTAGGAACGAACTTGTAAAGGAAGCCTCTTGGCATAATGATTTGTGTATATGTTACTGTGTTTTTAAAGCCCTCCTCGCCCTCTAATGTTTCAACAGCATCAAATGCGGAGAATGTTGTAAGACCGCGAATTGGGTCCTCTAACTGAGAGGCTGTACCGTATGCCTCATAGTAAGAGCAAAGCTGGAGCCAAGTATTTTCATCATAACCAAATGCTGCTTTCTGCTTAGCAAATTCATCAAGATAGCCTTTAAGCTCCTCTGTTACAGGACAATATCCATAGAGCTTAGAGTTAGACGCATAATTACAGTACATAATGAATGAATTGTAAACGTCCTTACCGTTGTAAATAAACTCGCCTTGGTCAACCAAAACGGTTGTAACGGTAAATCTTTCTTCCTCAGGGAAGAGCAAGGAAAGCTGTGTGTTGGAGCCTAAAAGACTTGCCAAAAGAAGCGGACCGTCCTTTGTGCCAACGTGGTAGTAGCCATCCTCTTCATTAAACACAACGTCAACGTAGGTTTCAAAGAAGATATCGTCATACTTGTCAGTTGCTGCATATCTTGGAATATAAGTTTCAATTTCCAATTCCTTTGCATCAACTACCTTAAAGTTGTCAAGATAAACTCTATCGTCGCCATCCATATCGCTTTCATCCTTGATGTAGCAGAAGGCAACCTCATAGGTTCCGTCCTGTGTTGCTACCCATGGGCAACAGGTTTGCCATGGCTCTTGCAGCAAATTACCGTCATCGTCCTCCATTGGTCTTCCGGAAATTGTGTAAATATCCTTACCGTCAACCAAAACATAGAGAACGTCATAAAGTCTTTGCGTTGAAGCATAATAGTCAAACACAATAGCCTCACCGGCTTTAAGCTCTACATCAACGTAAAGAATGCAGTAAGAGTTGTCTAAATCTACGTTTGTAGATGCCAAGCACTTTTCTCCATCCTTTTCGTAAACAATAAACGGCCATGCGTATTCAGCATCCTCACCATCGGTTTCAGGTCTGAATGTTATGTTAATATCACCGTTTACAACAGCATCCTTAATTTCATTTTCAGGGGACATTTCAATGTCCGGCTTTACCATAGGAGAAAGATCGTAGATTGATGAGTAAAGCTCCTGCTCATAGTTACTTGATACATAGTGCTCGAATGCGTTAAAGAAATATCTTTCACCTAAAACGCCGCCCACCTGTATCATAGAAATAACGCCATAACGGTCAATCATTACAGAGCATGGGTTTACTGTAAAGCCAAATGCTTCTTGAATACCGCTTACATCCTTAACCATTGGGAAGGTTAATGCACAACCGTCCTCTGTATAATAGCCCGGCTTTGCAAATTCTTCCATAAAATCTCTTATGTTCTTGTCATTATCGGCACCGTATGCGTTAATACCGATAATTTCAATATCGTCACCGTATTTTTCATAAGCTGCTTGAATGTATGGGAATTCCTCAATACAGTAAGTACAGGTTGTGTACCAGAAGTTAAGCATAACAGCCTTTTTGCCGTTTGCTAAAAGGTCGGAGAGCTTAACCTGCTTTGTTTCAATCATACCTGTGTCCTTGTTGTAAACGTATGCAGTAAGCTCAAAGTCATACATTACATCCCCAAGTCCAAGTTGAAGCCCTGAAAAATCATTGTCCTCATTGGGAACAATTTCCGTTTTAACCTTGATTTCAACGCCTGTTGTACCAAGCTCATAGAAATCATCATGAACGTAACCGGCAGGGAAATTCTCTACATAAACGTATTTAGCATCCTCAGGATACGCTTTCAAAACGACAGAACCGTTTTCCGCTGTTTTACCCCAAGCGGCTGTGCCTGAGCCAAGCTCCGCTTCGCTTTGGATAAATACACTTACATTTGGAATAGGCTTGCCTGTATTTTCATCAATGATGAGAATGGTGTATTCTGATTTGTTTGGCTTCGTGCCTGTACCGTCCCCACTATCAGATGGCTTGGAGCTTGATGTGGAGTTGTTTGTTGAGCCACTGTCAGGTGTGCTTGGTACAGTACAGCTACTGTCACTTGAAGCACCACTATTGTCAGAGCTGCCTGTTGATGGAGTGGTATCGGTTGAGCCACCGCTATTATCCACAGAGCCGGAGCCGCCAACAGAGCTATCAGGATTAGACTGGGAAGAATTATCGGAATTACCCGTTCCTGAGCCGCAAGCGGACAACATCAGCATTACTGCTGTTACTACTAATGCAAGTAAGATTAGTAGCCTTTTGTTCGTCTTTTTCATATCTTTTCACCTCATATAAAATACTATATATAAAAACGTCGTTAAATATAATAGCATACAATTGCAAAAAAATCAACAAAAAATTTTAGTTTGCTAAAAGAGTAACACACTGTTTACATTTAGTTTATAAATAATAAGTCGCCTTGCCTTACAACAAATTAGAGCTTGCTTTTAAAAAAGCTTCTCAATTTTGAGCCCTTAGGGAACAATGTCATTCCCAAGGTGTTGATAAATTTGCTGTGGAAGAGCCTTTCCTTAAAGGAATTTTTCTTCCTGATTATGGTAATCTCAGCATCTTTGGAATAGGTAATTTTAATACCCTTTTTCTTTTCAATGTAGGAAAGGGAGGCTGCAATATATTCATCGCAAGCATCATAATTTACAGACACGTCCTGCCCCTTTTTGTAAATCCAACGCATTACGCTGTCAATGCTTTCAAAATTTTTACCAAGCAAGCCGGATGCAATATATCCATAGCTGTCCTTTGCCTTTGAAAGGCTCAGCTTTTCAATCTTATATTCACTCTTAACATATTCGCAAGCGCCGTCCTCCTTCAAGGCTTTTGCATAGGAGTAGTGGGTGCGCGCCATCATTTCATGCCAGCTTTTTATATCTTCCGAAATTTCTTGTGCGTATTTGTTATTTCCAATATTGTTTGAAATAGTTTTTAAGGTTTTCGTCATCGCATCAACCTGTGCCACTAAGCTCAAAAAGGAGGAAACGGACACGCTTTGTTCATCATGTAAATGGTAAAAGTAGTACCCTGTGTGGATATTTTTAACCTTTTTGGCATGCTTGAAGGCAAAGAATGTATTCAAAACATCCTCAGCATAAACCTGTTTTTGCATAATTGCATCAGTTGCTTCAAGGTCAGCCTTTGCCCTTCTCAAAAGCTCTTTTTTGAAAAGCTTGTTCCACATAACGAAGTAGGACTGCTCTCTGCCGCACTGCGATGTGTATTTTTTCAAAGCCTCGTCACCCTCTACACAGAAGCTGTCGCTAATTGTGGAGTCACCCTTACAGGTGGCAACGCTTGCCTCGGTTTTAAAAGCCCAATCGTTTATAACTATATCACAGTCATCCGCCTCAGCAGCTTCAAGCATAGGCGCATGATAATTGAATGTAACGGTATCGTCCGAGTCAACAAACGCAATATACTCACCCTTTGCTATCATAATGCCGAAAAGTCTTGCTGCCAAAAGACCCCTATTTTCTGTTTTTACATACACCGGGTTGTACTTTTCCACTATTTCACGATAGTCTTTCGTTGACCCATCATCAATAACCAAAACCTCATAGTCTTCAAGGGTTGAGGTGCAAATGCTATTAAGACACTTATCCAAATATTCCTCTTTCGTGTTGTAAACACACACAATGATACTAACCTTCAATTTTCTTACTCCTTTTTAATCAAAACGCATCAGAGATAGCGTTGGATTTCTTAATTACATTATACATTTTTTTCGTTTGCTTGTCAACTATGTTCATTTTGTTCAATATTGTCAATTTTTTTACTCAAAATGATGCTTTATTTATTGACTTTTCCTTAATTGTGCGTTATACTATATGTAACTATATCTATGTATAGGAGGATATTTATGAAAAAAAGTATTGTTGGACTTGTTTTGTCAGTAGCATTGGTTCTATGCTTGTGCTTTTTGATTGTTGCTTGCTCTAACAACAGCTCCACTGACAGTTCAAGCAATTCCGATATTTCACAAAATTCAAATCAAGGAGGCGGCTCCTCTACGGACAGCACCCAGGGTGGTTCTTCTACGGACAGCTCAGGTGTTGGTCCCGGTCCTGACATTCCGCCTGTGGAGGAAAACAAAATCGTTCACCTTCCTCTTGATTACAGTACTATGACATATGTAGGAACATCCTTAAAGGATTTCTCTGCTATGTTTGATGAACAAAACGACCTTGGCGACCCTAAGGCCGACTTGGAAGTGGGAGTGTTTCCGAAATTCCCATCAACCTTAGTTACTCTTTACGATGCTGACGGCAACGGCGATATTAACGCAAAGGACAGGGAGCATGTTTACGAGGTAACAATTGATTTGGGTACTGAGCATTACGTTGACTGCTTATATGTATTCTTTGAAAGCCCCGGGCACGAAATCGTTTTACAAACAGGTGAGCCCTTTAAATACAATAACGAGGTTAAGGCAACTGCCGCGGCTATCGGTTGGGCTAAGGTTACAATGGATACCACCACAAGATACATAAACGTAAGGTTTAAAAACGGCGAAGCTGTTACAGAGTTATTTGCTTACGGTAGGCGCACAGGCGAATACGATAAGGTAAATACCGAGCCACACGATTATAGGGACTTTGATTACTTCCTCGGTATTAACGGTAACCAAGCCGATAAAAACTCAACCATCGGTTGTGCAAACTATTTTAGAGATTACGTCAACTGGCTTTGGTGCTTTGATAGGTCCGTTTACCCCAATTCTCCCGGTACAACATTTACCGCTACTATGTCTGACCGTTATGACGTAACTTATATGATGCTCAAACAATTGGGTGTTGATGCGGTTCCTTGCTATATGTTCCGCCCTGATGATTTTACAACCTCTACCCTTGAAGACTATATGAAGCCCGAAACGTATGTTATGTACGGTGAGCTTATGTATCAATCCGCTTTAAGATTTGGATTTAACAAGGACAACACAAAGGATATGATTAAGGTTCTCGGCTTGCAAAAGCGTTTTAACCTTGACTCTATCACTTGGATCGAGGCAGGAAACGAGCCAAACGGTGAAGGCAACGACGGTTTTTCCCCATACGAGCTTGCTGCATTTACCTCTACCGCCTATGACGGTCACTGTAACACAGTTATTGCCCCAACAGGCAGCGGTGTCGGCGTAATCAACGCAAATGCAAACGTAAAAATGTCAATGGCAGGCTTGGCTGGTGTGGGTGTAAGATATATTCAAGCAATGTCCTTCTGGATGGAGCATAACCGCCCCGATGGTGAGCTTGCGCTTGATGCGTTCAATGTGCATACTTACTGTAAAAAGCTTATCACATACAACGGATATCAGGTTTACGTTGGTGTTTGCCCTGAAATCGGCGAAATTACAAAATATGTAAAGCAGCTTTGTGATTGGAGAGATAAATATTATCCCGATAAAGAGGTTTGGTTAACAGAATTTGGTTGGGACACTAATACAAGCTACGGCACAGAAAACGCATGTCACCCATACGCAGACTTTACAGCAAGAGAAATTCAGGCTATGTGGCTTGTACGTGCTTACTTTATGTTTGCGGAGGCGGGTGTTGACCGTGCTGCCATGTATATGGCGCAGGACTTAGGCGATGAAGCTACAAGTGTTGGTAAGTACGGCACAAGCGGTGTTATCGACTATTACGGAAATTACAAGGATTCTTACTATTACATTTACACTCTCAAAAACACTATGGGAGATATGCACTTTGCAGAGGTTATAGATTCAGGTAATGAAAATGTTTGGATTTATCGCTTTGAAAACGGTAACGGTAAATCATGCTACGCACTATGGTGTCCTACAATGGACGATATTAGAGTAAACGGTTATACACTTAACATAGACGGCACGCAGGCTACAATGGTTGAATTTGCAAATGAGGATACAGATGGTGTTTCCACAGATTTAACCGTAAATAACGGTACTGTAACCGTAAATGTTAGTGAAAAACCGATACTTATATTCAGCGAATAATTTTTACAAAAGGCATTTAAAAGGAGAAAACGAAATGAACAAGCCGCAAAAAATCAGAATTACACCGGATATGCTTATTAATGACTTCGGTGTAGAAAAAATCGAAAACTATTTCTGTGAATTTGACAATGACGGTGACCCTCTATACGGTGAGATAGGTGCCGAGCCGCAAATCCATCAAAGACATGACCACTGGTGGATTGGTGAAAGTGACCTTTGCTTCACCGTTGATCTCGGTGCAGTTTACCAAATTACAAATATGTACTTCTTTAACAATTATGATGCACACAAGCCCGAACAGGACCGGCACGATTACGGTGTTCGTAAGGTAAAGGTTAAGATGGGAACTCCGTTTAGCTGGGAGTATGATGAGGAATTAGCTCCTGAGGTTAGAAAGTGGACCGGCTTTGAAACCAAGCACGAAACACAGTTCATTAACTTCTCCTTTAACAATAACCAAGCACCTTCCGAAATTATCGTTTACGGCTACAAGGTTAAGGATGTTATAAAAGACGTTCCCGAGCGTGCGCCACAGGTTTACAAAAAGCTTGATAAATTTGTTGGTATGAACGCATTTGTTAACGATGCTGACGATATTTGCCGTGCTGTTACCTATATCCGTGAGTATCATCCATGGACATGGACAACCGTTCCGAATGGAGAGGACACCACTCTTGCTATGGCTCCAAGCCTTAATAAGATGTGGGACTTTGATGAGTACTACACAAGAATGAAGAGCCACGGAATTAACGTTTGCCCTACTCTTTCCACACATAGCAGAAGAACACCTAAGGACTTGTCCCCAAATTCTTGGGCTCCTGAAAACTTTTTAAGCTATGCTTGTATGCTTTTCCAATTTGTTGCAAGATACGGCTCAAACAAGGATATTGACCCATCTCTCATTAAGGTAGATGAAGGTCAAGAGGTGAAAATTGCCATGGGTGTGCTTGACGCAGTTGAGCCACTTAATGAGCCTGACGGAACATGGCTTGGCCGTGAGCAATACTTTACCCCTTTTGAAATGGCTTCCTTCCTTAGTATGTGCTATGACGGACACGAGGGCTTGTACAAGAACTGCGGCGTTAAGCAGGCTGACCCTAACTTCTTAATGTCTATGTCAGGCGGTGCAGGTCTTTCATATGCAAGGTTGAAGGCTGTTGAATTTTGGTGCAAATGGAACAGAAAAGACGGCAAGCTTCCCTTTGATGTAATTAACGCACACTGCTACTGCGGTAAAAAGCTGGACGAAAAGGGCGTTGCTGAGCTTGTTGACGTTAACTTGGTTGACCGTGGTGACCAAACAGGTAACATTTTCGTTGGCGTTAGCCCGGAAGAAGGTAACATTACTGCTAACTTTGATTCAATCAGAGATTGGAGAGACAGATACTATCCAAATATGGAAATTTGGCTCACAGAGTTTGGTTGGGATACTAACCAATCATATAAGACATCTACATCCTCCCACGCTTATGCAGAATATACAGGAAGACAGGTACAGGCTATGTGGCTTGTTCGTGAGTACTTGCTCCTTTCCTCTATCGGTGTTGACCGTGCGGCTATGTATATGTCCCGTGACTGCGGTCCTGAGGAAACTGCTGTTGGTAAATACGGCTCATCCGGTCTTGTTCGTTTCCCAATTGAGATTACTCCAAACAACGTAATCCAAGGTAACAAGAAGGATTCCTTCTATTATATCTACACTCTTAAAGAAACGCTTAAAGATTGTACCTTCGCAGGCGAGGTTGAATCTACAAATGCAAATGTTAGAATCTTCAAGTATGTTGACGAGGCGGGTAAGGCAAAATACGCTGTTTGGTGCGTAACATCAGACGGTACAAAGGTACCGGGCTACATTTTGCCCGTTGGCGAGGGTGATTTTAGCCTTGTTGAATTCGGCTTTGAAAAATACAAGGGTAAGTGGACAGATATGGAAAACAAAAACGGTAAGGTTGTTGTTAACGTGTCTGAATGTCCTGTTTTTGTGGTTGAAAAATAATTTAATATTTATGAAAAGAAGCAAAGCGAGCTCGCTTTGCTTCTTTTATATATTATAATTTATATACTATATTTCACTAAAATTAGTTTCCACAACCCTTTCACAGTTGTCCGGTGAGTATTTCCAATAATCTATATGTTTAATATTTTCGGTATCAAGAAAGAATTTTTCCTTACCCCGTGTAGATAATTCCGCCTCGTGGGTATCGATTATTACAAGCTTGATTTTCATTTTTTCAGGCATAATGCTTTTTATATACACGCTACACGCATCCCCTTGAAAAACTCCTTCTTTAAGCTCTGCAAGGCCTGCTAAATTAGGAGCAAGCTCCACAAAAATGCCGTAGCTTTCCACACTCCTAACAATTCCCGATACAGTTTGACCTACCTTAAAATTGCTTGCGTTTTCCTCCCACGTTCCAAAAAGCTCCTTGGTTGAAACGTAAATTCTGCCTGTTTCATAATCTATGCTTTTTACAATTACATCAAGCTCCTCTCTTGGAGAAAATCTGTCCCGAGGATTTGATATTCTTGACACGGAAATTGAATCTATGCATAAAAGCGAAGCTACGCCACAGCCCACATCCACAAAAGCGCCAAATGGCTCAAAGTGTGTTATTTTTGCGGGAATTATGTCCCCGGGCACTAAGTCAAGAAGATAGTTTTCCATACACTCCCTTTGGGCTTCCTTTCGGGAAAGTATTGCATATGATTTTCCCTTTTCATTCTTTCCTATTTCCAAAATCTTAAAAGCAACAGGCTTGCCTACCCTTGTTATTATGGCTATATCCTTTATCGGCACACCGTAAACGCTTTCCTCCTTTGGTATAACAGCATCAATACCGCACAAATCAATATGCATTTCAAGCGTTTGGCTGTCGCACATTTTAACTATTCCTTCAAGTATCCTTCCCTCCTGCCTTGCTTTTTCAAGCATGGCCTCTGAGGAAATATACTCCCTGTTTTCCTTGGTACTTATTAATTTGCCTTCATAGAAATATTTATTTTCCCACATCTCTTCTCTCCTTTGTATAAAAGTTTACCGGTAAGCTTTCGTAAAAAATCAAAAATAACAACTGTAAATGAAATGCCTACCACCTTGAATAAATCCACTATTTCCAGCGGTACAGCTCTAAAAGTTTCACCGCCAAAATAGATAAATGCCATTTGCATAACGGAAATGAATATCATTATTACCAAAAACGACTTATTCTTTCCTATGTTTGAAAGCACATTTAGTCTTGTCGTTCTTGCTGTAAAGCAAGCAAATATACCTGTAAAAATAAACATGGCAAAGAATGCACTAAGAATGTATTTGTCGTCTCCACGCATCAAAATCATGGGCAGAGTGTCGCTTTTTAAGAACCAAACGCACAGTATAAGAACATACCCGGCTGTAAAAATAATTTGCTTTGCCATACCTCTTGATATTATTTGTTCCTTGTCTGACTTTGGGCGTCTTCGCATATATTCAGGCAAATGCGGCTCCTTTGCAAAGGCAAGGGCACCTAAGGTATCCATAATAATATTTACCCACAGCATTTGTGTAACGGTTACAGGATTATCAATTCCAATAAGCGGTCCGAGCAATGAAATGCCCACAGCTGCTAAATTCATAGTAAGCTGGAAAACTATAAATTTTCTAATCGACTCAAATATCGTTCTTCCGTAAAGGATTGCCTTAGCTATTGAAGCAAAGTTATTATCTCCTATAACTATGTCGCATGCCTCCTTCGCCACCTCTGTGCCTGAGCCCATTCCAAAGCCCACATCTGCTGCTTTCAGTGACGGTGAGTCGTTTATTCCGTCACCGGTCATACCTACTACATATCCGCAGCTTTGTGCAACCCTGACGAGCCTGCTTTTGTCAGACGGTAACGCCCTGGCAACTACCGCCAGCCGAGGCAATATAGTGCTGATTTCTTCATCGCTCATTTGTTCAAGCATACTGCCTGTTATCACTGTATCTCTTTTGGAAAGCAAAGAAATAATACCCGTATCCTTCGCAATTGCTCTTGCAGTATTAGGGTTATCCCCCGTTATCATAACAACGCCAACGCCTGCGCCCTGCACGCTTTTTATAGCACTTGGTACTTCTTTTCTTATTCTATCCCTAATTGCAACTAATGAAACAAAAACCAAATCATTTAATGAGGTTGAATTTCCATTTTTAAAAGCAAGGGCTACTACACGATATGCGCTTTCACCCAATTCCTTCAAATTCCTTTGTAGGCAGCCCGTTATTTCCTTACTAAGCGCACTTATGCTCCCATCCTTATCAACGTACCAGGTTGATGCGCTGATTAATTTTTCGGGTGCACCTTTAAACAGCATAACTTCCTTGCCTTCAAATTCCGTGCTTACACAGCTATATTTTTTCGCGCTGTCAAAGGGTATTTTTCCCTTTACATTACAATGCACTTCACTTGATACAAAAAACTCCTTTAAGCACCTGTCCGTTGCGTCACTTCCTATTGCACGTTTACCGTTATAGGTTGCATTGTTGCAAAAATTCGCACACAGGGTCACATATTTTTCATATTCCTTTGCTTTTTTCAAGGAGTTTAGGGTTGTATATTTTTCTCCCCTTGCGGTATAGATTTCTTTAACCTTCAATTTACCTTCCGTCAAGGTTCCTGTTTTATCGGTAAATAAAAGATTTATATTACCCGAGGTTTCGATACCAACCATTTTGCGTACCAAAACATTATCCTTCATCATTTTTTTCATATTAGAGGAAAGAACCACGGTTATCATCATAGGCAGTCCCTCGGGCACTGCCACAACAACAATAGAAACAGCCAAGGTCAAGGCATTTAAAAGCTTGGAAAGAACAAATTTAATGTCCTTTGCCATTAAAAGAGTTTGTGACCAATCAAAGCCCGTATCCAAAATAAAGGTGTTAAATAAATAGGCGAAGGCAACCAAAACTGAGGCTATATATCCAAGCCCGCTAATGCTTTTTGCAAGGCTTGACAGTCTTTTCTTTAATGGGCTTGGGCGGGTTTGCCCACGCAGCTCCTGCGCAACCTTACCGTAGTACGTGTTTTCCCCTACGCCCTCAACCACTGCTTTGCAGTCTCCGCTTAGTACCAAGCTGCCCTTTAAAAGCTTATCTCCTGCCTTTTTATGAACCTCAGTACTTTCTCCCGTAAGGGCGCTTTCATCAACATATATTTCTCCAAAGGTAACAATAGCATCCGCAACCACACTCTGCCCTGCATTTACTATGTATAAGTCCCCTACAACTACTTCTTCACTCTTAATTTCGCACACGTCCCCGTCTCTTTTCACAATTGCGGTTATATTTTTGTTCTGCTCCTTTAATTTTTCAAAGGTGTTCTCCGAGCTATATTCCGAAACCGTGGAGACTAAGCTTGCTATAATAATTGATGATAAAATTCCGCCGCTTTCAAACCAATTTACATTGGGAAACATAAAAATTATATTTATAAAAAATGCCCCAATCAGCACTTTTATTATTGGGTCATTCAGGTTAGATAAAAAGCACTTGAAAAAGCTTTTCCTTTTATATTCCTTCAATTTGTTCTCTCCGTATCTTTCACGGGATTTTATTACATCTTCCTTACTCAATCCTTTTTCATTTTCCTGCAATATATCACGCTCCTTTTTGTATATAAATATTCAAAATATAAAAAAATATACCCTAAAAAGCATAGGCACGATAAAAACAGTAAATTTTACTTTTTTCGACAAACGGGTTTACAAGGAAGCATTTTTTTGATACAATAAAAATAGAAATAACAAAGGAGGTTTCAATATGGGAAAATTCGTTATTAAAAAGACACCGTCAGGAGGCTTTAATTTCAGCCTTTTTGCAAGCAATATGGAGAAAATTGCAGTGTCCTCACAGGTTTATACCACAAAAGCCGCTTGTAAAAACGGTATGGTAAGCGTTGGCAAGCACGCAGTTAAATGCATTGAGGAAAACAAAATCGAGGACCAAACCCTTAAAAAGGTTGAGGGCAAAACCTGCCCTAAATTTGAAATTTACTTTGACAAGGCAGGGCTTTACAGATACCGTTTAATTGCTTCAAACGGCGAAAGTATCGCAATGAGTGAGGATGGCTATAAATCCAAAAGCGGCTGCATAAACGGCATTAAAAGCGTTAGCGTAAATGCACCGAATGCTGAAATTATTGATGAAACACAGAAATAAAAAATGAGCATAACGAGAACTCGTTATGCTCATTTTTATTTAATTAAAGTGCCTTTATGGCATCCAAGATGCCTGCCTTTTGGCTTTCGTACTTTTCAAGCTTAGCTTTTTCGCCGGCTACTACCTTTTCAGGCGCTTTGTTAACGAATTCAGCATTTGAAAGCTTCTTAACAAGACGGTCGATTTCGTTATCAACCTTTTTAAGCTCCTCGTTCAAGCGTGCCTTTTCCTTTTCTGTATCAACCATTTCAGCCATTGGAATATATACGGTTGCACAAGCGGTGATGATTTGCACCGCATTTTCCCCTGCGTACTCGGAAACTACCTCAACCTCGGAGGCAGATGCAAGCTTCTTGAAGAATTCCGCTGTTGTGTCATTAAAGCTGTCAGCATACTTTGTAGAAATGAAAATTTTTGCCTTTCTTGACGGTGGAACGTTCATTTCTGTTCTTCTTTGACGAATTGCACGGATAGTTTCGATAACCCTTTCCATTGTTTCGCTTTCAAGGGCGAAGCTATATTCTTCCTTTACCTCAGGATATGTGGAAATCATAATGCTTTCGCAGTCCTCAAAGTGAGGAAGTGACAAGTAAATTTCCTCTGTGATAAATGGCATAAATGGGTGAAGAAGCTTCAAAAGTGATTCAAGAACATATACAATTACATTTTGTGAAGCTATATTTGCATCAGTGCCTTTGTTTGAAAGCGTTGTCTTTGAAAGCTCAATATACCAGTCGCAGAACACGTCCCAAATGAAGCTGTAAATCTCGCCAAGGGCAATACCAAGCTCGTATGAATCAAGGTTATCGCGAACACGCTTGATAAGACCGTTCAATTGGTTCAAAACCCACTTGTCTTGGATACCAAGCTTGTCAACAGATGGCATTTCAACCTTTTCAATATCAAGGTTCATCATAACGAAGCGGGCGGCGTTCCAAAGCTTGTTTGCAAAGTTTCTCGCACTCTCAATCTTTTCATCGGAGAAACGCATATCATTTCCCGGGGAGTTACCTGTTGCCAAGGCAAAGCGGAGTGCGTCAGCACCGTATTTTTCAATTATAAGAAGTGGGTCAATACCGTTGCCTAAGGACTTGGACATTTTACGTCCCTGCGCATCACGGACAAGACCGTGGATAAGCACTGTGTCAAATGGCTTTTCACCCATATATTCAAGACCGCTGAATATCATTCTTGATACCCAGAAGGTAATAATATCGTAACCTGTTACAAGAGTGTTTGTTGGATAGAAATACTTCAAATCCTCTGTTTCTTTTGGCCAACCAAGTGTGGAAAACGGCCAAAGTGCAGAACTGAACCAAGTGTCAAGTGTGTCAGGGTCCTGACGCATTTCCTTACCGCATTTTGGACATTTTGCATGTCCTTCCTTTGTTACAACGATTTCATCACAATCATCGCAGTAGAAGGCGGGAATTCTATGTCCCCACCAAAGCTGACGGGAAATACACCAGTCACGGATATTTTCCATCCAGTGGAAATAGTTTTTCTCAAATCTTTCAGGTACGAACTTAATGTCGCCCTCTCTTACAGCCTTAATAGCAGGCTGTGCAAGCTCCTCCATTTTTACAAACCATTGGAGTGAAACTCTTGGCTCAACGGTTGTACCGCAGCGGTAGCAAGTACCAACATTGTGTGAGTAGTCCTCAACCTTTATAAGATAGCCTTGCTCGTCAAGGTCACGCACGATTGCTTTTCTCGCCTCGTATCTATCCATACCGGCATAAGCAGGATAATCCTCGGTGATTTTTGCATCAGGTGTCATAACGTTGATAATAGGCAAATTATGGCGCTTACCAACCTCAAAGTCGTTAGGGTCATGGGCAGGGGTGATTTTAACAACGCCCGTACCAAAGTCCATTTCAACATACTCGTCCGCTACAACAGGAATTTCTCTGCCTATTAGCGGAATTACAAGGGTTTTGCCGATTATATTTTTATATCTTTCATCATTAGGGTTTACCGCAACCGCAGTATCACCAAGCATAGTTTCAGGACGGGTTGTAGCAAATTCAAGATAACCGCTACCGTCCTTAAACGGATACTTAATGTGCCAGAAGTGTCCTGCTTGGTCCTCATATTCAACCTCGGCATCGGAAATTGACGTTAAGCAGTGAGGACACCAGTTAATAATTCTTTCGCCGCGATAAATCTTACCCATGTTATAAAGGCGAACAAATACCTCTTTAACAGCCTCGGAGCATCCCTCGTCCATTGTAAAGCGCTCTCTTGACCAGTCACAGGAGGAGCCTAATTTTTTAAGCTGAGAGATAATTCTGCCACCGTACTGCTCCTTCCAAGCCCAAGCACGCTCTAAAAAGCCGTCTCTACCAATATCGTCCTTTGTTACGCCCTCTTTACGCATAGCCTCAACAATTTTTGCCTCGGTAGCGATAGATGCGTGGTCTGTGCCCGGGAGCCAAAGGGTGCAAAAGCCACTCATTCTCTTATAACGAATGAGAATGTCCTGCAAGGTATTATCAAGAGCGTGACCCATGTGAAGCTGTCCCGTAATATTTGGTGGTGGGATAACTATCGAATAGTGTGGCTTTGAATGGTCGATAACAGGGGTGAAATACTTTTTATCGCACCAATTATTGTAAATTCTTTCCTCAAACTCATTTGGGGAGTAGGTTTTGTTTAATTCTTTCATATATTTTCTCCTTGCGTTATTGTACAAAATAAAAAACGCCCCGACAAAAGCTGTCAGGGCGCAAAATACGCGGTACCACCTGAATTCGTATCAAAAATACGCACTCTATACTCTATAACGTGAGTTGCCCGTTGATGGCTACTACTATTTCGCCGTCACCGCTCCAAAGCTACTTCACAGACATTTGCCTACTGTCTTGCACCAATCGACAGCTCTCTGTAAGGTTATCTTCTGTTACTCCTCTTTTTCCTTGCGTTTAGACTATTTTAGCACAAATATATTAAATTGTCAATATTATTATTTTAAAATAACTATGCACTCACGTAAATTAAAAAATCAAGGTCTATTACTTGACAGACCTTGATTTTTTTGTTAATGGTTATAGGCAGTTACCGCAAAAATCAATTTGTGGCGGTCCTTAGCCTTACGGAAATCGAACCCGTTTGTCTCGGAACGACAAATCCGTGAGCCTTTGTCCGACCTTTGATTTGAAAGTTTTTTAACTGTCTGCACCAAAGCTCGAAAAAATTCTCTACGGATTTATTCGTTCGGAGATGCGAGCAGTTTCAAATGAGAAAATAGGTTGGATTACAAGGCAAAAAAGTGCAGGCAATTAAAGAATTGTCAAACTTTTTTAACACAGTAAGGCAAGCTATTTTCCATTTCAAACCAAATGGGTTCGATTCCCGTAAGGCTACACGCTACTGTCATTCTGAGTATAGCGAAGAACCCTTTAACCGATTTAATTTCACGCCTTTTAATATAAGCCTTTTGCAATTTCGTTATAAGAAACAGACGTTACGTTTTGGCTGTAACCGTTGTCTTGGCAATATATAACCTTCTCCCCGTTATATACATAGCCTGCAATTACAAGCGCATAATCCTTGAAGCTATCATCAATATCTATAATTTTAAATTCATAGGTCAAATATCCAAAGTCGCTAATATTGGCTTTTACTACGTTAGCCTTATCAAATACATTAACCTCGCCTGTTTCGCTGTTCAACGGACTCTGTCCTCCAAGCGCATCATACAAAGTAAACACTGCACCAAATTCAAGAGTACCTTCATAAGAATTTATCTTATCATAATCAATATCGTATCCTGCGCAAAGTGACTTTCCGTCAGGGCCGACAGAATAGCCTTTGAAAGTAAATATTTCCATTGGAGAAGTGTCTTCTTTTTCACTTGTGTCAATTACTAATGCAGGGACTACGCCATCGAAAGTAATGTCAACAGCCCAATCACTAATTCTTCCATTATCAAAAACATTTCTTACACAAGGAGTATTTTTGCTCGTACCAGGAGACCTAAGCCACCAATATCCATTTGAAGACTCACCAACATACGCATTTTGTGATTGCGCATATTGTGTTGGTTTCTTCGTTTTCAAAGCATCAGTTGGTAAATATGTCGTTGCTTCTTCATAACTAAGCAAGAACACCTTATCCTCTGTATCCTCACAAACATATGGATTTGAAGCAATGCCTGTGCTTTCTTCGCCATTATTTACAGTTGTCGTAAGAATAATTTGTTTCTCTAAATCATTGAATGCGGTACAATAAAAAGTTTCATTGAGCCATTTTCTTATAGTGCTCTCTGCGTAATTATTAAGATAAATATCGTTTTCCTTGTAATCAACCGGTTGGCTGTCAATTATCATATCACATAGGATCAGTGCTTTATTGTCATTTTCGCTCAATATTGTCCAACTTACAGGCTCATACTGAAACCAATATATGTTATTTGTAAAAAAACCATTATCATCTTGATATGAGTCACTGGATGTTCCACTTAGACTGCACCAACTCGAGCGATATGAAATAAAATACACACCTCTGTATTTTTCGCCATCCTGTTCTATATCTATATACCACATAAAACTCTTGATTTCATAGTTAGCGTAATAGCCGTAGTCAGTCCAAGCCTGAGAATTAGAGCTTGTTGGTAATGTGCCCGCTTTTTCGTTCAAAGCCGCTATTGTGGCAGTATCTGTCACCTTGCTTTGTGGGTATGAGCCGAAATAAATCTTGTTTCCGTCCCTTGTGTATATTTCATCAGCAGAAACTGCCAAAGCAGCAAGGAACACGGAAACAACTGTACAGAATAAAATTAAAAACTTTTTCATTTTGTTTCCTATCTCCCTATTTTAAAATATCAAATATGCTTGCCGATACATTGGCATTTGTATCATTTGTTTGCGTTAACTTCGCGCCGCCCTCTAATTGAGTTGAAGATGCCAAAACAATATCACTTGTTTCAACCAATTCTCTTTCATAAATAGGCATCTTGTATTCCATTATGTCCCCTCCTTTTCTAAAAAAGCAAACCGCTTAGACACAGGAAGCACCTGTGCCTAAGCGGTTTTTTACTAATAATTATTGCGTGACAAAATTACAGAGCCTAAGCCCTGCTCAAATGAACAAGTATATTGCCTGCCTGCCTCTAAGATTATCTCACCCTTCATTTCTTTTGTCAACCTTTTTGTTAAATTTATTAAATTATATCACTATCATTTTAAAAAGTCAATATTAGTTAAAGCCAAATTCAATAAAATCAATATAGTCACTGCCCTCATAAACCAAATACAGTGGGTAAATACCGTTTTGGACGTTTAGTGTAGTTTTTGCGATTTTCCAATCTTGACTTGGTTCAATTCTAATTTCACCAACTGTATTTTCACCTAAAATAACTTTGACCTTGCCATTAGGTGAGCCCATACAGGTGCGGTATTTTATACTAAAATCAAACACTCCCTCCACCAAAAAGTATTTATAGCCTATCAAGGTACCGTTTTCGATTTCGGAAATAAACCGTTCCTCGTTTTTGCAAATTATGTGTGGCAAGGTCATGTGCACACACTCTCCCCTTGGCATTTTTCCGTTGGTTAGGTTACAGCAAATTACGCTTGGGTATGTGCCATTTGCAATCAACGGTCCGCCGTTAAGACCGCAAGAGGTTATTTCCACCTGGGGAATTTCACCGTTTGGCAAAATTTTAATCTTCTCTGCACAGCCTTGACGTGAAAGCTCGGTTTTCGTAGTATGACGGTGATAAAAAACATACCATTCACCGTTTATATACTCAATTCCGCCGTGGTTGTTGCCTGTGCGCATCAATTTGTCCTTTTCTACTCGTCCGTTAATGCCTATGTCACCGTTTGAAACAATAACACCGCGGTATGTAAAGTCCTTGTCGGGATAGTCGCTTGTAGCATAGCATAGCTCGTGACCGTTGAATGACGAATAAATAAAGTAGTATTTTTCACCTATTTTTCGCATTGAGCTTGCTTCAAAAAAGGCGTGCCCCTCAAAGGACGTCCCCTTTGTGTACCTTGGTAAAATGCGATATGGCTTATGCTTTACAGTCAGCATATCTTCACATAGCTCAACTGTATATGCGCCCATAACTCCTTGCCCGTTATTGTACACCTCATCTCTTGTTTTACGGAACATTCCCATTTGCTGATTTATGGCAGCTTCCTTTTCCATTTTTTCTTCAAAGTCCCATTGCATACCGTAGTAAAGCCTGATAACACCGTTATCGTTCAGCACTCCCGGGTCAAAAATGATGCCATCGGTCAGTGGTGTGCCGTCAACATTCTTTACATAGCCTAAGAATTTGAATTTTCCCACAGGAGTGTCGCTAATTGCCACGCTCATTACATAAGAGCAATCGGGATAATGGTGCGCAGAAGAATAGTAAAGATAATATTTTCCATCATTTCCACGCACAACATCGGAAGCGAACATATATGGAAAGCGTTCATAATTGGGCTCATTCTTCGCCTCATAAATAACGCCCTCGTACCGCCAATCTTTCAGGTCATCAACAGGTGCAGAATAACACACATAGTCAAGCATACAAAATGCTTCCCCGTTTTCCTTGTCGTGTGAGCCATAAACATACACCCTATCCCCAAAAACATGGGGCTCTCCATCCGGCACATACTCATTTATAGGCATATATGGATTGAATACTTGTTTCATAATACCACCTCAAAAAATAATCAATTTTATTTTACCACACACTTCTAATCTTTTCAATATGTAGAAAAATAAATATTTTTGCAAAAACCTATTGCAAAACAAAAAAACTTGTGCTATAATACATTAGCAAAAAACTTATGGCCCGTTGGTCAAGCGGCTAAGACGTAGCCCTCTCAAGGCTGAATCATGGGTTCGATTCCCGTACGGGTCACCAACACAAACTTAAATCGAACACTTCGGTGTTCGATTTTTGTTTGTGAATGAAGCACACCTGCGGTGCATTAAGACACTTTGTTTATGAAGTCGGCTTTGCCTAATGAAGTCGCTTCGCTAATTATTTTGTGTGCTTCGCTTCATACGAACGGAGTGAGTGCTTCATTGTTGCGTAGCAAC
>JAGANX010000038.1 GCA_017623975.1 Clostridia bacterium
AGGGAGCAATCGAAACAACCCTTTCCAGAGCAAAGGAGCTTCGTTGCATTGCTGATAAAATGATAACACTCGGTAAGAAGAATACACTTGCTACTCGTAGAGAAGCTCTTGCATACATCACAAAGGAAGATGTTGTTAAGAAGCTCTTTGACGAAATCGCACCAAAGTACGCAGACCGCGTAGGTGGTTATACACAGGTGTATAAGCTCGGTCCAAGACGTGGTGACGCTGCTGAAATGGCACTCATCAAGTTGGTTGACTAATTACCAAATTATAAAATAAAGCCCTCTGCGGATTTTCCACAGAGGGCTTTTGATATATAAGATAGATATAAATGAAAAAAATGCAGCACCGTAAAAGCGGTGCTTTTATATAGATAAAATGTGAATGTATGGTTACACTTCTCCCCACAATAAAGGTGGGGAGATTTTTTTCTTGCAATATTGCTTTGTTTATGGTAAAATAACTTGAACGAAATAAATGGAGCATTCTATGGACATAAAAGAGGCTATAATTAAGCGGCACTCTGTTAGGCGGTATCTTGACAGAGAACTTGAAGAAAGTGTTGTAAACGGGCTTAAAACATCTATAAATGAGGTTTGCTTAGAGAGTGGACTTGATATTCAGCTTGTATTGAACGAGCCGACAGCATTTACAGGCTTTCTTGCCAAATACGGTAAGTTTGAAAACTGTAAAAACTATATAACAATCTGCGGCAAAAAGGGCAGAGAGGTTGATGTTGGCTATTACGGTGAGAAAATAGTAATAGCCGCCCAAATGCTTGGACTCAATACCTGCTGGGTTGCATTGACTTATAAAAAGGGCAAGGTACTTGTAAAAGCCAAGGCGGGTGAAAAATTTTATATCACCATAGCAGTGGGGTATGGACGAAATAGAGGAGTGCCGAGAAAAACAAAGCCAATGGAAAAGCTGTGTCAGGTTACGGGTGAAATGCCAAGTTGGTTTGAAAGCGGTATGGACTTTGCAATGCGCGCGCCAACAGCAATAAACCAGCAAAAATTCTTAATAACGCTTTTGGAAAACGGAAAAGTCGTGGCAAAATCTAAGCTTGGACCTTGCGCAAAAATAGATTTGGGGATCATTAAGTACCATTTTGAAATAGGTGCAGGAAAAGAAAACTTTAAATGGGAGAATGAAGAATGAAAAGAATAATAGGTCTTATACTGTGTTTATTAACTCTTTTTTCCGTTGTAGCGTGCAGCTGTAATAAGGAGCAAGAGCCATCTGAGCAAATTAGCGTGACGGGAAAGAAATATAAGGTTGACCTAAGCACTGTAAATATAGCTTGGGAGGAAGGGAAGGAGCCGTCCTCTATAAAGCAAATGGACTTTATTTCAAGCATCAAGCAGTGGTATAAGGATTCAATAATTGAGTTTACAAATGAAAACACCTTTTCTCTTAGCAACACTAATAATGGATTATATGACATTTATGCGGAAAACTGCGAAAGGGTAGATAACGAGCTTGTAAAGGAGCTAAGGCTGCGTGGTAAGGTTGACGTTATGATATATGAGGACAAGGTCACCTTATTTTGCGATTTCTTTGTAAAGGGCTGGGGAATGTACCTGTCTATTGACTATATTTTAGAAAAATAAAAGGAAAACCTTCCATTTTAGCGTGATTTGTCCGTTAGGGACATCGCACTAAATTGGAAGGCTTTTTAGTTATCTAAGAAGGGATACATAATAAAAATGCGGACAAAGACACCGGCTATAAGAATACCGATATACAAGGAAATATGTATCCATTTATATTTTTTTACACTGAAATCAAATGCTTCAACCGTGTGCTTTGATACAATTGCTGCAACAAGGGTGTAAACAAACACGGGGATATATGGTACAATCCAAGCATCGTGTGCAGGGAAAAAGAAGCAACCAAGCATAATTATGTAAAGGGGTGCAAACATAAAAACGTAACCAAGCATAACCCTTTTTACATTAAATTCAAGCTTCATCTCTGCACGGCGCTGGTTAATTGCTATTTCAAGCTCACCCATAACGAAGCGCCTGCCTACTGACATAGTAAAGGGTATGGCACAAATGGCAAAAAAGAAAACCGCACCTGCTAAAAAAGCCGCCCCTGCACCAAGGGAGAAAACTACAATAAGTATGGTAAGACCCAAAAGAAAGGCTACTAAATTTAGGATAGTGCGTCCCTTTGATATTTTTTTATACCGTCTGTTTTTTTCATTCTGTGCGTTTGCATAACGCATCATTCCGTGTAAAAACGGACCTCTGTTCATATCCTCATTCCTTTGTAATTGAAAACAAGTAAAAATGTAATTGAAAATAAGTAAAAAAATACCCACCGAGCCGTGTAAACCGTAGTTGCGAACCTTGTTTCCAAGGCGGTGCCCTCACTGTGCCTTTACTGCTCCCAACTTCCACTATTTCCGTCCGACAAAAGCCTCATTAAGAGGGAGAATAGTGGGAGGTCTGCAAACCAACACAAAATATTGAGCTCCTTTTAATCATCTGTGGCTCGAATAAAGCGGTTTATCACGAACTAAGCAGGAGTAATTTTTTATTTTTTATCGTGGTCGATTATGTTAATGCGGGTATCGAAAATGGGACAAACTCTGTCAAGCTCCTCGCCTTCAACAGGAACGTAGGAAACCTCTTTTCCACCCTCAGCCACCTTTCTCAGCACATAGTATTCGGTGGGGGCAATGGCAATATAAGTATGTCCGTCAATTTTACATTCGTCAATTAATTCATATACGCTTTCGCTACCGTCATCATTTGTGAAGGTAAGAAAATTCTTTTCTTTGTTCATAGTATTCACATCCTTGCTAATAATATTCTAACACATTTTTTTAAATTAGTCAAGGCTTTCCTCTTTGTTGTCGCCAAAGTGCCTAACAACCACAATTTGGCGTGTTTGCAGGGCTTCGTCAACTAATGCATCAAAGTCAAGTTTGTTCTCCTCCAATAGGACTGTTTCAAGCTCCGGCCTTGTTCTTGGATGGCGTGGAGTGAATACGGTACAGCAGTCCTCAAAGGGCAAAACAGATGTTTCGTAAGCACCGATTTTTCTTGAAATGGCAATAATTTCCTCTTTATCCATACCAATAAGCGGACGGTAAATTGGAATATCCGAAAGAACGTTTGTTACGTTGATAGCCTTCATTGTTTGGCTGGCAACCTGACCTAAGCTTTCACCTGTGATAATAGCCTCGCAATCGTATTGATGGGCAAGCTTTACTGAAATTGCCATCATATAACGGCGAAGAAGGAGAGTAAAATAGTCCTCGTCACAATTGTCCCTTATAAGCTCCTGTATCTTAGTTAAGGAAACAACGTGTACCCTTATTCTTAAAGTGTAGTCTGTTAAAATCTTGGCAAGTTCAAGCACCTTTTCCTTTGCACGCTCGGATGTGTAAGGGAAGCTTTCAAAGTGGATAGCTTCAATTTGTACACCGCGCTTTGCCATCATATAGCCTGCAACAGGGGAGTCAATTCCGCCTGAGAGCAAAAGCAGACCCCGTCCGCTTGAACCGTAAGGAATACCTCCGGCGCCTCTTTCTTGACCTGCGTGGATAAATGCTTCCTTTTCACGAATTTCCACACGCAAAATAACCTCAGGGTTGTGCACGTCAACCTTAATACCGCGTACGCAGGAAAGGACAACACCGCCCACCTCCTGGGAAATTTGGGGGGATGTTAATGGAAAACGCTTGTCGCTGCGCTTTGCTTCCACCTTAAAGGTCTTGTAGCCCTTTAATTTTTCAGGCATAAGGGTGCGTACAATTTCGCAAATCTCTGCCATGTCCTTTTTGCAGGTGTAAGCACGGGTAACGCCAACAAAGCCAAAAACGTGCTTTGCGTGCCAATACATTTCATCAATTCTGTCTGCCGCATCTTCATCGGTTGGTTCAATATATATTGTGCTTTGAGAGTAGAAAATATCATAATTTCCTATTCTTTTAGCCCTTAATCTTAATTCCTTTAACATTTTCTTTTCAAAATCGCTGCGGTTAGCGCCTTTTAGCACGACCTCACCGTATTTGCAAAGAATTACTTCCTTGTTATTTTTAACTGTATTTTCAATCATCTTATATGACCGTCACCCTTTATAATATATTTTTGTGTTGTTAATGCAGAAAGACCCATAGGACCTCTTGCATGGAGCTTTTGTGTAGAAATACCAATCTCCGCACCTAAGCCAAATTCGCCTCCGTCTGTAAACCTTGTGGAAGCGTTTACATAAAGAGAGCAGGAGTCAATACCGTTTACAAAATAGTCAGCGTTCCTTGGGTTTTCCGTAATAATGCTTTCGCTGTGACCTGTGGAGTATTTTCTTATATGGTCAACCGCTTCGTAAACATCCTTTACCACCTTGCAAGAAACGATATAATCGTCATATTCCGTGTCAAAATCCGTATCCGTAGCCAAGGTAATTCCGTTTAAAATCTCACACACCTGTGGGCAACCTCTAAATTCAAGGTTGAATTTTCTTGTTTCCTCATAAAAACGAGTAAAGAATTCCTTCGCTACACTTTCGTGAGCCAAAACAGTTTCAATAGCGTTACAAACAGAGGGGCGAGAGCATTTAGCGTTAATAGCCACCTTAATAGCCATATCGATATCAGCACTTTCGTCAACGTAAAGATGGCAATTGCCCGCACCTGTTTCTATAACGGGAACCTTTGCATTAGTCACTACATTTTGTATAAGTCCCTTGCCCCCTCTTGGGATAAGCACGTCAACAAGACCCCTCATCTCCATTAAAGCATTTGCACAGTCACGGGAGGTGTTTTCAACTAAGCAAACGCAGTTTTCATCAAAGCCGCAGCTTACAAGAGCTTGCCTTATAACCTTGACAACCGCCTTGTTTGTGTTAATTGCCTCCTTGCCTCCGCGAAGCACAACGGAATTACCGCTCTTTAAGCAAAGAGAAGCAGCATCGGGCGTTACATTTGGACGTGCCTCGTAAATCATAGCCACAACACCAAGGGGGACACTTGTACATTCGATTTTAAGTCCGTTTGGACGGGTGAAGGTAGTACCGTTTCCAATTGGGTCAGGCAGGGAAACAACGTGTTCAATAGCCAATGCAAGCCCCTCAACCCTTTCGCTGTTTAGCATCAAGCGGTCAAGCATAGCATCGGAAATACCGTTGTCCTTGGCGTTTGACAAATCTACCTTATTAGCCTCTATTATTTGATTTGCATTTGCCCTAAGCTCCTTAGCGATTTCTAAAAGCGCACCGTTTCTTTCCTTGCCGCTTTTTGTGCTAAGTGTATAGGACGCTTCCTTTGCATTTTGGCAAAGAGCCTTTATTTCTTCGTAAATTTCCATAATACCCTCGTAATTATTTTTTAGCGGCGAAATATGTTCCAATATGCTTACCGTCTAAAATATCATAGAGCTTATACGGGTTTTCACCGTTTATAATAAGCATTGGAATACCGTTGTCCGTGGCAATTTTTGCCGCTTCAATCTTTGCTGCCATACCGCCTGTGCCACGCTTTGAGCCTGCGCCGCCTGCACAAGCCATAACGGTATCGTTTATTTCATCAACTCTGTCAATTAAGGTAGCATCGTCAAACTTTCTTGGGTCCTTGTTATAAAGACCCTCAATGTCACTCATGTTGATAATAAAGTCCGCATCACAGGCGATGCCAACATAAGCGGAAAGAGTATCGTTACCGCCAAAGCGGATACCGTCACAGGAAACAGAGTCGTTTTCATTAACAATAGGAACACAGCCCATAGAAATAAGTGCGTTAAAGGTGTTTTTAACAAGCTCCAACCTGTGCGGGTCGTCAACAACGTCCTTTGTCATTAAAATTTGGGCAACGGTGTGACCGTAATTGCCAAAGAAATTTTCGTAAATTTTCATAAGCTGACTTTGTCCAACCGCGGCGCAAGCCTGCTTTTTTTCAAGTGTGTCCGGGTACTCGGTAAGAGCCAAGCGGGCATATCCTGCACTAACCGCGCCGGAGCTGACAAGAGCCACCTCATGCCCTGCATTTTTAAAATCCGAAAGAGTACGCACAAGCGCCTCAATGCGCCTAAAATTAAGTGCGCCGTTTGGGTATGTTAAGGTTGAGGTACCTATTTTAACTACGATTCTTTTGCAATTCCTAATCATAATATATAAAACTCCAAAAATAGAAAAATTCGCTTGATATAACTAAAATTATATAGTATAATAAAACTGTTAGTAATATTATATATGCAAATTACTTAAATTGCAAGTAGTTTAAAGGAAAATTGGAGGGAAACGGAAATGAAAGAGAAGATTTATGTTGAAATAAACGGTATTAGGCTTGGTATAGTTACCGAGGACGGTGCTGAATATGTTAATAAGATTGCAAGCCAGCTTCAAGAGCAGCTAAACGGAATGATGAAGGCGCAAAGGAACTGTACCTTAATTGAGGCATCCTTGTTTACCGCTATGAGCCTGCAAAGCAAGTGCAGTGAGGATGACAAGAGAATAAAAAATTTAGAGGCGCAGCTTGCAATCTATCAAGCGCAGGTAAGCAGATTGAGGGTTGAAAATGAGGAGCTGCGTACAAGGCTTTCTCAAAAGTAAAGGGAAGTAAAAATTTTAATATGAAAAAAATTGAAATTTTATCTCCCGCAGGGGATATGGATGCCCTTGTTGCTGCAATTTTTGGCGGTGCTGACGCTGTGTATTTTGGGTTAGATGTATTCAATGCACGAATACGTGCAAAAAACTTTACCCTTGAAAACATTGATGATGCAGTAAGGCTTTGCCATGCCCACGGGGTCAAGGCTTATGTTACCTTAAATACTCAGCTTTATAACAGAGAACTGTCTAAAATGCTTGAATATGTTGGTGCAATTTACGAAAAGGGCGTTGATGCACTAATTGTCGCTGATTTTGGCGTTGCACAAATAATAAAAGAGTATTATCCTGATTTTGAAATGCATGCAAGCACCCAAGCAAGCGTGCATAATTTAGACGGGGCAAACATTTTAAACAAAACGCTTGGCTTTTCCCGTGTGGTTTTGGCAAGAGAGCTTGATAAGGAAAGCATTGAGTATATTTCCAAAAACGCAAATTGCGAAACGGAAATCTTTGTTCACGGTGCCCACTGTATGTCCGTGTCAGGGCAGTGTCTTGCAAGCTTTTGTATGGGTGGCAGAAGCGGTAACAGGGGGGAGTGTGCTCAGCCCTGTCGCTTGCCGTACACCGTAGGCAAGGAAAAGGGCTATCCTTTAAGTCTTAAAGATATGTCCCTGTCAAGATGTATTCCAAGGCTTTTAGAGTGCGGTGCTGCCTCCTTAAAAATCGAAGGCAGGATGAAGAATGAGCAGTACGTTGGCGGTACCGTTAAAATTTGGCGTGAGCTGATTGATAATAAGAGGAATGCCACAAGGGGCGAAACAGAGACGCTTGAAGCCCTTTTTTCCCGTGGCGGCTTTACAGACGGATATTTTAACAAGAAAATTGATAAAAATATGCTTGGTATCCGCAGCGATAAGGACAAGGAAAGCACAAGCACTTTAAATGTTAACAAGACAGCTCTTAAAAAAGCTAAAATTTCCTTGGTTGCCGAGCTTAGAGTAGGGAAGGAAAGCAAGCTTACTCTGATTCATTCAAGCAAAACAGTGACAGTTTTTGGCGAAGTGGTGGAAAAGGCTGTAAATTCCCCAATGAGCAAGGCGGATGTGGAGAAAAACCTTTGCAAATTCGGTCAAACTCCCTTTGAGGTGGAGGATGTCACTATAAATATGGATGATGGCATTATGATAAGAAACTCCGCTATAAATGCTTTAAGAAGGCAGGCGGTTGATGAGTTTTTTAATAGCGGCAGAAAAGCAAAGGAAGTGTTCCTTAAAGCTGAAAAAACAGACACTCCTGCGGGTAAAATTAAAACTGCCCTATTTAATAACCAAGACCAAATACCCTTAAATTATGATTATTTTGACATTCGCTTTGTGCCTGTTGATAGATTTACAGGTAAGGAAGGGGTGAATGGAGTTGCCTTGCCTCCCGTGGTGCTTGACAGTGAGTGGGATGAGGTAACAATAATGCTAAAAAAAGCAAGGGAGTGTGGCATAAAATACGCCCTTGTAGCTAATATAGGTCAAATAGAAAGGGTAAAGGAGTTAGGATTTGAGATAACGGGTGACTACCGCCTTAATGTGTTTAACTCCTATACTCTTAAATATTTACAGGAGCAGGGAGTAAAAAGGGCAATTTTATCTCCTGAGCTTTCCCTTGCTCAAATGCGTGATTTCTATGGGCAGAGTGCTATTGTATATGGTAAATTGCCTGTAATGACCACACATAAGTGCGTTTTAAAGGACACCTATGGGTGTGATAAATGCAAGGGCTATATAAAAGATAGGCAAGGCTCCTCTCTCTTTGTAGAGGGTGTGTACGGACACAGGAATGTGATATATAATTCTGTCCCTATATATATGGCTGATAAGGAAAATGATATAAAGCAATTTTCATACCACTTTATTTTCAGTGATGAAAATAGGGATGAGTGTTACAAAATTATTGAAGCATATAAAAAAGAAATGCCAACGGAAAATGGCAAAAAGAGAATAAAATGAAATTGATATTAGGCTCTAAATCTCCAAGACGGCGTGAAATTCTCTCAATGGTAACGGAGAATTTTGAAGTACGCGTGTCTAATTGTGACGAAAGCTATGAAGAAAATACACCCCTTTGTGAGGTGCCGAAAATTTTGGCAGAGAGAAAGGCGCGTGCTATTTTACAAGGCAGTGAGGAAATTGTAATAGGCTGTGACACCGTTGTGGTTTATGAAAATGAACTAATGGGTAAGCCCTGTGACAAGGCTGATGCTGTGCGTATGCTTAAAAAATTAAGCGGAACAACCCATGAGGTTATTAGCGGTATTTGCGTTTGTCAAGGGGGAAAAAGCTACTCTGAGGCGGTTACAACCTATGTTACCTTCCGTTGCTTAACGGACAAGGAAATAAACGCCTATGTAGAAAGGTATAACCCGGTTGACAAAGCGGGGGCATACGGAATACAGGAAATGGCAGGGGCGTTTGTCGAGAAAATAGACGGTGATTTTTATAATGTTGTGGGCTTGCCCCTTTGCCGTCTTTGTGAAATTTTGAAAAATGAATTTAGTGTTGAGCTTATATGATGACAAAGAAAGAGAAAAAAGAAAAAATTGCTCGTGTGGTAAGGGCGCTAAAAGAGGTTTATCCGGAGGCAAAATGCTCCCTTGAATACGAGGGGGATGGGTGGAAGCTTTTGATAATGGGCAGGCTAAGCGCCCAGTGCACGGATGAACGGGTTAATATCGTTTGCAGGGAGCTTTTTAAAAAATATCCAAGTGCAAGTGCTTTGGCACAGGGCGACATTGCAGAAATTGAAGAAATAGTAAAGCCATGCGGACTTTTCCGTGTAAAAGCCAAGAATATTAAGGATGCATCTTACCGTTTAGTCAATGATTATGGTGGGGAGTTGCCTGATACAATGGAAGAACTTTTGAAGTTCGAGGGCGTTGGCAGAAAGGTTGCAAACTTGCTTTTAGGAGATTTGTTTAATAAGCCTGCAATTGTGGCAGATACACACTGTATGCGTATAAACGGAAGGCTTGGTATGTACCGTGATGGGATGAAGGACCCAAATAAAACGGAGAAAATTTTAAGCGAATTAATAGAACCAAGTGAGCAAAGTGATTACTGCCACAGGATGGTGCTTTTTGGCAGGGAATATTGTAAGGCACAGAGTCCAAAATGCGACACGTGTCCCATAAAAACTATTTGTAAGGGTGAATAAGATGGAATTTAAAAAGTTGTCAAAAGAAAGAAACGGCGAGTGCCTTGATCTTGTTTGGAGAGTATTTTCAGAGTTTGAAACGCCTTTATTTGGAGAAACGGCAAGCAAGGAATACCAAAGAATAATAGAAGAAACAAGGGAAAAGAATAATATAGTGTTCTACGGTGCCTTGGAAAGCAATTCTGTTATAGGTGTCCTCGGTATGCGTGAAAACAACCACATAGGCTATTTTTACATAGACAAGGAATACCATAGGCAGGGCATTGGCAAAAGGCTTTTTGCCTTGATGAAGCAAGACTATGAAAGAAAGGTGTTTACAGTAAACGCAATGCCAACGGGGGTCAATGCTTATTCTGCTATGGGCTTTGAGCAAATGGGAGATTTAGAAAACCGCAGCGGTATAGTTACCACACCTATGAGATATAGGGAAAAGAAAATATTCCGTCAAAACGGCAATGCACTTGAAAGATTTTATAACGGTGAGCTTTTAAGAATTGAACCGTGGGGCAAGAACGGTCTCAGAGTGCGTTCAACCCCCGAGTACAGTTTGAGTGGAAAAAACAGGGCTCTTTTGGATATTGGTATTCAAGAGGGCGAAATAGAAATTGAAGAAAATTACGGATGCATAAAAAACGGTAACGCAAGGGCAACCGTTGACAAGGATGGCAAGCTTGTAATATACAACCAAAAGGGTGAGGTTATGCTTGAAGAGGACTTGCAGCTTCAACCTCTTAAACGCCCTGCAAGAGATTTTAAGCCGCGGCTATGTGGCTCCTATGAGCTAACGGCGTCATTTAAATCAAACCCGAATGAAAGAATTTTCGGTATGGGTCAGTATCAGCAGCCGTTTTTAAACTTAAAGGGCTGTACCTTAGAGCTTGCTCATAGAAATTCACAGGCAAGCGTACCCTTCTATATTTCCGATTTGGGCTATGGCTTCCTTTGGAATTTGGCATCTATTGGCGAGGCAACCTTTGGAAAAAATGTTACAAGGTGGAAAAGCGAGGCAACAAGCGAGCTTGACTATTTAGTAATAGTTGACGATACGCCAAGCGCCATAGAGGAGGCTTATATGGAGGCGGTGGGAAAAGCGCCCAAAATGCCAAAGTTTGCTCTTGGCTTTTGGCAATCCAAGCTGCGCTATCGCACCCAAGAGGAGCTTTTAGGCGTTGCAAGAAAATATAAGGAGCTCGGTATCCCATTGTCCGTTATAGTATGCGACTTTTTCCATTGGCCGCACCAGGGGGATTTCCGCTTTGACTATGATTATTTCCCGAATCCTGAGGAAATGACAAGGGAATTAAAGGAAATGGGCACAGAGCTTATGGTTTCCGTTTGGCCAACTATTGAGTTTGGCAGTGAGAACTATAAAGAAATGCTTGAAAGAGGAATGCTTATCCGTAATGATAGAGGCCCCTCCAACCATACGGAATTTGTGCATCCCTCCGTTTACTACGATGCAACCAACCCTGAGGCAAGAAAATTCGTTTGGGAAACTGCAAAAAGGAATTACTACGATAAGGGTATTCGCCTTTTCTGGCTTGATGAGGCAGAGCCTGAATATATGCTTTACGACTACGATAACCACCGTTATTTTGAGGGTATGTGTGCCGAGGTTGGTAACGTTTATCCCGTTGACTATGCTAAGGGTTTTTACGAAGGCTTAAAGGAGGCTGGGGAAACGGAAATAATCAGCCTTGTCCGTTGCGCTTGGGCAGGCTCAGCCAAATACGGCGCACTTGTTTGGTCGGGAGATATTATGCCAACCTTTGACGCCTTGAAAAATCAAGTCCGCGCAGGACTTAATATGGCAGTGGCAGGAATCCCATGGTGGACAACGGATATAGGCGGCTTTGATTACGGTGATCCCAATGAAGATGAATACCGTGAGCTTGTAATGCGCTGGTTTGAATATGCTACCTTCTGCCCTGTGTTAAGGCTGCATGGCTACCGTGCGCCATACATCCCTGCCGACCCGCAGGCAAAGGGCGGCGGACAGTGCTACACAGGCGGAGATAACGAAATTTGGAGCTTCGGTGATAAAGCTTTTGAAATTTGCCGTGACCACATCTTCTTGCGGGAAAGACTAAAACCCTATATTTCCTTGCAAATGGATAAAGCACACACAAAGGGTACACCGCCTATGCGCCCTCTTTTCTTCGACTATTCCGCGGATTCTGTGTGCTGGGATATTGATGATGAGTATATGTTTGGTGATGATATTTTAGTTTGTCCTATTATGGAGCTTGGACAAAGGGAGAGAGACGTTTATTTCCCTCTTGGTGAAGTATGGGTTGACCCATATACAAATAAGGAATACGTGGGCGGTACAACCGAAAGAGTTGATGCCCCTCTTGAAAGAATACCTGTATTCCTTCGCAAAAACGGAACACTCTCTGCTGAAATCTTTAAACAATAACCTAAATTTGCAAACGCGCAAACAAAAAACAGCCCTCTCTTTTAGCGTAATGTTCTTAACGAAGAAATCACGCTAACCGAGTAGGACAAGAAAAATCCATCATGGACGAAAGTCTGTGATGGATTTTTTCTATATGCCGCAAACCGATTGAATAAAGATAAAAATTATGATATAATTAAGGAGAACTTTTGAAAGGAGATCACCTATGGATTTATTAAAGCCCTGTTGCGAATACAAGTATTACGAACACTATGATGATTCCAAACTGCTTAATGAGATTCAACAAAATATATCCACTTCCATAGCGAGCTTGGATAAAGAATATGCGTATGTTTTTTATAGGATGATGAACACACGCCCTTGTATATTTTGGAATAAAGATGTTTACACTCAAACTGTATCATTACTCGAAAAACTTTTTCAAGATCACCCCAATGAGTTGAAAATAGAGGCAGATACATATAATTATTTCTTGATGGGATATGATGCTTACTGCCAATTATGCGATACTATATTGGACATAAGCGGTTTTAATATTGAGCAAGAAATAAAAACAAGACTTTATCGATTGCCAACATATTCAACCATTTTGGAAAGCTGTTTGTCAAACTTTTTAAGTTTAATTGCAGTAATTACAGGACAAGGCGTTGGTAAGGATTACACAACGCAAAACAAATTAGGACAACTTATCCCGGTGTTAGAATCAAATGGATATACCGAAATATCACAACGCATTAATGTTAACATCAGGAATGCCATAAATCACGGCAAAGTCCTTATGAGAAAAAATCCAAGCGACCAAATTTGTTTTTATTATGTTGAAAATCGAATTCAAAAATGCCAAGAGATGCCGATATACGAATTCGATAATATGATTGATAACAGCCTTGATGTTGTAAGTGCTGTTCTTCTGGCAATAATAACATTCCTCAACAATCACAAACAACTTATTCAAACTAATCTAACACAAAAAGATTATGTTTCTTTTGCGCGTCTCTCAATGTCTTTGAGCATACCCGGTATTTATTGTAGCACTATAAGTGATACAGACAACCTAAAGCAATTAAATGTCGAAATTGACATTGACAAAACCGAGAGATCTTATATTGCTCAGATTGCGACTCTTATGGCAGTTTTGGTATATGACCGATATAACGATTACGAACAGTATATGTTTTCGTTCAATCATCCAAGAATGTTAAATAGTTGGGTTAGATACAAAAAAGAAGATCTTGCAGCGTTGTTTGCCGGAACAGGAACATTTGATAGCGTGGTAAAAGCGGCAATGGATCGAAAGGATTTTTTAATTTTCGATCCTTCTACCGAGGAGGTGGACTTGAACGAGGTAAAATACTTCTGTTTCCCCAATTATTCTTCCGAGTTATACCAAATTAACAATGTTCAGGATGCGAGCGTAGAAGATCGAAAAAGACTGAGAGCTGCACTATACATTGGAGATGTCGAGGATCGGGAAAAAATACTTGCGATTATCGGTGAAGCTCTTGAATGGCTGAAAACATTGAAAAATCCTGCCTCCCCACAAATAGCAAAAAAGCACGGTAGTATGCCGGCTGATGCAATTTACTTAAATGTGTACAGGCACGATGCCCGAAAAAACAAGGGGTTAAATACGAGAAATGAGAATTTCGTTTGTTTTGTTGACTATAATATCAGCGGAGAAACCACTTTGCTGAACGGAAGTTTACCTAAAGTGATTTGGGACTCTTTCCATCATGAAAAGGTTGGTAATATGTTTATAGCATGGAGAGAGGCAAAGAACATTACGCGCCATGTTGATAAAGTAGGCAGAAATGATCCCTGTCCTTGTGGTAGCGGAAAGAAATACAAAAAATGTTGCGGTAGCAAAATATGAAATCAATCCATCATGGGCGAGAGTCTATGATGGATTTTTCATCGAAATGACAATTATAACTCCTATGATTACAATCAAAAACAAAAAGCGACACTTACGCTGTTATAACTTGACTTTTTATGGGGATTGCTGTATAATTATATAAAGAATACTTTAACGCTAAGTTCAAGGAGGAGCCTTGTATGTATAGACCTAATCCATTCGGAAATCCAGATGGTTCTCGTGCGGATTTAAAAGAAATAGAGTACTCGTTCATAACAGATTTTCCTTTTGGTATTCAAATTAATAGATGTCAAGAAGAATTACTTAACAAACGAGTAATAGTTGGCGCAAAAGGCTCTGGAAAAACTGTTTATTTAAGAAAAATTCAATCTATTTTAAAGCACAACCAAGACGAGACTAAAACTGGTATATACGTAGATGAACTCATAGATCAAAATATGAATTGCACAGAAAAAGTTATCGCTTTCTGTGATTTTTACGAGAGAGATAGATTAAGTGAAAAATGGACACAGGCTTGGAAAGTAGCAATACTAATGTCTCTTTCGCATAAAATCTTATTTGATCCAAGATTAAGTGCATATATTGACGACGAAGAAAGAAAGGCTATTCAAAAACATTTAAAATCAGCCAAATTCCTTTTTGAAGATGTTGTTTCGGTTTATCAATGCATGTCATCAATGTTAATAGTTTCAGATACGGTTAACAAGATGAATATGTTACTAAACAATCTATGTTGGATTGAATTATTTAACAAAATCCAAAAAATCATTAAAAAGTTGCCCCCTATATATTTTTTCCTTGATGCAATAGATATTGAATATGAGCATTCACCGTTACATTGGACAAGTTGCCAAAAAGGTTTATTTTACGCAATAATGGCATTATTACAAGATTATACATACGGTGAGAAATTGCATCTGATTATGAGTATGAGAGACAATGTTTTTACTTCCATACTCAAAAGCGAACATGCTACCAAATTTTCAAAAGAAAGTCATATTTTTACTTTGGATTGGGACGAATCCAATATTAAAGATTTTCTATATAGAAAAATTGATAAATTGGACGATTGTTATTTTGTTGCTCTCAATGACAGTAAAACTGTTTCGTCTTGGCTCGGTATAAGCGAAATAATCAATGAACGAAATGAAACAGAAAAAATAGATGATTTTATATTCAGGCACACAAGGCTTGTTCCACGAGATATCATAAACTTATGCAACGAATTAGCCAAACTACATGAAAAAATTACAAACAATCCTAATATCAATATTTCAGAATGGGTAAAGGAAATCGTACTAAGGGAAAGCGAAGCAATTGGTGATGAACTAATTACTATATGTGCCAAAAATATTAGAATTAATACTATGCACAAACATGTTGCGCAATATGGTTGCTCTGAGATATATACTTCGGACAAATATTTTATAGAAGGTACTCCTGCTAAATTAGTGGGTCTGCTTAGTAAATATAAAAATCTGCCCATGACATTTGATATGATTAACTGCTTAAATAAGACTGCGGATAAAGAGTTCGATGCGGATGTTCATCTGTGTGATATTCTGTGGCAAAATGGAGCCTTAGGATTTGTAGATAATGATGGAAAAAACCATTTTTATGCACAGAAATTTCACGGAGAAACATTGCTACCTAAGTACAAAAATCAGTACACATTTAGATCTTGTATTAATGTAAGAATGCAAAACTGAGTATCTTAAGGAGGTTTTTATGTCATACAAAACCATAGAATATAAAACTTGGCAACAATTTAAAAAGGATTATTGCGATGATTTATATAAAGGCGAATTTGAACCTAACAAATATCTTTTTAGAGGACAGTCCAATGCTACTTGGGGATTAGAAACAAGTTTTGACAGACTGTATTCCCATGTTCCATATTCTCAAAGAAAAGATATTGAAAATGAATTGATTGCTATTTTTTGCACAAATTGTGCAAGACACATAAATAGTAAATATGAAATATCTAATCTACCTGAAATAGAAAAAAGAAGTATGGCTCAACATTATGGGGTTCCAACCAGACTTCTGGATTGGTCGTACAGCCCTTTTATAGCGGCTTATTTTGCTTTTTCAACAGTCAATTATAACAAACGACCTTCTCATGTTGCAATATGGGCATTGTTAAAAGAGCACGAGATTTGGAATTCAAATCAAGGAGTTCAAATTGAAGAGCATATTGTTATAGACAATGAGCATCAGAAAAAGCAACTTGGTTGTTTTACAATTTTGAACAATCAAGTAAAATCAATAAACAAATATGTTGAATCATGTATGCAAAACGGACAAGATGTAGAGGGCGCTCTTACACAAATAATCATTCCGGCAGAGCAATTTAAAGCAGCGCTACATGAACTGGAAGCTATGAATATAAATGCATCAACTATATATGGCGGCTATGAAGGTTGTGCAATTGCGGCACGTGATGCTGTTGCGTTGAAGTATTTATTCGAAAAATAACAACAAAGGCCATCACAGTTCAAACCCTGTGATGGTCTTTCTATATAGTGCGAGTTAACAGTTTGTTTACTGGACTTTTTTCTCTTTCTGTGGTAGTGTGTGGTGCTAACAGGAGGTGCAACATATGAACAACCCAATAAAAGAACTATGGCACGGAAACATCATTCCGCAAGAGGACAGCCGAACAAACACCCAAGAGATGAAGGAACTGCTCGGCTACATGGCAAGACATCATGAGGATCTTGAAAAGAGCTTCACGGACGAGCAGAAAGAAGCATTCGAAAAGTTCCACGATTGCTGGAGCGAGTATATGAGCCTCGCCGAAACAACCATCTTCGAGTATGCTTTTAAGCTTGGTATGCAAATTGCCATAGAAGCATTAATTAAATAGAACCCGGTGGCAAAAACTCGCCACCGGGTTCTTTCATATCATACCACGAATATTAAAAATCACTCCGACGCTTCATTCAAATCGTTTTGATCCAACGCAGTATTTGCTTTTTCTTTTAATTGACTGAATGTCAAGCCACAACTGCAGGTCGAAACAATATCGTGTATTCTACCACATTCGGGGCAAGTTATTAAGTCAGGTTCACTATTATATTTTCTATAACCTAAATCCTCTTGCATTTGACGTGCCAAAAGTGTAATTTGCATATCGTATGCCCATTTACTCTCTTCGAATAGGCGTGGGCTGCTTTCTGGGGCGTATGAAAAACAAGAAAATCGGAATAAACGCATATACTCATTGAATATTTTATCAGTCGAGTAAAGGCGTAATTGCGCAGAAACCTCGGCATAAGATAGGTTTTGGCTTTCAACAGTTTTTTGTAGCTTTTCATTTTTAAAAAGCATCTCACGTGTAAAATCAAATCCTCGCCTTATTTGCAAAAGTCTATCAATTGTTGCTATATAAACCTTTTCCTTCTTTTCTATGTATTCGTTCTTGTTTTCTTGGGCATGTTTCTTATCTTCGCGATGGTTATCTATAAGTTTATTGATAAACTGAAAGAGACAATTTACAAGAGTAGCAAGCCCGGCAGAAATGATGGCTATTATAATTTTTTCTTCCATATGATTGACCTTCCAATATAGTATTTTACAATATTATATCACATATTTATTGTAAATTCAATTATTGTAATAACATATTTAAGTATGAATTGCAAAATATCTTGATTTATTCATAAAAATGTGATATACTAATACTGCTAAACCAACTTAATAAGTTAAAAAGACACCTCTTCTTGTATGGGGATACTATACCCTTTTTGTCTTTTACATAGTGAATTTGATAAAAATGCAAATTCCGCTTGTAAAAGGCAAGGTGTTCTTGTTTTATTCAAGTTGGTTTAGCGACTTGGAGTTTGCGTTTTTTGTGCGTTGGCTCAGGTCAGCGCACTTTTTAATTTGAGGGAATGATTATGCAGAATTTCGGAATGTC
>JAGANX010000039.1 GCA_017623975.1 Clostridia bacterium
CACTCCGCTCTTTAGTAGGAGTGGGGTTCACGTAGGCAGGGGTCCTCACTCCGCTCTTTAGTAGGAGTGGGGTTCACGTAGGCAGGGGTCCTCACTCCGCTCTTTAGTAGGAGTGGGGTTCACGTAGGCAGGGGTCTCCCCCTCCCGCTTTGCGGGGCTTGCCTCGCAGAATCTCGGTGGAGCAGAAAGGAGCATTTTAAATATTTAAAAAAACTAGCCTGCGTTCCGTTTGGAAAACAGGCTAGGGAGTGGTTATTTTTGAGTGTTTTAGTGTTTTTATTGCTTTAATGTATTTTAATTGTGCTTAGATGATATGTTTTATTTCTTCCCTTTAAATTCCCTGTCGGCAAGGCGACAGAATTTTTTTATAAGCTCCTCTTCCTTGGGGTCGTAGGGGCGATGGCTTGGGCGATACAGGTCGTGAAACCACTTTGTAAAGTCTATGGGCGCGTTTTTGTCGTTGCTGTACCATTGCCAATGCGCCTCGTATGGCTCGTAGGTCTGGTACTTTCCTGCAACAAAGCCCCAATTGTAGCAACCAATATTTTCAAGATAGAAAAGCGGAACGTTATCAAAAACTGTGTTGCCTGTGCATCTTGCAAGCCACTCTGTGTTCATAATCGGTCTTTCATATCTCTTTAGCCACTTAATCGCTTGAACGTGGCTTTCGTATGTAGCATAAAAATGGTATGTTATAATATCAGAGTTTTCAAGGCAGTACCTTCCTATTTCGTTTACTGCAAAGCCCTTTTCCTCGTCAAACCAAAAAGGGGCAGCTGTAAGTGGCTGTGACGGGTTGATTTCCCTTACAGTCTCAAACATTCTTACAAGGTAAGGCATTGTGATTTTATCACGTCGGCTATTACCCGGCTCGTTAAACAAGTCCCACATCAAAATTCTTTCGTCGTCCTTGTACAGGGTCACAATTTCCTTTACCATTTCAAAATACTTTTCTCGGCTCTGCTCATCGTCAAAGTAGTAATGAGGAGCAGGCTCGTGATGATTGCCGTGCTGAGAATGCTTTCTGCCACCGTGATAGCCAACATCATAGGTCTGCTCACCTACATCGGGCAATTTCCACCTTTCCGTCTTAGGAGGCATACAGTCATTTGCTAAAACTATCATACAGGAAATTCCGTATTTCGCACACAGGGCAAGGTATTTTTCAAACCTTTCAAGGAAACCATCGTGCTCCTTTTCCCAAACAACGTACTCAATTATAAGTCTTACGGAGTTAAAGCCCAGCTCTTTCATTAGCTGAAGTTCTCTTTCGGTTGTCTCCAAATACTCATCAAAGTGTAGCGCCTGCCATTGGTCAACCCTGTTGACGCAATCGGCGCACATATAGTTACAGCCTCTTATCCAAGGGTGAGAATCGTACCACTCCCACGCTCTTTCCTTGCTCCATCTTTCCATTTTTGCCCCTCTTTTTAAAATTGCCTTACAAAGGAGAGTGAAAATCACACACTCCCCCGTGTTTTTAATTATCGGTGTCTTTTTCCACGCCTTAATTATATCACAGTATTTTTCACTTGTAAAGTTTTAATTAAATTTCTATTGACAAAATGCAACATTTTGTATATAATATGAGTACATATTTTTGTTTTATCTTTCAGTAGGAGGTATCACTATGCCAACACCATTTGCATGGGCTTTATTAGTTATTTATTCACTGATTTTTCTTTTTTCAATGAAAACATATTTCAAGGGCAAATTTCTTATGGCTCTCGGCGCTTTTCTTTTGAACGGCTTCACAGTTTTCTATTTTCTGTGCTACGTTATCGAGGGCTTGAGCGTTGGTAGCTTTTTGCCTACCTTTACTATGATTGCCATGGGTGTTTGCGTTGTCTCCTTCCTGTTTAAGACAATCGCTTACGGTAAGGGCTGGTTTTCACACATTCTCAGCATTGTCCCACCTATGATTTTCTATTGTATTCTTTTATTTGCATAAAAGCATAAAACGCAACCACAGGGTTGCGTTTTTCTCTTGAATTGGCTGTTTTTCTGTGATATAATCAGTACATAAAACATTTAAAGGATTGTTATGAGAAAAATAAACTTGAAAAGGCTTACCTTAGCCTCTGTGCTTCTGGCGCTGGGTATGGTTTTGCCACTTTTGACAGGGCAGATAAAGGAAATTGGCGATTCCCTTTTGCCCATGCACCTTGCAATTATGCTTTGCGGTCTTATTTGCGGTTGGAAATACGGGGCTGTCACCGGCGCTGTGCTTCCCTTCCTTCGCTCTATTGTTTTCGGTATGCCTAAGCCTTATCCTAATGCTGTTTGGATGTCGCTTGAGCTTTGCACATACGGCTTTGTCATTGGGCTTTTGTATTCACTTTCATCAAAAAAGCCCCTTTGGTACTTGTACCCTTGCCTTCTTGCCTCAATGGTATCGGGCAGAATTGTATGGGGTATTGCAAAGGCTGTTTTGCTGGGAATTGACTCCATTCCCTTCACTATGGAAATGTTTATTACAGGCGGCATAATTGACGCTCTGCCCGGTATTGCCCTTCAGCTGATTTTAATTCCTGTAATAATTGCAGTCTATAACAGGCTTTCAAAAGAAAGCGTCACCAACTGCTGACATTTAAGCTACTCTCTTGGGTAGCTTTTCTTTTTTTGACATTTTTCCCTATTTTATTACAAAAGGTATTGTAAATATGTCTGCTTTATGATAGAATTTTATGTGCATTGGTTTATGCGTAACTATTAAAGAAACGGAGAATTATTTTATGGAAATGGAAAAATTTCTACCCCTTCTTCTCGTTATCTTTGCAGCAATTATAACTCTTGGATATGTTTTTGTTCTTTTCCGCAGAGTTTCAAGGGCTTCTGTTAACGATAAAAGGGTTGGTGACATCAGCAAGCACATTCACGACGGTGCTATGACCTTCCTTGTTCGTGAATACAAGCTTATCATTCCTTTTGTTATCGTAATTGGCGTTGTTCTTACGGTGTTGGGATTTATACCAAGCCTTGAGGGTGCTGAGGGCATTGGCTGGAAGGCGGCTGTTTGCTTTGTTATCGGCGCGCTCTTTTCTGCTGCGGCAGGCTGGATTGGTATGTTTATTGCTACAAAGGCAAATGCTCGCACAGCATTAAAGGCTCGTGACGAGGGTATGTCAGGAGCGCTCAATATGGCATTCAGCGGTGGCGCTGTTCTTGGCTTATCCGTTGTTGGCTTCGGTCTTTTAGGTCTTTCCTCTATCTCTCTTGTGGTTTATTTGCTCACAAAGGACATTAACGCCCCTGTGCAAATTCTTACAGGATATAGCCTTGGCTGCTCAATGATTGCTCTTTTCGCCCGTGTTGGCGGTGGTATTTACACAAAGGCGGCAGATGTTGGCGCTGACCTTGTCGGTAAGCTTGAGGCGGGTATTCCCGAGGACGACCCACGTAACCCTGCTACAATCGCAGACAATGTTGGTGACAACGTTGGTGACGTTGCAGGTATGGGCTCTGACCTTACCGAGTCCTATGTTGGCTCTATCCTTTCTGCCCTTACAATGGCGCTTCTCACAGGTCTTTCATTCAAGCATCTTTTGTTCCCAATCTTACTTTGCGGTATTGGCGCTCTTGCATCAATGATTTCCGTTATCGTTGTTCGCGCAAGAAAATGGGCTGACCCACACAAGGCTTTAAATATCGCCACATATATTGCAACAGGACTTGTTGTTGTATCCTCTGTGTTGCTTTCAATATTGTACGTTGGAGATTGGAAGCTGATGGTTTGCGTTATTGCAGGTCTTTTGGCAGGCATCGGAGTTGGCTTTATTGCAGAGCCTTATACCTCTGATGAGTTTTCATCCGTAAAGCGTATTGCTAAGGAATCCACAACCGGTCACGGTACAAATATTATCTCGGGCATCGGCGTTGGTATGAGGTCAACCTGGCTCACAATCGCTTGCTTGGCAGCAGTTATTGCTATTTCGTATTTCTTTGGTGGTAGCTACGGTATTGCTCTTGCAGCAGTTGGTATGCTTTCAACCGTTGGTATTACCGTTTCCGTTGACGGATACGGTCCTATTGCCGATAACGCAGGCGGTATTGCCGAAATGGCAGAGCTTCCTCACGAGGTTCGTAAGATTACCGATAAGCTTGACTCTGTCGGTAACACAACAGCTGCAATCGGCAAGGGCTTCTGCATTGGCTCGGCTACATTGACATCACTTTCATTTATTATTTCATTTATCGAGGCTGCTAAGGTTCAAATCTCCTTGGCTGACCCTAAGGTTCTTATCGGTATGCTCGTTGGCGCTATGCTTCCTTATTTGTTCAGCGCCTTGACAATCGGCTCTGTTGGTCGCGCTGCTAACAAAATGGTTGACGAGGTTCGTAAGCAGTATGAAAAGCACCCCGAAATACTTGAGGGTAAAATGGCTCCCGACTACAACAAGTGTATTGATATTTCAACACAGGCTTCCTTGCGTGAAATGATTGTCCCCGGTATTATCGTTCTTGTTTCGCCAATAGTAGCAGGACTTATTCTTGGCGCTGAGGGTCTTGGCGGACTCCTCATTGGCGGACTCCTTTCGGCTATTATGCTTGCTGTATTTATGGCAAACTCCGGTGGAGCTTGGGACAATGCAAAGAAATACGTTGAGGCAGGCAATTATGGTGGTAAGGGTAGCGATACTCACAAGGCAACAGTCACAGGCGACACCGTTGGTGACCCGTTCAAGGACACCGCAGGTCCCGCTATGGACATTCTTATTAAGCTTATGTCCGTAATAGCCCTTGTGCTTGTTCCCGTTCTTCCGAAAATCACTTGCCTTTGGGACTTAATAGTTCAGCTCCTTGGCTAAAAAGAATAAAAGCTCGTTCACCGAACGGGCTTTTTTTGTTTCAAGGATTGATTATTAAGTCGCTTTCTTGGCTTGCCAAAAATCGGTGTGTAAAATGTGTTGTTTTTTGTATATAAGTGTGATATAATTAGTCTGTTAAAAAATAAGGAGATTTTTTGGTAATATGATTGCTAAACGAAACGGATATATTGATGTAATCAAGCTTTTGCTTGCCATCATTGTTGCTGAATTCCATTTGGGAAGCGGTCTTTTCCCCGGTGGAAGGTTGGCTGTTGACGGATTTTTTATGATAACCGGATATCTTATGATGAGGTCAATTGAATCGGACAAGGGTCAAGACAGAATTGGTGTGTCTACTGTTAAATTTCTGTATAGAAAATACAAGGCGCTTTTGCCGATTTTGATTGTTTCCGCAATTATTGGCTTCTCTGTTCATTGTGTGATAAGGAATTTTTCCTTTGGCGAGGCTATGGAAAATCTTCCTCTGTTGATTTTTGATATTTTCCCAATGCAAGCCACGGGTATGAAGGGCGTTTATGTTTTGGGTATTTCCTGGTATCTGTCCTCAATGTTCATAGCGCTTGCGGTGCTTTATCCCTTTATTAAAAAATTCGGGCAAGGCTTCTCCTTGGTTGCCTGTCCGTTAATTGCCCTTGTATTCTATGGAATTTTAAGCGCGAAGTACGGTCATATTGCCGTTGGCGCAATGTTTTTAGAGAACTCAATTATTCACACAGGCTGGCTTCGCGCCATTGCCGGCTGCTCAATGGGATGCTTGATTTACGAGATAACAAAAAGGGCAAGGGGTGTGGAATTTACAAGGCTTGCAAGAGTCATTTTCACAATTGCAGAGTCTGCCCTGCTTGTTTTTATTCTTTATATGATGCATTATTATCCAAAGGGCATACACAACTATGTTGTTGTCTTTGCAATTTTCGGTATGCTCATTATCGGAATAGGCGGCTTTTCCTATACATCAAAATTGTGGAACCCAAAATGGACAAAATATATGGGACTTGCAAGCACGCTGCTGGTTCTGAACCACTATTGCTGGGCAAAGCTGTTATTGTATAAGCTTAGCCATCTTGGCAAGACGGAAACAATTCTTGCTTTCATAGGCTTAAGCGCTCTGGCTTGTATTGTAACGCATCTTGTCAGTCAGCTTCTTGTTTTCCTTATGGGGAAAATATTCAAGAAAAAATATTTTGTTAAACAATAGCAACGAGGTGTGACATGAGAATTTTATCTATCGGTAATAGCTTTTCAATAGATGCCCATGGGTATTTGCACGCATTGGCAGAGCAAAGAGGCGTTGATTTGTCAACGGATAATCTGGCTATTGGTGGTTGTAGCCTTCAGATGCATTGGGAAAACGTGGTGCAGGGCAAATCAAATTATTTGTATATCATAAACGGAGACGTGTGGAAAAGCGAGTGCGCTTCAATCGAGGAAGTCTTGACAAGTGAACATTTTGATGTTGTCACCCTTCAGCAGGTAAGCCATTTTTCCGGACTGTACGAAACCTATCAGCCATACCTAAACGACCTTGCCACATATGTGCGCAAGCATCAGCCCGATGCAAGGCTGTATTTTCATAAAACCTGGGCATATGAGATTGACTCAACCCACAGTGAATTTCCACTGTACGATTGCAACCAAAAAAAGATGTACGAGGCGCTTTGCTCCGCCTCAAGGCTTGCTTGCTCTGCAATTGATGCCATAGCAATTCCGTCAGGGGATGTTATCCAATCACTTCGTGAGCGAGTACCTGCCTTTGATTATGCAAATGGTGGCGAGTCCCTGTGCTGTGACGGCTTCCATATGTCGCACACCTACGGAAGGTATGCAGTTGCCCTGACATGGCTGGCTACCCTCACAGGTAAGCGCGTTGAGCCCCTACCATTTATGGAGCTTGACCTCGGTATAATCACACAAATTTGCGACATTGTAAACGAGATTGTGTTCGCAAAATAAAGCGCTTGAAGGAGAATCATTAAAACAATACAGATGGCTTTTGCCAACGGTTGAACAATACATCAGCCACGCACAGGACACCAAAACAGTATCCTGTGCGTGGCTGATTGTTTTTTTATTTCAACCTTAATCAATGCGTTAGCATTTTATACTTGCCAAAAATCGACAAGAGGTATGAGTGAAAAGTGAAGAGTGAAAAAGTAAAATCGACAAGCTTCTGTCGAAGCTTGTCGATTTTTGGCTGAGCATTTTGTTTGTAATTTGAACCGCTACAGGCAATAGCTAAATGTTTGCGTCAATTAAAATCTGTTCGATTTCATCAAAATGAGGATATATTTTTTCCAAAGAGTCATATTGAATGAGAATGTTGAATAAATCCTTCATCCAAGCATTATTTTTCATCATCGAATTTATATACTGGTCATTGAAATAATGTGGATATAGATATCTCCATACTGCCAATCTGCCTAAGTAATGCATAATAACATATACTTTACTGTTTGAATCCTCAAAACCATTCAACTGTTCAACTAAATAGTCTGTTTGATAAGGCAATTCGGTATCAACTATGTGTTGTATATGAATCTCATTTTTAAAATCATCAAGTGTATATTTTCTTAAAAAATAATGACCGATAGCTCTTGCGTGAAATTCTGTCCAATGCAAAAAAATTGCGTGTGGGTTATATTCATATAATTCGTCATATGATGTAGCGTTAACCAATTGAAAATAATCTTTGAAATCATTAACGTGTACTGCTTCGTGTACAAGAGTACCAACCCAATCAATTGTATTGTTTTGATAATTTTCTAACATATAGTTTGCATTTAGTAATATTGTAAATACTCCGTTTGTTTCTTTGGGTTGAACAGTTAGACCATTATATTTTTGAATATCATCAGGGTTTCTTTTGCCATTTTCAACAAGGTCGTTTCTTAATTTGATATATTCTTCTTTCATATCATACGTAACTATTATATTACTATCAAATTGTTGCACTTGACAAGTTTCAACATAATCAGTAATAATATCGTAAAAAAATTCTTCCAAGGTTTTAGAATTATTTTCTGTCATTATTTTTCCTCTTTGAAAATACTATTTTTTAATAAATGAAATTTGCAAATATTACTTTAATGCAATAAATCTTTCATTATGCCATTTTAGATAGTGCCTACGTTCATTATCAATGTATGGACGAGCTACAAATTTTCCCTTCAAACCACCAAAATCAACAGAGTTTTGAGCAGAAGGGGACAAAATAATTTCTCCAGTTTTGGCATCAATAGTCATATGTTTTGCATCTTCAAACAATTTATCGTGATTAGGACATAGCAAAAGACCATTGTAATGATTGATAGCATCATATGTATCATCGCATTTTGAATATGGTTTGATATGACTTGCAATTAAAAATTCTTCAAAACAGAAACCACAAATAGGACAAACATGTTCGTTATTATCAAGGAGTCCCTTTCTAAATTGATGTTGAATAGATTGATTTCGTGTTTTTACAACGTTTTTAATATACTGTTCTTTATCTAATTCAGACATAGAAACACCATTTTTTGAATCATCCAACATTGCAAGCTTTAATTCTGCAAGGTTTGTACCAAAGCTATCA
>JAGANX010000040.1 GCA_017623975.1 Clostridia bacterium
CTCGGCATTATGCAAAACGAATGGGCAGGCGCACAGGCATTCAGCTCATTTGACACATATCTTGCTCCCTTTGTAAAGGTAGATAACCTTTCATATAGAGAGGTTAAGCAGTGCATCCAATCCTTTGTTTACGGTGTTAACACTCCATCCCGTTGGGGTACACAGGCTCCATTCTCTAACATTACACTTGACTGGACTGTTCCTGCTGACTTGGCTGAGCTTAACTGTATTATTGGTGGCAAGGAAGTAGATTTCAAGTACAAGGACTGTAAAAAGGAAATGGATATGGTAAACAAGGCGTTTATCGAAATCATGATTGAGGGTGACGCTAACGGCCGTGGCTTCCAATACCCAATTCCAACATACTCAATTACAAGCAACTTCGATTGGAGCGAAACTGAAAACAATAAGCTCCTCTTTGAAATGACCGCTAAATACGGTACTCCATACTTCTCTAACTACATTAACAGTGATATGGAGCCAAGCGATGTTCGTTCTATGTGTTGCAGACTTCGTCTTGACCTTCGTGAGCTTAGAAAGAAATCAGGCGGCTTCTTCGGTAGCGGTGAATCCACAGGCTCTGTTGGTGTTGTTACAATCAATATGCCAAGAATTGCATATCTTGCAAAGGACGAAAAGGACTTCTATGCAAGACTTGACAGACTTATGGACATTTCTGCCCGTTCATTAAAAATCAAGAGAACCGTTATTACAAAGCTTCTTGACGAGGGCTTGTACCCATACACAAAGAGATACCTGGGCACATTCAACAACCACTTCTCCACAATCGGTCTTGTTGGTATGAATGAGGCTTGCTTGAACGCAAATTGGATTGGCTGCGACTTGACAAACGAAAAGGCGCAACAGTTCACAAAAGATGTGCTCAACCACATGAGAGAGCGTCTTTCCGACTACCAGGAGCAATACGGCGACCTTTACAACTTGGAAGCTACTCCTGCTGAATCCACATCCTACCGTCTTGCAAAGCATGATGTTAAGAAGTTCCCTGAAATTATTAACGCATCCACAGGTAAAGGCGGCACACCTTACTATACAAACTCCTCACACTTGCCTGTTGGCTATACAGAGGACATTTTCACAGCTCTTGACATTCAGGACGAGCTCCAGACACTTTACACATCCGGTACAGTATTCCATGCCTTCCTCGGCGAGAAGATGCCTGACTGGAAGAGTGCTGCTAACCTTGTTAAAAAGATTGCAGAAAACTATAAGCTCCCATATTACACCTTGTCCCCAACATACTCTGTATGTAAGAACCACGGTTACTTGACAGGTGAACAGTTCGTTTGCCCTGAATGTGGCGAAAAGACAGAGGTATATAGCCGTATCACAGGCTACTACCGTCCTGTTCAAAACTGGAATGACGGTAAGAGCCAGGAATACAAGGACAGAGCTGTTTATGACATTAAAAACTCCAAGCTCAAAAGAGACGGCAAGCCAACTGAAACAGTTGAGGTTTCCGACGAATGTGACTGTGAGCAGGCAGACGGGCTTTACCTCTTCACAACCGCAACCTGTCCAAACTGCAAGCTCGCTTGCTCCTTAATGGATAAGCTTGGTATCAAGTACGAAAAGCTTCTTGCTAACGAACACGTTGAGCTTACAAAGAGCTATCAAATTAAGCAAGCGCCAACACTTATCGTTGTTAAAGACGGTGGATATGAAAAATACGTTGGTCTTTCTGAAATTAAAAAATTCTTGAACAACTAAAAATATAGGGTGTTGTCCTTGGCAACACCCTATTATAAAATCATGGCTATACTCTTACAATTGACAAAGAGATTAGGAGAAAAATATGTACGATATAATTATTGTAGGCGGCGGACCCGCAGGTTTAACTGCCGCATTATACGCTTGCCGCGCAAACAAAAGCGTGCTTGTTATGGAAAAGTCTGCCTTTGGCGGTCAAATCACATACTCCCCAAAGGTTGAAAATATCCCCGGCTTTGTTTCCTTGACAGGTAACGAATTCGCTGAAAAAATGGTTGAGCAAATACTTGAACAGGGTGCAGAGGTTGAGCCCTGTGAGGTTTTGGAAATTAAAGACGGAGAGATTAAAACCGTAGTTACCGACTCGGGTGAATTCCAAGCTAAGGCGGTTATTATTGCAACCGGTGCTCGCCATCGTTTGCCCGGCCTTGACCGTGAGACTGATTTTATAGGTAACGGTATTTCCTTCTGCGCTGTTTGTGACGGTGCTTTTCACGAGGGCAAGGATGTTTGCGTTCTCGGCGGTGGCAACTCCGCACTTCAAGAGGCGCTTCTCCTCTCTGACCTTTGTAACAAGGTTTACGTTGTGCAAAACCTTGAAAAGCTGACAGGTGAGGGTAAGCTTGCTGACAAGCTTTATGAAAAAACAAATGTAGAGGTTATCACAAGCTCAGTAATTACAGAGCTTTTAGGTGATGATGAGCTTAATGGCGTTGTAATTAAGAACGATAACGGAGAAACACGCACTATTTCCATTGACGGTCTTTTCGTTGCTATTGGCTTAATACCGCAAAACGATATTTTTGCAAACGTATTAAAGCTTAATTCTTACGGCTATGCTGATGTTGACGAAAGCTGCAAGGCTGACACAAAGGGCATTTTTGTAGCCGGTGACTGCCGTTCTAAAAAAATTAGGCAGGTGGCAACCGCTTGCTCGGACGGTGCAATTGCCGCCCTTGCCGCTTGTGACTACATTGAAGGCAGATAAAAGCAACTCTCCTTCCACCGCTTTTTCTGTTTTGTGCTATTTGCTTATTTTTGCGTTGCGGTCCCCCTCCCTCAACAGAGGGAGGCTGTACGCTTGCTCGGACGGTGCAATCGCCGCCCTTGCCGCTTGTGACCACATTGAGGGTAGATAAAGATTTTTCCAAAAAGATTGATGCAATTTGTGTCAATCTTTTTGTTGTTTTAGATATGTGGACAAAATGTGTCCTAAACAAATTATTTTTTTCGTGTTAAAATCTAATTGATAAAATACAATAGTGTGACGCTATTTAATTAAGGAGAATACTATGATTCAATTAGTACCAAACGCAAACAAAATCGCAGAAAGCATACTTCAAAGAAACAATGTTGTATCTGTGAAAAAGTCCCTCGACTTCCACGCCAAGAACGGACACCAAACAGAATTTGCATCACATTTGCAAATTTACATTACCAAAATAGGTCTAATATTGGAGGAATGCACTGCCCCACAGTACAAAATGAGGGCGCATACATACCTTGGCAGCATAGATTTCATCTGTAAAAAAATACTTAAAATGCCTGCGCTTTACAATGTAATGGAGGCTATTGAGGTTAACTCACAAGGCAACACCGTTAAACACCAGATAAAAGATGTTAAGATTAATATTGACTTCACCATTAATACCTACAATAACCTAATCTCTGAAATTATAAAGGCTACAAAGCTTAACGCATTTAAGGCTTGCTATTTAAACAAGCATTCAAGCAAGCGTGACGTACCTGTAATTGATGAGGAAAGACACCACAAATACTTCATGGTTGGAAAAACCAAGTTCCAATTGAAGCTTAACGAAAGGTATGAAATTGACCCCTACGCAAAGAGCATCTCTACAAAAATCACACTTTACTGGCCTGACGGTACCCCTAACAAATATGCTTCAATCTACATTAAGTGCAAGACAACCAACAGAATTTTGAGTTCCTTTGAGCATATAGATATCTCACATCCAAACTCAAAGAAGGCAATACACTTTACTTGTAGGGAAAGCGACCTTGACAGGCGTGTTTTGTACCTATCCGTCATTGTCAAGGTTGAAAAGAAGGAACAAGTGCTTACCCACACAACAGGCGCATTGTGGTGGAAGCAGGAACACTATGAGGATGTTTTCACCCCCGTGTTTACCCGTGAGGAACAAATATCACAATTCTTCAAGCCGCAATAATACAATATAATAAGCAACAAAACCTCGACACAGTGTCGAGGTTTTGTTGTTAAATCAGTTTAATCAGGAACATAGCTCCCGTTAAAATAAATAGGAACGCAAAGTTGAAAAGGCTGAACTTAATTATGTACGCTTTTGTGCCCTTTGGGTCATTTTTGCTATATTCACGAAGGGTGATTAAGGATGCTAAGGAAGCAATTAAGCTACCCACACCGCCAATGTTTACGCCAAGCAAAAGGTCCTTATAGTTAGTTGTAAACTGAGATAGCAAAATAGCAGAGGGTACGTTACTTATAAATTGGCAGGACAGAGTGCTGAAAAGCAGGGTGCTTTTTTCCATTAGGAAGCTAAACACCGTGCGCACACCGTCAATCCTACCCATATTCCCTGCAAAAATAAAGAAAAACACAAAGGTTAAAAGAAGGGGGTAATCAACCTTTTTCAATGCATCTCGGTCGAGAAGCAAAAGGGCAATCGGAATTACAATAAGCCCTACAAAGTAAGGAATACCGCGGAAAACGATAACGATAGACAAGGCAAAAAGCACAAGGTAAATTATTGTACGCTTTACAGGCAGCACTACCCTTTCTTCCTTTAATTCAAGTGCTTCACCCTTTACAAACACAAGGCAGCACACTGTGATTAATGCAATTGACAAGGCAAAGGGTACTAACATTATTCCCATAAATTCCATTGTAGGAATGTTGAATTTACTATATAAGTATAGGTTTTGCGGATTGCCAAAGGGAGTTAGCATACCGCCTAAGTTAGCGGCAATATTTTGCATTATAAAGGTAAATGCCATATATTTTTTCATCCCTGTTTCGCTTAAAACGAAGAAGCCAAGGGGCAAAAAGGTCAAAAGCGCCATATCGTTGGCAATAAGCATTGAACCTATAAAGGTGATATATACAAGAGCCAAAACACTCATCCTTGCGGTTTTAAAAAGCTCAACTATTTTGCGCGCCAAAATATAGAAAAACCTAATGTTTTTAAGGGCGCAAACAACTGCCAAGACACAGAAAAGGCAGGTTAAGGTTTTAAAGTCAAAATAACCGATATACGCTTTGTCCGGTGTTACAATAAAGGAAGTTACAAGGGCGGCTATAAAGGCAATAACCATAACGATGTTCTTTTTAACAAAGGGCTTTACACGGTTTACAAAAAAGCTGTGTGTTGCCACCGTAAAATCGTGCCATGAATGCTTGTGGTGGTGTGTTACTGCTCTCATAATTTACCTCCTTTTTGTTTCGTCTGTGGAATTATACTATTTTGCATACCGTTTGTCAAGTGGTACTTGAATTATTTTTTTAATTATATTATAATTAACTTAGTAAAATTCTTTAAGGAGATATTATGAAAAAGGTAATTATTGTCGGAAGCTTAAATACAGATTTAGTTATAAACGCGCCTTACGCACCACAAGGGGGAGAAACCTTGATGGGTAGCGGCTTTATGATAAACGCAGGCGGTAAGGGGGCTAACCAAGCATATGCAACCGCTTATTTAGGGGGTAATGCCTTTATGTGCGGTTGTGTGGGAGATGACTCCTTTGGGGCTGACTCCATTGAAAATTTGAAAAAAGCAGGTGTAAACACCGATTATATAAGAAAAATCAGCGGTGTGCCCACGGGTGTTGCCGTAATTGTGGTAACAAACGGTGAAAACCGTATTATTATTGATAGCGGTGCAAACGGATATTTAGCCAAAGACGATATTGACCGTGTGCTTGAAGTAGCAAGCGAGGGCGACATATACTTGACCCAACTTGAAAACCCAATTGATGTAATAGGCTACGGCCTCAAAAAGGCAAAGGAAAAGGGGCTTTTAACCGTTCTTAACCCTGCCCCTGCTAACCGTGATATTTTAAAATATGCAGCCTTCGTTGACATAATCACACCAAACGAAACGGAAAGTGAAATTTTAGGCGGTAAGGAAGCGCTTTTTGGCTACGGTATTAAAACCGTTATAACAACTCTTGGCTCAAAGGGATTTGAAATTGCAACACAGGGTGAGGCAAAAACATATCCCTGCATCAAAATCACCCCTGTTGACACCACTGCCGCAGGAGATACCGCTTGCGGTGGGCTTTGTGCAAAAATGGCAGGGGGATGCAGTATAGAGGATGCTATGAAATACGGCTCAAAGGCGGCATCAATCGCTTGTACAAGACCGGGGGCGCAAAAATCCGTTCCCACAAAAGAAGAGGTTGAAGCGTTTTAATTCAAAAAGGAGGGACAGCCCCTCACTACCAATTTAACGATTGAGGTGATACTATGATTAGATTGACTATTGACAAATGCTTGGAAAAGCAAGGGATTACAAGATACGAGCTTTCAAAAAGGACGGGCATACGCTTTCAAATCATAGATAATTATTACAAAAACAAGGTTGTTCGCTACGATAGTGACATATTAAACCGCATTTGCATAGCATTAAGCTGTGACATTTCGGATATTTTAAAATTTGATAAATAGAAAGTAGGGCGGGGAATTGCTCCCGTCCTACCTTTATCCAAAAAAACGGCTAACCTAAAAAGTTAGCCGTTTTAAACGTTATTCTTTATTTTGGTTTCTTTTTTCAAGGCTTCTGCCGTGCCAATTAAGTGTTGCAACAACGCCGATAATGACGAGAGTTACAACGAAAATACCAATCAAGCCCTTACCCATATAGCCAAGGGATATTAGGAAGTTACCACCGTTAATTTTAAATTCCATGGGCGGCATTTCATCATTTGGTACCCATTTTGCAACAAGGGTCATATCCTCTGTTACTACATAGCCGACAAATGACCACTCTTCATCATTTTCATCAACCGCCTTCAAGGCAGCAAGGTCCTTTTCGCTAAGCTGTTCCCCGTCCTTTTCAGCCTTTTTCAAAGCCTCTTGAAGCTCAACATCCTCACCGCGAAGAACGTACCAGCCCGCAAAGTCAAAGCCGAGCTTTGTCGGAGCTTGCGGTTGAGTTAGCTTAGAATTTTTGTCAACTGTAATTGGGTCAACTGCGCTACCACCGTCAGAGTCAAAGGTAACGGTTGCCTTATTGCCCTGTGCAAATGCAGCCAAGGAAAGCATAAGGCTTAGTACAGCTACTAAGGAGATTATCATTAAAAGCTTTTTCATTTTAACTACCCCCTTACGCAAAGAACGATAAAATCAAGCCGCCTGCAATAACCGAGGCAATTTGACCTGATACGTTTACACCAATGGAGTGCATAAGCAAGAAGTTGGAATTATCCTCTTCAAGACCGAGCTTATGTACAACACGGGCAGACATTGGGAATGCGGAAATGCCCGCAGCACCTATCATTGGGTTAATTTTCTTATCCTTAGGTAAGAACAAATTCATAAGCTTGGCAATCATAATACCGCCAAATGTATCAAACACGAAGGCAATCAAGCCAAGAGCCATAATAAGAATTGTTTCAAATCTTAAAAACTCATTAGCGGTCATCTTAGAAGCAATTGTAATACCTAAGAAGATTGTAATAAGATTAGCCAAAACCTTTTGCGCTGTTTCGGAAAGAGAGTTCAAAACTCCGCACTCACGAATAAGGTTACCGAACATTAAAAAGCCGATAAGAGCAACTGCATCGGGTGCTACAAGACCAACAATAACCGTAACGATTATTGGGAAAAGAATCTTTGTAAGCTTAGATACCTTTTTGCCTGTGTATTGCATTTTAATGCGGCGTTCCTTTTTAGTTGTGCAAAGCTTGATAATCGGTGGCTGTACAAGGGGCACAAGAGCCATATAGGAGTATGCCGCCACCATAATTGCCGCTGTGTATTTAGAGTTAAGCATATTGGCAACGAAAATAGATGTAGGGCCGTCTGCCGCGCCGATAATAGCAATAGATGCCGCATCATTTGTTTCAAAGCCAAAAAGACTTGCCATGCTAAGCGTAAAGAAAATACCGAACTGAGCCGCCGCACCGAAAATCATCAGCTTGGGGTTTGTTAAAAGCGGTTCAAAGTCAATCATAGCGCCTATACCTATAAAGAGTATCAACGGAAATAACTCGTGTGAGTTAATTCCTATTTCAAACAAGTGGTCGATTACTTCCTTAGCGCCTGACTCAGGCAAATTCACAAGAATTGCTCCAAAGCCCATTGGCAAAAGAAGTGTGGGCTCCATTTCCTTTTTGATAGCCAAGAAGATAAGAAGACCGCCAATAATCCACATAACAATCATTTTCCAGCCGCCATCCTGGAAAAGGAGCATTACATTTTCAAACAAGTTCATTTCTTTTTCCTTTCAAGACAAAATATCCTGTACATTATAACATAAAATTACAAATTTTGTTAAATTTTTCACAGATTTTACATTATTTTTGATTTATATGCTCTATCGTCTTTTTCACAGCATCTGTAATCTTTACAAAGCCAACACCTATCAGGGTGGTTTCTATTGTATTGTTAATTGGCTTTTGCCACTCCTCGTCAATTGAAGCAATACCGTTTTTCATTCCCATAATTGAGCCAACGGTTGCACCGTTACAGTCTGTATCAAAGCCAATTTCAACAGCTGAGCAAATTGCCTTGCCAAAATCATTTTCACTCCACAAAAGTGCGTATGCAACTATCATAGCATTGGAAATTGTGTGGCACCAGTCGTGTCCGTTCTTTTCATCCCATTGTGAATGGATGTAGTTATAACACTCCTCTCTGCTCTTGCCCTCTCTATACATTTCAACTATGCTCATAACACTTTCATATAAACGAGATGTCTTTGGCACCTGGGCAAGACCTGCCAAAATAATGTCCTCAAAGGAGTCACAAACAGCTGCTGCCGCTATCATAGCAGAAGCATACATTTCACCGTAAATTCCGTTTTTGATATGTGAAATACAAGCGTCATTAAATGCCATTTTAGCCGCCGCCTCGGGATTGCCCGGATTTATGTAACCGTAATAGTCACCGCGGATTTGTGCGCCAATCCACTCTCTGAACGGATTTTTATATTCTGCGGAATATGGAGGCTTATATCCGATTAAGAAATTCTTGTACGCTATACGCTCTGCTGTACAATAGGACTCCTTTGGTTGAGTTTTCAGCCAAACATCAGCAACGTGGTATGGGTTAAAGTTCTTTCCAAATCTATCTATAATAAGCTGACCCATAACTGTGTAGTTAGTGTCGTCATCATAAGGCATATAGGAAACGGTATCGATCCAAGGTCTGTCCACTATCCACTTATTATCAATGTTGTTTATAAATTCCTCACCCAAGTCAACCTTTTTAATGTATCTTTTAAGTGGAAAATTGTCAGATGCCTTTAAAATTTTGTGTATATGGTATGTGTGCATACACTCAACAGGCTTGCCAAGCAAGCAGCCTGCCACTCTACCCATCCAAGCACCGTGTATTTTCTTTTCAAGCTCACGCTTACCGATTTTCTTTTTGGGAAGCTTAAATTTTTCACGAAGCTTTAAGATGCTTTCGTAGTCAGAGGGCTCATTATACTTATACCCTTCCTTGATTTTTGCATTATATACAAGGTCAAATATAGCATCAGCCACCTTTTCCTTCATCTCACCGTCAGGTAATTTAGAGGCAGCTTCAAAAAAGTCCTTATATGACTCTATATCAAGTCCTTCCTCTACGCTTTGACGGTATTCTGTCATAATATCACGCTGGTAAGACTCCCACCAGCCCATATTTGCATAATCCTTTTTCATTTCCCTTGCCATTTTATTTTACCTCTTTTTATTGAATTTTGAATTTTACCAAATCTTTAAGTATTGGACGCTTAATAGGCCTTTTTTCCTCAAAGCTCTCATAGCCCGCCGGAAGCTCTACGCTTACTTGCTCACCCGGGTTATTTATAACAACCTTAATTTTCGTGTTTGCGGACACTGAGCTTTCTCCTGTGGTTATAAACATATCAAAATTTGCTTCAAGCTCGGTAACGTATCCGTTTTCAATTCTTAAATCAATGCTGTTGCTCTCAACCTCAACGGCCTCAACCACACACCTCTTGCACCTTGCCATTACGGAAGTGCAGGTATCACAATCCTCAAAAGCCTTCATGCCGCAATTTGGACATTCATCCTTTTGCATTTGACAGTCCCCGCAGAATAAATAGCTCTCAACCCTGGAAACAGCACTGCTTGTCATTAAAGAAAGCATAGAATTCAAGGCTTCCCTTTTAACCTTTATATCCTCTGTTCTGTCATTGGAGTTAACCTTTAAGCTAACTATCAAATCGCCGCCCATGTTATTTACGGTTATAAATCTAACACCGTTTTCGTCCCTCTTTGTTACGCTTTGCGGGAAGGGTAGCAAAAGCTGATCTATAAGCTCATTGTAATCCGTACTATATTTGTTATAGTCGGTCAAAGCCATTTTGGTTCCATCGGTTAAATAAGCATATTCACTGTCAAAAAAAATAACTGATGCCTCATCCTTGCCATAGGCTTTATTCACTTGGCTCACCAAGATCTCGCCCTTATCGTTTTTTGACCTTATTATATGCTTGGTTTCTTTAAAATGGCGGGTATCGTAGTCCGCCTCCATATTTACGTCAAGGTAAATATCCGCATCTATATATTCAAGCCCCTTGGTTTTGTTAATTGCCTCATTAATTTTCTCCTCATCTTTGCAAGAAGTCAAGGCGAAAACCGTAGCCAAAAGAGCCAAAAATACAAATAAAGCTTTCCTCATATTTTTCTCCTTTTAAATATTCATAATTATTATAATTCATTTTACCCCTTTTGTCAACATTATCGTTGCCATAGCGGAAAATATATGGTAAAATATTTTTGTACAAGGTGTAACCTGACCCACATCTGTTCTGTCTTTACTATTGAAGGGCAAAAAACGAAAGGCGGTGAAAAATTTGGAGGATAAAGCTATTATTGATTTGTATTTTCAACGAAATGAGCGCGCTATTGAAAATACCCAAGAAAAATACGGGCGGTATTTATACTGTATTGCAAACAACGTCCTTTCCTGTCACGAGGACAGTGAGGAATGTGTAAATGATACATATAAAAGCGCCTGGGACACCATACCACCAAACAGCCCCTTGAATTTAGGCGCATATCTTGGTAAAATCGCAAGAAATCTTGCTATCAACCGCTACAATTTCAATAATGCGGATAAGCGAAACAAGAACCTTGAAGTTGCTCTTTCCGAGATTGAGGATTTTTTGCCAAGCCCTGACTTTACCGAGCATTCCGCAGATGCTATTACCTTCAAACAGACCTTAAACAGATTTTTGCGTGCTTTACCCGAATATAAGTGCAATATGTTTATTTTACGGTATTGGTACCTTTGCGAAATAAACGAAATTGCAGCTAAAATGGGGTTAAGCATATCAAACGTAAAAGCCACCCTTTTGCGCTTACGCCAAAAGCTGAAAAAATATTTAGAAAAGGAAGGGTTACACATATGAAAAAGAAAAAAGCTCTTAATATGATGGACTCAGTTGACAATGACCTTATTGAACGTGCAAGTCCTGATAATATAAAGCCTGTAAAAAGAGGCTTTTCCAAAAAATTAGGCATGCTTGCTGCCTGCATAGCGATTGCGGTTTTGGCTGTTAATTTAGTAATTTTCTTGCCGAAGGGTGATGACGTACTAACCGGCGGTGACAAAAACCCAAGCATCAATGACAGCCTATCCCATTTAATACACAGCTCATACAAGGACATAAAGGAAATTATAGATGCAAATGCGTATAATTATCCCCTATATGACAATAATGTAAATACCCCCTCAATCCCAGCCCCCGGCGGTGCGCCAAGCGGAGAAAATGCCAGCAGACCAAATGAGGACAGCGGTTCAAGTTCAAGTGGAAGCGGTGACGCTCCAACTGTTGGCGGAAATGGGGGAAATACAGACACAGGGTATGTTGAAGTAACAGATAACCAAGTAAACGGTGTTATTGAAGCGGACCTTTTTAAACGCACAGACTCCCACATTTTTTACCTTCGTGAAAACGGAATATACGCCTATTCAATTGACAAGGAAAACTCACAGTTAGTGGGCGAGCATGTTTTTACTAACGACTTTGTTATAATAAATAAGGAAATGTACCTCTCTGCTGACGGTAAAACAGCAACTGTAATTTACTCCACAAGCTCCAACACGCCTGACGTTGAAACAAAGGTTTTGTTTGTTGACGTATCAAACCCCGAAAGGATGAAAACCGTAAAATGTACATCCTTTAAGGGTAGCTACAAAAGCTCTCGCTACACAAACGGGGAGCTGCTTCTCTTTACATCCTTTCTTATTGAAAACACCAAAAAAACTGAAAATTATATTCCGTCAGTTGACACAGGCAAGGGCTTTGAGCTTTTAGAGCCCGATTGCATAGTAGTGCCAAAAAAGCTTGAAAGCAGAACATATTTGGTAGTCTCAAAGCTTAACGGTAACACCCTTGGCTTTTGCGGTTCGGTTGCCCTTTTAGGCTATAACGGTGCTATGTATGTGTCAAAGGACAACGTTTACACAACGAGAAGCATTTACGAAACAAGCCAAAAGGGGAATGTTTATTCCTACGAAAATAAGACGGAAATTATTAAAATAAGCTACACGGGTGACCTTATTAATGTAAACGGTGCTATTACGGTATTGGGAACCGTCAAGGACCAATACTGTATGGACGAAAAGGATGGGGTGCTTCGTGTGTTCACCACAACCAATGACGGATATTACACCGTTTATACAGACTCAAACGGTTCAAGCGGTAGTTCAAGCGGCTCTGTGTCAGGCGGCACAGCGCAAACTGCCAACCCCGGCTCTACCGACCCAAGCTACCCTGATGACACATCATCCTCAACCGATACGGCTACATCAAGCACAGATGATTGGGTTAGCTCAGAGGTGCAGGATATAATTCCCCAATCAAGTGACATAAGAGCTTCCAAAATGTCTTATACAAGGTCAAGCGGAAGCAACCGTTCTGCGAGCCTATACTGTATAGATATTAAAAAAATGCAAATTATCGCATCTGTTGAAAACTTTGCCCCACAGGGCGAAAGCGTGCAATCCGCAAGGTTTAACGGGGATAGCGCTTACGTATGCACAGCAATAGTTTTTACCGACCCTGTGTTTGTTTTTGACCTATCAGACCTTTCAAATATCACTTATAAGGATACGGGCAATATTGAGGGCTACTCCCATTCCCTTGTTGAATTAAAGGACGGATATCTTTTAGGTATCGGTCAAACAGGGTGGTCAACCATTAAATTAGAGCTTTACAAGGAAGAAGGAAGTCAGCTTGTTTCCGTTAGCAAAATAGAGCTTTCTAATTGTTATGGCACCGATGAATACAAAGCCCACTATATAAACCGTGAGGAAATGGTGTTTGGCTTTGCTTATGAAAAATCTGAATACAACTCAAATCAGCCCAATCAACGCTACTATGATATATACAAAATAGTTGATGGAGAAATAGTACTTGCCAACCGTGTGGCAATTTCACCCTGCTGGGTAAAAAATTGCCGTGGCGTTTTAGTTGATGGCTACTTTTACATTTTAACAGATGCTACCGAAAAGAACACGGTATTTGAAGATAACTTCTACTTTGTTCCTATCAATTAACTCTCTCAAACCAAAACAGCCTTCCTGTGTGGAGGGCTGTTTTGGTTATTTATTTTTAATTTGTATTGTTCCTTTATATCGTGGGTGGTCACATATAATTTCATCCACACAGGGTACGGTAATTTTACCCTTTTCCACATTTTTTATACTAATAACGGGGGTGGTTATTTCTGCCTCTACTTCACTTTTTTCAAAGGCTAAATCGCACCCGTGCATTTCACAATTTATTAGCTTTAAGCCCTTGCAATAGCAAAGAGGCTGTGTGCCCGTTATAATGCAATTTTCAAAGGTTAAGTTTTCCGAATACCAGCCAAGGTACTCCCCGGTTATTACGGAATTTTTCACCGTAACATTTTTTGCGTGCCAAAAGGCATCCTTAGTTTTGAACACACAATTATCAAATTTTGCATTCTCTATGTATTGAAAAGAATATTTACCATCCATTTTAAAGTCCTGAGCAAAAATATCCTTTGAACGGGCAAAAATATATTCACCCTCAGCATAAGTATCCGATATAATAAAATTGCAAGAGTCCCAGCCAAATTCATTTGATACAATATGACAGTGTGCCAATTTTACTTTTTCGCATTCTCGCACTGCCTTTGTGCCGTAAAGCTTGCTTGAATTTACACTTACATTTTCCGTGTACCAGATTGGCGCACGGCAGTTGCGCGTCATTTCACATCCACTTATTGTAACATTCTTATCATGCCAAAAGGGATAGCGTAAATCAAACAGGCATTTTTCTGCAATTATATATTCGCTTTCCTTTAATGCACTTTCGCCGTCTGCCGCACCTTTAAAAATGCACTCTATTAAATGTATTCCTCGGCTTTCGTATAATGCTCTTTCACTATCAAAGCGTTTACTCTCTATAACTTCCATAACATTCCTTTAACTTTTTCACAATTCAAACAAAATAAAAAGCACCGCAATGCAGTGCTTAATTAATTAAAGTTCTGTCGCAGACGGTCCCAACAAGTCTTCAATCTTGATAGAAGCAGACAACTTATCGTCATCCTCTTGTACGGAAATAATCATTATATCTTCAAGTAAATCTGTGCTAACATATTCAGGTCTTACATACTCTAATTTCATCTCAGATTTCCTCCATTACATAATTAATTTATCTTAATTTAAGCATAACTATCCCAAGGGGATGCTTTCTACTCTTAGATTATACCACAATACAAGTATTTTGTCAATTGTTTTTAAAATTTTTTTCGTTTTTTGAAAAAATCAGCAAATTGCACAAAATTTATACTGCGTAAAAGCATTTCTTTGTTAAGCTGAACTTTTCAGTGTTCACGGGTATTATAGCGACTTATTTGCGCTTTGTCAATACATTTTCGAAAATTTTGTCAAAATTTATTTTTATTTGCCGAATTCCAATATGCTTTTAAACAGCGACATTGAATTTTCAAAAAGAGTGTCATCCATTGTCGTTAGGTTTGGCAGCATACAAATTACAGTATCGTCAGGTAGATTTTTTAAGGCTGCACCGTGCTCTGTTTTGCACATATATTCATAAAAGGGAAGCTCCTTAAAGTAAACGCCGCTTTCCCCTGCCATAGCACTGCCTTGAAGCTCGTACTCTGTTATTTCACTTATATCAAGCATGGAAGCCTTATACCGTTCCTTGTAAAGCGTTTCGTCAATGAGATAAAGGGCAACCGTTCCTGACAAAATTTGAGAGTCGATAGCGGTTAGCGCATTTGCATTTTCGCTTGTGTGCAAAATTGTGCCGTATTGGTTCAGCATTTCCTCCGCCGTGTCCTTCCTTTGCTCCTCGTTTTGGTAGGTTATTGCGGCGAAGTTAATTTTTATTTCTCCGTCCTTATCGTAGTCCCGGGCAATTGACTTAAACGCCTCATCTATGGCTATGCGCGTCTCGCTGTCAGGGTAAAGAGGGCCTGCATAAGATAAATACATATCGTATTTTGGTTGCGTTACCATCATTACTATAAAGTATATACCAATAAAAATAAGAACAGAACCGATAATTATCCCCCATTTATGCTGATACCATAAATTGCTGAAAAAATTACCTTTGGAAATTATAGCCTCCTCGTCGTGAATCCTTTCCTTTTCATCTCCGCCAAGCAACCGTAACCGCCTTGCCGCATTGGACTCATTTTCCACGCCTTGATTTTCTTCCTTTTTGCTATCTTTTTCAGGTTCAGATATTTTTAAATCTTTTTCTTCCATTCTTTATTCCACTAAAATATCCTTTTTTGTTTTATATAAATATTTTATCATTTTATCTTTCCCGTGTCAACAAAGATATTGAAAACATTGTATTAACTTTAAGAAACTGGCTGTTTAGCCCGTTTAGTTCTTTCCCTCGGGGGCAAAATTTTTATATCTTATGTATAAGAAGTCCGCTACGGAGCTTTGGCTCAAACCAGGTTGACTTCGGCGGCATTACGTCACCGTTATCAGCCACTGCCATTAAGTCATCAAGAGAGGTTGGATACATTGAAATTGCCATTTGCATATCCTCGTGACATCTTTTTTCAAGATATTCAAGCCCACGGATACCTCCTGCAAAATCAATACGCTTATCGCTCCTCGGGTCATCAATTCCCAAAATAGCGGACAAGAGGTGCTTTTGCAAAATGGCACAGTCAAGTCGGTCAACTGCTTTTTCAGCCATACAAATGCTTTCGTGGAATTTAACCTTATACCACTTGTTATCAAGGTAAATGCCAACAGTGTGCTTTTCTGTTGGCTTATACGGTCCTTCACCCTCAAATAGCGACACTTGACCCACCTTTTCTTCTATAATTTCAAGAAGCGCCTTTGGGGTATAACCGTTCAAATCCTTCAAAAGTCTGTTGTAATCAAGTATTGCCAAGGATTTAGAGGGGAATATAACTGACAGGAAAAAGTTGTATTCCTCATTTCCTGTATGATTTTTGTTTGCCTCTCTGCGTTTTACGCCAACCTTAACGGCGGAGGCGCATCTATGGTGACCGTCTGCAATATAAAGAGCATCAAGGGAGTTAAAGGCTTTTTCTATTTCCTTGTCTGTTTTTTCCCCATCCGTTGTCCAAACCGTGTGCTGTACGCCATCTTCGGCTACAAAATCATAAATAGGCGCACCCTGTGTCTGTTTTTCTATTATTTCATCAAGGGCTTTACTGTCCTTGTAGGTCAAGAAAATAGGTCCTGTTTGCGCGGAGCAATAGTCAACATGGTTTATCCTGTCAATCTCCTTGTCAGCTCTTGTAAACTCGTGCTTTTTAATTCTATTTTCCAAGTAATCATCAATTGAAGCGCAACCCACAATACCTGTTTGTGCGTGTCCGTTCATAATTTGACGGTAAAAATAGTATTTTTTCTCACTGTCGTTTATGTAAACACCGTCATTTTCCATTTTGTTAAGGGTTGCCTTGGCAGTTTCATACACCTCTTTGCTATATATGTCAACATCGGTTGGCAAATTAACCTCTGCCCTGTCTATACGCAAAAATGTATATGGATTGCCCTTTACCATCTCCCGTGCTTCCTTACTTGACATAACATCATAAGGAAGGGCGGCGCATAAATTTGCTAAATCTTCTCTCGGTCTTAATGCCTTAAAAGGCTTTACTGTTACCATTTTTATTACCTCGCTAAATACCAAATCGACTATAAAATAAGTATAACCCTTGCACGCTTCTTTGTCAACAGGTTAATATTTCATTTTTTAATATTTCACCCAAACAGCGGGGCGGACTCCCACTCCGGGCTTCGCAGGATACAAGCCGCAGCGACCGTAAACCTTATTTGCCGTGCTTGCTGTTTGACCGTCGCTATCTCTTAGCCACGAATATGTACCCATAGCATCCCGCATCATATTATGATCGCTTTTGCTCAGTTCCGTTCTTTCCTTAGCATAAGGGGTAGGAATTAGCTCCATGGTGTATTTCTTATATTTAAAATTCTCTACACTGTTTAACAAAAATACACAATCCTCGCTATCAAACCAATCAAGCTTCACAGGAATAATTCTTTCCTTTTCCTCATCGGTAAAGGCAAGGCGCAAAAATGTACCGTTTAGCCATTTTCTAATGTCGGATTTTTCCCAGCAAAGATCAGTCTTGCGGCTTTTGTATTTTTGAGAATCAATCAAATATTTACTTACCAAAAGCACGCCGTTATCATTTTTATCAAGCACAATCCAGCTTATAGGTTCAAGCCCTTTCAAATAATCGTAATAATATGAACCAAACCCCACCTGTGAGCCGATTTCAGCCTGCTTTAAATCAATGGCATCCTTACCCACTATAAGATTTGCACCGTCAAGATACTCTCGCCCACACATAGGACAGTACATACCGCCGCTAAATGTCACATCGCACCTATGGCAATAATGTTCTTCTTCATCCCCATAAGATTCGATTTGTTCGTTTTCAATGTCTCTTCCGCACCTTACGCAAAATTTATTTATATCGTGGTTAATTCTTTTACAAAATCCGCAGATTTTCATTTAACAATTCTCCATTTTACTTAATATTTCACCCACAAAGCAGGACGCACGCCCACACCTGTCTTAGTTGGGTTTACCGGGCAATTTCTCAAAGGTTCTCTGCCCGTAACAGACAGTGGCATTGAATATTGTGTATCTCTTAACCACCAGTCTGCCCATGGGCTCAATTTTTTCTCTTTCGCAAAGGGAGTAGGTGCATATAAAGTTAGATAACTTTTATACTTTTGAGTTTCATCAGAATTTAATAAAAACAAAAAGTCCATATCAGGTTCTTTGTCAAGAATGACAGGAATAATTCTTTCTCTTTCTTCTTTTTCAAAAGCAAGGCTTAAAAACACACCGTTGAGCCATTTTCTAATGTCCGAGTCCCCCCAATTATTTACCGCTTGCTTTTTATTGTTAAACCGTTTGCAATCAATTATGTATTTGCTGACAAGCAAAGCACCTTCTTCATTCTTGTCTATTATAATCCAATTTATCGGTTCTTCCCCCGATAAATAATCGAAGTAATAAGAGCCAAAATCCACCTGTGCGCCCACTTGTGCGCTTCTTAAATCAATTGCATTGTCACCTGAAATCAAATTTTTACCGTCACGGTAATCTCTGCCGCACAAGGGACAAAATACTCCGCCGCAAAAAGCAGCATCACACCTGTGACAGTAGTGTTTTTCCTCATTTTCATAAGACACAGCTTCAATTTCTTCTATGTTTTTTCCGCACTTTACGCAAAATTTATCGCTATCTCGACTAATTCTGTAACAATTTTTGCAAACCTTCATTTTACCTCCGAGTGACAAAAGGCAGACACTTTTTTGTATCTGCCAATTATTTTATTTACCGTATTCCTCTGCAAGAGCCTTAAAGGCGGGCAATGCATTTACAATTCTTTGCTTGTCAACGCAGTATGCAATTCTTACATAGCCTTTAACGCCAAAGTCATCACAGGGGACAACCAAAATTTCCTTTGACTTTGCCTTTTCAAAGAATTTATAAGCATCCTCTTCAAGGGCTTTTACAAAGAGGTAAAATGCACCGTCAGGCTGTACGCACTCGTAACCGTACTCTGTCAAGGCGTTATAAAGAATATCCCTGTTTTCCTTGTAAATATTAACATCTACCTTTGCGCCAATTGTTTCCTTTATAACCTGTTGGAACAAGCTCGGGGCACATACATAACCAAGGGAACGGCCTGCACCGCAAACTGCCAAATATACGCTTTGGCTTCCCTCCGCCTTTGGACTTACAGCAATATAGCCAATTCGCTCACCCGGCAAGGAAAGTGCCTTGGAATAAGAATAGCAAACTATTGTATTGTTGTAATAGTTCATAAGGTATGGAACCTTTACGTCACCGAACACAAGCTCTCTGTACGGCTCATCGGCAATTAAAAAGATAGGATGATTATATTCCTTCTGCTTCTTTTCAAGAACAGCGCAAACATCCTTTATAGTTTTTTCACTATATACAACTCCGCTCGGATTGTTAGGTGAGTTCATTATAACTGCCTTTGTGTTTTCAGTAATTTTGCTTTCAAAATCACGAACATCAATTTGGAAGGTTTTCGCCATTGGTGTTGAAACAACTACACTTCCCCCTGCGTTTTCAATAAATACACGGTATTCGGTAAAGAAGGGTGCAAATACAATACATTCTTCCCCCGGGTTCAAAAGTGCACGCAAGGATATAGTCAAGGATGCTGCCGCACCGCAGGTCATATAAATGTTATTAGCGCTAACACCTGCCAAAAACCTTTGGTTGATTTCATTTGCAATAGCCTCACGCACACCTGCATCTCCCTGTGCGGAGGTGTAGCCGTGCAAAAGCACAGGGCTTGCATTGTCAACCAAATTTTTAATAGCCTCGCCAATTTCCTTTGGCGGCTCAACGCTTGGGTTACCAATGCTGAAATCAAAAACCTTGTCAGCCCCTATTTCAGCTGCACGGGCTTTGCAATATTCAAAAATTTCTCTGATTATGGAACGCTTGCTGCCAAGCGCATACATTTTTTCGTTTAACATATTTCACCTAAATTTTCAATAATTTTTTGGCGTTTAGAGAAAGGATTTTTTCCTCTGCTTCCTTGCCTAAATTATATGATTTTATAATATTCACCATTTCCCCTTGGCTTTGCCACGGGCTGTCGGTTGCAAACAAAATATTGTCCTCACCATGCTTTTGGAGCATTTTTTCAAACTGCTCCTGTGTCAAAAAAGGAAGTACATAGGAGGTGTCAAAATAAACGCACTCCCCTGCCAAGCCACTATAAACATCATCAAAAAGCTCGTTGCCGCCTAAATGGGCAAGGACTAATTTATCGTATCCTCCAAGCTTGTCAAGTAAATTTAATACTCTTTTCGGAGTACATTTTATCTCTTGACCGATAAAAGCACCGTCAAGCCCTGCGTGAGTAACGGTTATAAGGTCTAATTTTTTAGCCACCTTTAAGATATTTATATACCTTGCATCATCAAAAAACGTGCCTTGATAATCAGGGTGGAGCTTTATACCCGAAAAGCCGTTTTCCTTTACCTGTATGAGCTTTTCCTCATAGTCTTCAATATCGGGGTGGAAGCCTGCAAAGGAAATTATTCTACCCTGTGTCGCTTTTTCCTCGTTCAGCATAAGTCCAAACTTAAAAATACTATCAAACTGTGTAGCCTTTGTAAGCACGGGCAAATTAAGAGAAATATCTATTCCGCCCTTTGCCATGCTGCTGTAAAGACCGCTTTTAGTCCCGTCGGAATGGGGTGGGATATTTGCGCTTGTTGACAAGGCGTTTATAGTTGCCCCTGCTATCTTATCGGGGAAAATATGAGTGTGAAAATCAATTACCATTTTATTATAAGGACTCAATTTCCTTTTCTGTCATTGTATCAATGTGGATGTTTTTAAGCACTTCCTGTGCCCTTTCAAGCTCATTTGTTTTCATAACGATTGATGCGTCTGTTGATTCAACAGATAAGCCGTACATATATTCAATGCTTACATTTGCCTTTGCTATTTCTGACAAAATATTTTGAAGCGAGCCTGCTACGTGAGGAACCTTGATAATAAGCACCTCTGTGAGCATACTTGAAAAGCCTGCCGCAAGCAAAACCTCCTTTGCATGCTCCGGCTTATTTACAATAAGTCTTAAAAGTCCGTACTCTGTTGTGTCAGCCAAGGAAATAGACAAAATGTTTACATCATTGTCCTTCAAAATTTGCAAAACCTCGCCAAGCCTACCTTGTCTGTTTTCAATAAAAACGGAAACCTGATTAACTGTCATCTTAAATTCCTCCTTAATACAACTTTCTGTTATCAACTACATGGACAGCCTTACCCTCACTGCGTTTGAGAGTGTTTGGACCCATTAGTTTAATTTTTGCACTGATACCAAGAGCGCTTTGGATAACGCCTGCTATCTTCTTGGTCAGCTTTTCAATTCCCTTAATTTCGTCAGTGTAGTACTTAACATCTACTTCAACCTGAATTTCAAGGCTGTCAAGGTTGTTTTCACGGTCAACTATCATCATATAGTGAGGTGTTACCTCCTCAACATTTACAAGTGCCGCTTCAACTTGGCTTGGGAACACGTTAACGCCGCGGATAATAAGCATATCGTCACTTCTGCCCTTGAACCTTGTAATTCTTACACTTGTTCTGCCACATTCGCACTTTTCTCTTATAATGCTTGTTAAATCCTTTGTTCTGTAACGGATAAGAGGAATGCCCTCTTTTGAAAGGGTTGTGAATACAAGCTCACCCGTTTCACCGTCTGCCACCGGCTCTAATGTTTTAGAGTCAATGATTTCAGGATAGAAATAGTCCTCACAAATATGAAGTCCGCTATGGCACTTACAGTCACAAGCAACGCCCGGGCCCATAATCTCGGAAAGACCGTAGATGTCGTGGGCGGTGATATTCAGACGGGTTTCAATCTCGTTTCTCATCTTCTCCGTCCAAGGCTCAGCACCGCAAATTGCCGCCTTTAACTTAATCTTGTCAAGAAGACCCTCATCACGCAAAACCTCGGATAAGTGTAAAAGATATGAAGGTGTACAAGCAATGGCGGTTGCACCAAAGTCAACCATCATAGTTGTCAATTTTTTGGAGTTGCCTGTGCTCATAGGAACAACCATAGCGCCAAGTTTTTCGGCACCGTAGTGAGCACCCAAGCCACCTGTGAACAAGCCGTAGCCATAGGCTATCTGTATAATATCATCCTTTGTTACATCTGCCATTGACATACAACGGGCAACACACTCACTCCACATATCAATATCGTTTTGTGTGTAGCCAACAACCGTTGCCTTTCCTGTCGTGCCGCTGGATGCGTGTATTCTTACAATGTCGGAGTGGGGCGCAGCAAACAAGCCAAATGGATAGGTGTCACGCAAATCATCCTTTGTAGTATATGGGAGCTTTGTAATATCCTCAATACCGTGGATATCACTTGGCTTAACCCCTGCTTTGTCCATTTTGTTTCTGTAAAACTCTACGTTATCGTAAACATACTTTACAAGCTTAACAAGTCTTTCACTTTGGAGCTTTGTCATTTCCTCACGGGACATACACTCCATTTTTTCATTCCAAATCATTTTCTTTCCTTCTTTTCATTATAGAATTATTTCTATTGTTAGCAATTTAACCCGTCTAAAAAGAGATACGGCGGTGCTTTTGGCTAAATTATGCTTCGTAGCCCTTTTCAAATGCTTTTGTGTTTATTTCAATTGTTTTGGGCGGAACGGTTGCTTGCAAAACAGAAACCCAAGCATCTTTATCAAAGCCGATATATTTTGCTGCAAGTCCTAAAACAACTGTGTTTAAAACTTTGGAATTACCAAGCTCCTTTGCAATTTTTCCTGCGTCTATTTTATGTAGCTTGTGTGTCTTTTCAAGATATTCTATGATGTTTTCAGGATACTTAGCAGCTCCGATTACAACTGTCATTGGGTCAATTCTTGTATCATTTACAATCATAACTCCGTTTGGCTTTAAAAAATGTGCATATCTTAACGCTTCAAGCCTTTCAAAGGAGATAAGCACATCAACCGTACCCTCCTCACAAACAGGCTCAAAAACCTTTTCGCCAAAGCGAACGAAGGTAACAACGCTACCGCCACGCTGCGCCATACCGTGTACCTCGGAAAGCTTTACGTCGTAGCCTCCTGCCAAAGCGGTTTTGCCAATAATTCTACTTGTTAAAAGAGTACCCTGACCACCAACGCCAACTATCATTATATTCATTGTGTGTACCCCCTTATATTTCCTTTGTGTTAATAGCACCGAATTTGCAATAGTTTTTGCAAAGTCCGCAGCCGTTACACATAGTTTCATCTATTCTTACCGTGCCATCCTCATTTTTTGTCATAGCAGGACAGCCTATCTTCATGCACATACCGCACTTTTTACACTTTTCAGTGTCAACATAGCATTTAGATGTGAATTTAAGACCCTTTAACAAAGCACAAGGTGCTTTTGCAATAATTACAGTTAATATATCACTTGCAACGCTTTCCTTAATAACCCTCTCCATTTCCTTTACGTCAAAGGCATCAACTGTTATTACATTCGGCACGCCGATACTCTTACAAAGCTCAGCCAAATCTATGGCATAGGTGTCCTCACCCTTTAAGGTTTTACCTGTTGCCGCGTGCTCCTGATGTCCTGTCATACCTGTGGTACGGTTGTCAAGAATCATAACTGTGGCAGTTGACTTATTATATACCATATTAATAAGTGAGTTTACGCCTGTATGAAGGAACGTTGAGTCACCGATTGTTGCAACCCAATTCTTTATGTAATCCTTGCCCTTTGCCTTTTCCATACCGTGAAGCAAGGAAATAGATGAGCCCATACAAATTGTTGTATCAATTACATTAAGGGGAGCAACTGCACCAAGGGTATAGCAACCAATATCGCCCGCTGCGTGAATTTTCAATTTGTTAAGCACAGAGAATGTGCTTCTGTGCGGACATCCGGGACACAAAATCGGCGGACGGGCAGGAGTTTGCGCCTTTTCAAAATTACAGCCCGCACAGCCAACCAATACCTTTTTGAGCATATTGGCACTGTATTCACCCTGCTTTGTGAAGCATTCCTTACCCTTAACAGAAATGCCCCAGCTTCTTACCTGCTCCTCAATTACAGGTTCAAGCTCCTCAAAAACGTAAACTGTTTCCACATTTTTGCAAAACTCCTCAATAAGAGCCTTTGGCAGTGGGTTAACTACGCCAAGCTTTAAAACGCTTGCCTCGGGACAAGCCTCTTTTACATACTGATAAGGAATACCTGATGTAATAAAGCCGATTTTCTTGTCATTATACTCAACCTTGTTGATAGAGAAGGAGGATGCATCTATTGCCATTTGGTCCTCTCTCTTTTCAACTACAACGTGCCTGCCGATAGCGGAGCCGGGCATCATTACATACTTTGGCACACTTCTTTCATAAACCTTGTCCTCGGGTGTTACTCTGTCCCCAAGCTCAACAATGCTTTGAGAGTGGGAAAGCTTTGTTGTTGTTCTGAAAATAACGGGAGTGTCGTACTTTTCGGAAAGCTCCATAGCGAATTTAAAATATTCCTTTGCCTCGTTACTGTCACTTGGCTCAACGCAAGGAAGATGCGCGCTTCTTGCAATCATCCTTGTGTCCTGCTCGTTTTGTGAGCTTGCAAGCCCGGGGTCGTCAGCCACAACCACAACAAGTCCTGCGTTAACGCCTGTGTATGCGAGGGTGTAAAGCGGGTCGGATGCCACGTTCAAGCCAACGTGCTTCATGCAAGCCATTGAACGAACACCTGCAATACAGGAGCCTGCCGCAACTTCAAGAGCAACCTTTTCATTTGGAGCCCATTCGGTATAAACCTCATCATATTTTGCTAAAAATTCACTTATTTCCGTGCTTGGTGTTCCCGGATAAGCGCTTGACACCTTAACGCCTGCTTCATAAGCACCGCGAGCAATTGCATCATTACCAAGCATAATTCTCTTTTCTGCCATAATTATTTTTGTTCCTTTCTCAAATCACGAACTCTTTTTGCCTTGCCCTCAAACCTTGCAAGTGTATTTGGAGATTCCAAAATAACCTTTGCATCCAAGCCAAGCATAATTTTCAATTTATTTCTTACTGTTTTTTCAATGTTTTCAAGAACCTTAAAGGAGTCGGTTGCTGTGGCAAGCTCAACACGGACAGAAAGCTTATCTGCATAGCCATCACGCTCAACTATAATTTCATAGTGAGGGCCAAGACCCTGTACGCTTAACACAACCTCTTCAATCTGGCTCGGGAATACATTTACGCCGCGGATTTTAAGCATATCATCGCTTCTGCCTGACAGGTTTTCCATCCTAACCGTTGTTCTTCCGCATTTGCAGGGCTCATAGATAAGCCTTGTAATATCCTTTGTTCTGTACCTGATAAGAGGGAGCGCCTCCTTCTTTATACAAGTGATAACAAGCTCGCCCCATTCACCCTCTGGCAAAACCTCGCCTGTCTCGGGGTTGATAATTTCAGGGATAAAGAAGTCCTCGTTAATGTGCATACCGCACATATATTCGCACTCACCTGAAACGCCGGGGCCCATTAGCTCACTCATGCCGTAGTTTGATGTAACAAGCATATCTTCTCCCCAATACTTATGCATTTCATCACGCATAGCATCAGTTAAAAGCTCACTACCCACTAAGCCTATTTTAACCTGCAAGTCAGTTTTAGGGTCAACTCCCATTTCCCTTGCAACCTCAGCCAAGCGAAGGGCGTAGGACGGTGTTGCTACTAACAAGGTAGTGCCGAAGTCCTTCATATACATAATTTGCTTTTCCGAGTTACCTGTGGATGATGGCACTATTGTTGCTCCTATATTTTCAAGCCCGTAGTGTAAGCCCAAGGCACCTGTAAACATACCGTAGCCAAAGCAAATTTGCGCCACGTCCTTTGGTGTTGCTCCCCCTGCGCAGGCAATACGGGAAACACACTCGGTCCAAACATCCATATCCCCCTGTGTGTAGCCTACAACCGTTGGCTTACCCGTTGTGCCGCTGGATGCGTGGATACGGAGCAAGTCCTCCTTTGGTACTGCGAAAAGACCGAAGGGATAATTATCTCGTAGGTCCTGCTTTGTAACGAAGGGAAGACGGGACAAATCCTTTAAGCTTTTTATATCATCCGGCTTTAAGCCGATTTTATCCATTTTTTCACGGTAGGGCAAAACCTTTTCATATACCCTATTTACCGTTTCTTTAAGTCTTTCAAGCTGGATTTTTTCCATCTCCTGCCTTGAAAGTGTTTCTTCTTTTGCAAAAATCATATCTTAAACCTCATTTTCGATTGGTTTTTCAAACGCGTTGTAAATTGCCTCATCACTTGGCTGTTTGGTAAGCAAGCTTACAACCGTTGTAATAATCAAAGAGAATATCATACAAATAGAGCCTATCATTGGCGAACAGTTAATACCGTTTACAAAGGCTGAACCAAATGTACCTGTGCAATTTGGATGGTTGTAGCCGAGAACTATTATCAAGGTAGCGGTCAATACAAGGCAAGAAATAATAGATGTCCAAACCGCGCTCTTTGTAACCCTTTTCCAAATAACTCCAAGGACAAAGGGACCAATAAAGCATCCTGCCAATGTACCCCAGCTAATACCCATCATATAAGCGATAGCGCTGAAATTTGCTTCCTCATTCAATATAGCCAAAATAACGGAAATTGCAATAAACACCAAACAAAGTGACTTCATTACAATATTTACACGCTTATCGCTTGCTTTCTCATTTATCTTGCCCTTATACAAGTCCACCGCAACAACGGAGGCAGACGCAAGAGAAACGGATGAAAGGGTGGACATGCTTGCAGAAAGAATTAAAACTGCAATAACACCAATAAGTCCAACAGGGATAACCTCCTTTAAAAGCACGGGAATAATGTTATCTCCCTTTACCCCTGCCAAAAGCTCAGTGGGGAAAAGACCCGACAGTGCGCCAACAAAGTATGCGCCAAAGCCAATAACCAAGGCAAATACCGTTGATACGATAGTACCCTGTGTAATGGCCTTTTTATCTCTGATTGCGTAATATTTGTGTATCGTTTGCGGCAAAGCCCACACCCCAAAGGACGTTAAGAAAATAAGTGACAAAAGGGTCATTGTGCTGCCAAAGAAGCCGCCGTTTGTGCTACCGAAGGTGAACCAAGTCTTATTAACATCACTTGTCAGCCTGCTAAGGTCCCAATTAACATTGTCGTTGCAAAGGAACAAAATAACCATAATTACAACACCAAACAGCATTATAATGCCTTGAATAAAGTCGGACAAGGCTGTTGCAAAGTAACCGCCAAAGAAAAGATATACTGCGGTTAAAAGTGCCAAGGCAAGCATTACTATCCAGCCCTCAATACCGAAAACAAACTCAAAAAGGCTGCTAAGACCACTGTAAACCGATGCGGAATAAGGAATTAAAAAAATAAAGATTACAACCGCGGACACAAATTTCAAATTCTTGCTTTCATACCTTTTCTCAAAGAAATCCGGCATTGTTTTTGAATTTAAGCGCACAGTCATATTCTTTGTGCGTCTTGCCAAAACAAGCCAAGCGATAAGTGAGCCTATGACTGCGTTTGCAATGCCTATCCAAACGGATGCAAGACCAAAGGATGAACCGAATTTACCTGCGTAGCCTACAAAAACGACCGCTGAAAAATATGTAGTGCCGTAAGCAAAGGCGCTCATCCAACCGTTAATGCCCTTCTTGCCTGCGTGCAAGAAATCGTCAACCGACTTACTTCTCTTTCTTGTAAAGTAAGCAATTGCCACCATGCTTAAAGCATATAAAATTAAAACAATGTAATCCCAAACCATAAACTGACCCCCAAGCGACCCCGTCTATAAAAATAAAAATACCGCCATAGGCGGAAATAAAAATATAACCGCGTGAAAAAACTATGCTATCTTATGGTAAAAATAATAATAAAAGTAACCAAAATAGAACATAATTTTCTCCTAACGATTAATTATTCACAATATTCACTAATTATTCAGCAAAATTTTAGCGAAATACTATGTTAAAATATATTATATACCCACACACCCTCACTTGTCAACAATTTTCGCGCATTTATTTTATAAGTAGGTATTGAAAATTTATTTACATTGTTGTATAATGCTAATAATTAATGATGAAAGAGGCAAAAAGATGGAAAAAATCAAGATGACTACCCCCCTTGTTGAGATGGACGGGGACGAAATGACAAGAATTATTTGGAGGATGATAAAGGACGAGCTTTTACTTCCTTTTATAGACTTAAAAACCGAATATTATGACCTTGGCTTGCCCGAGCGTGAGAAAACAAAGGACCAAGTTACCTTTGATGCCGCATACGCAAATCAAAAATACGGTGTTTCCGTTAAATGCGCAACTATTACACCAAACAAGCAGCGTGTTGAAGAATATAACCTTACCGAAATGTGGAAAAGCCCTAACGGTACTATCCGCGCTATACTTGACGGTACGGTTTTCCGCGCGCCTATTTTGATTGACTCAATTAAGCCCGCAGTTCGCAACTGGAAAAAGCCGATTACAATTGCCCGTCACGCTTACGGTGATGTATATAAGGCAACTGAATTCCGTGCGCCAAGGGAAGGCAGTGCAAAACTTATTTTCACAGATAAAGACGGTAACGAAATTTTCAATAAAGAAATTTATAACTTTGAGTGTCCCGGTGTTTTGCAAGGACAGTATAATAAAGATAGTTCTATTCGTTCCTTTGCGCACTCCTGCTTTAACTATGCTATCAACACAAAGCAAGACCTTTGGTTTGCAACAAAGGACACTATTTCAAAGCAGTACGACCAAACCTTTAAGCTGATTTTCCAAGAAATTTACGATGAGTGCTATAAGGCAAAATTTGAGGAGCTTGGAATTACCTACTTCTACACCTTGATTGATGATGCGGTTGCCAGAGTTATAAGGAGTGAGGGCGGTTATATTTGGGCTTGCAAGAACTATGACGGTGACGTTATGTCAGATATGGTTTCTACCGCATTTGGCTCCCTTGCTATGATGACCTCTGTTCTTGTTTCCCCTGACGGAAAATATGAGTATGAGGCGGCACACGGTACAGTTACACGCCACTATTACAGATACTTAAAGGGTGAGGAAACCTCTACAAACCCAATGGCAACAATTTACGCTTGGTCAGGTGCTTTGCGCAAGCGTGGTGAGCTTGACGGTCTTTGTGACCTTGTTGACTTTGCAAACAAGCTTGAAAGCGCTTGTATTGACACCTTAAATGACGGCATTATGACAAAGGACTTGGTTGGCTTGGTTGAGCCCGGCGTTACCGCTACCGCTGTAAACACCGCTGACTTTATTAAGGCAATCCGTACACGCTTAGAAAAAGCTTTATAATTGAAAAATTTGACACTCTTTAGCTAATTGCTTTTAATTAGCCAAAGAGTGTCAGCTTTTTTATTATTCCGCTATTTCAATCATAACTATTTCGCCCGTTCCCTTGTGAATGGTGTAGCAATAGCTTCTTTCAATATGCACACCACCGTTTATTGGTTCTTCGTCAAAGTAAACCAACCAATAGTCTTCATAGTAATCCTTCACCGTTACCGTATAAACGCAGTCCTCTCTTACTCCGTTGGCATAGAAATGGCTTCTTGCTATTTCAAGCGCCTGCGCCTCTGTTATATTATGCTCTATGACAGGTGGTTTTCCTGCCTCTAAATCTCTTGGATTATAGGCGAGCATACAGGCAATGGGATATTTTTCCCCCTCGTTATAAAGCGCAAGCCTTTTTTGGTCAGCCACAAGATATATTTCGTTTCCCGTATATTCATCAAGGGTGACAAATCTGCCCTCTCGGTCTAAAATTACGTAATTATCTGTAAAATCATAGTTTTCCTTAATTTTACTTATATCAAAGTCCTCGCCCGTCAGATGAAGAACGTCCGCATACTCGACTGTAAAATCTACAACCTCGCCCTTTATAAGACTCCAATGGCTGAGCAAATACACCTGTCGATTTAGCCATTCTCCCGTGTTTTTTATTGTAACTATATCTCCTGCCACAATATCATCGGGAAGAACGATGTCTTCAAAGCCATCCTCTAAAAATCCGTTATCTATAACCAAGGTTGCAAGGCGTTCCCACGTTGGCGCAAAAATCTTGTACCAAAAAATGTAGTTCATTTGAAGCTCAGTTGTGTATATTTTTTTCTTTTGGGAAAGAGCCCTTACCTCTTTAATACTTCCGTCAAGCTTAGATATCGTGTAAAATGCACCGTATGCCGATTCATTAAATACGTTTTCTTCAAGCAGAGGAGGATTTCCTACATATTTGTGATAAATGCTTATATACCAATAATTATCATCCGGACCCACTGTTTGTTTTGCGGTACAAATATAATCCTTTGGCAATGTTGTATCGTAGATTTTGTAAAAATCCTCAAGAGCAATTATAATGGCAGTACCAACATCTACCATTTCAGCAACGCCGTCAACATAAATAGGCACATCAAGAGCTTTTACAGTTACATTTTTAGGCACATTTCCTATTTCACTCTTTGGCAAGACTAACACGCAAACGTGCTTTTGCTCCTTGTAATCCTGTTCTTCGTATACCGTATCGTAATTATTGAAGGTAAAGTACACGGTATCGCCTACAAGCCTTGCATCACTTATTAAAAATTCTCGATAGTGATTATTTACCACAGCAAAGACATAATTGTTATTAAAGGTCAGTTGAGATATTCTTTTTAAGCCATCGTTGCCTGCCATTTTAGAGCCAAATGCCTTATAAAACTCATTGTACGTTGCGAAGAATCTGTTTTCATTTACAATGGTAGAGCTTAAATCCGCATATATTTCATATGGGTTTTCCACTGTGACACTTCCGTTTTGCGCGCCTATATAGCTTACATGAATTTTTTCAACACAATCAAGTAAGCTAAGCTCGTTTAAAAGCGTTTCCTGACAACTGAAATAAGTATCAAAATCGGGGAATGTCAGCAAAATTTGATTGCTTGAAACCTCCTGCAAATCCACCGCAACACTGTAAGAATCATTTGCAAGACATTTGCTTATTTTGCTTTTTATTTGCGGATACGATGAGCCGCTTTCATCGGTATATGAAATTAACACAGTATATTTATGAATATTTGGCGCATATTCTATGAAAGCGTTGCCATTTTTATTTTTGCCTATATAGCCTGCGTAAAATCTTTCATAGTCTTTAAATTCTTCGTCTATATAGTCGTATAAATCGTGACGGTCAAGGTCAATAGATACCTTTTTGTTTCTTAATTCAGCTGTGATTTTTTCAGGCGGCACAGACGGTGGTTTTCCTGCCTCTAAATCTCTTGGATTATAGGCGAGCATACAGGCAATAGGATACCTTTTGCTTGGTATTTCCGCTTTTTCGTTTTCTGCATATCTTTTTTGGTCGGTAACCAAGTAAATTTCGCCACCCTTATATTCATCCAGGGTTGTAAAATTACCGCTTCTGTCAAGTATAACCATAGCGTCACTATAGGTGTAGTATGCTTTGATTTGCTCTATAAGATTGTGTGACATGCCCACAAGGTGTACAACCTCGGCATAATTAAAGGTGACTGACTTTACCTCTCCGTTTAAAGAGATTGAAGAAGGGTATTTTTCTTCAATTAGCACGCTTCCCGTATATTCAACGGTGATACTGTCGCCAGCAACTATATCTTCCGGCTCTATAATACCTTCAAAATCACCTCGCAAATAGCCGTAATCAACAAGCAACGTGGCAAAATTACGCTGATGAAAGCCGTAATCATAGGTATATTGCCACGTGGATGTTACCACGCTTTGCGCAGGTGCGCTTGGATTTTCTCCTTGGCTGTCGCTCGGTGGGTCAGAAGGGCTTTGCGCTTGATTGCTGCTTGGTTGCTCACTTTGACCCTCATCCTCCTTTGGCGGTGTGTCCGAGGATACGCTTGGCAAGCTACTTGTGGGCTTTATGCTGTTATCTCCCACACTGTCTTGGCTTGTGCCATCAAAGGAGCTTACGCCATTTCCCTGTGGCTTAGCACAGGACATAAGCAGTGTTAAAAGCATTATTGCTGCTAAAATCAAAGATAGGCATTTTTTCATGTATTTCACCCCTTATAATTTTTCTTTTCACCCTATATGACGGTTGTTTTAGCCAAAAAGTTACTTTTATTTTCTAATTTCAGTATATCACTCACGGAATTTTTTTCAACACGTTTCAAGTTCTTTTAATTATTCGTTCAATGAATTTTCAGAAATTATGTATAATTTCAACACATTTTCTATCATACAATGCTGATTTTTGTGAAAATATAACAAAAAGAGCAGAAAATGATATGCACCCCAAAAGTTAGACACTTTTGGAGGTGCATATCAATTTCGGCTGAGCATTTTCTAATCCTTGTTTATTACCTTTTTATGCCAGGATTTTTCTTTACATTTCGGGCATTTCATATACCTTGTTCTGCCTGTATGCATTGAAAAGAATACGCTTTTAAATGTTGGAACATACTTGTGGTTACATTTTGCACACTCATAATATCCCGCTGTTTGCTCAATTTTAATTGCAAAGGGAATAAACGCAACTAAGGGCAAAAAGCCAAGTAGTATCAGTACAATTCGCAACCAATTTGCCATATCAGCATAAGATGCAATAAAAATCAAGGAAAGAAAAACTATACTTGATATAAAGCCAAAAACGGTTTCTAACCGTAATAAATGCCTGTCTGCCCTTTCCTTTTCCTTTACCGCATTTATAAGATTGTTTTCTAATTTTTCATTATAGTTATCCATTGTAACAGCCTCCCCACTTAATAAATCGTTTACCGTGATTTTTAGAATTTTGCAAAGTTCCAACATAATTGACGAGTCAGGCATTGACCTTCCGTTTTCCCATTTGGACACTGCCCTGTCTGTAACGTACAGCTTTTCCGCCAATTGTAATTGGGTTAAGCCCTGCTTCCTTCTGCATTCTGCAATAAATTTCCCTATTTTTTCTTGATTCACCTTAATCGCCTCCTGTCTTACAATTATAGCTTAAACTGTTTCTTGCAAAAAATCAACAAACCAATGGTTGAGTGGGGAGAAAACAACCACAGGTTTACACTTTTATTTTATTTTTTACCACTTTGACAACCAAATAGCAGAATTTTTTATACCACAATAATACAATTAGCCTTACAGGACATACCGTAAGGCTAAAATTTTATAATAGATAATACGGTAACTCTCCGCCTAAGTTGACGTAGCCGTCCCCTTGTCTTTTTTGTGCTTTGCTTGTCTTTTTAACAACTTTTTCAACAGTTTTTACAGGTGAAAGCTCAGGCTCTGCTTCCATGCTCTTTTTAGGAGCTTTTGTGCCTGTTGTCTTTTTTTCTGCACTTACCTTTGTGTCAGCTGCCTTTTTTGTTTCAGCCGCCTTTGAGGGGGTCTTTGCAGAGGTCTTTTTTGCACTTACTTTTTCCTCCGCTACCAAAGCCGGCGCTTCCTTTACTTCTACACTGTTTTCCATATCGGGAGCTGCTGTTTTTACATTTGAGTAACCGTTGTTGGTAACTCTTTTTATGGCATTTTTACCTATTGGCATATTCTACTATCTCCTTTGCGAGTTTTTTGTATTCCAAGGCACTTCTTGAATACTTCTTGTAGGCTACAACAGGCTTGCTATTATCCTGTGACCATTCAATAGCACTGTCAACTCTTACGTATTCCTCAAAAACTCTTACATCCTCTGACTCTCTAAGGGTTTTAAGGGTTTCCTTAAAGTAATTCTTTCTTTCGTCTGCTTTGGTTACCATAATTCCCATAATCTGTAAGCGCGGAGATATTTCTCTCACCTTGCCTATAAAATCAAACATATTAGCAAGGCCGAAAAGTCCCCATGGGCTTGCTTCAACGGGAATTACTACAAAGTCGGAGGCGCACATAATATTCATAACCCAGCCGCCGAGAGTTGGTGGTGAATCTATAAGTATGTAATCATAATAGCCCCGTGCTCTTATTGGCTCTAAGCATTTTTTAAGTATAAATTCCCTTTGCCACTTTGGGAAAAGGTCAAACTCGATAGCACTCATAAGAGAGGTTGAGGGTATTATATCAAGTCCCTCATAATCCGTAGCCACTACAAAGTCGGACAAGTCCTTTTCTTCCTTTACCGCTGTATATATGTTTTTTCCGTTGCTTGCATATTCCAGCGCCTTTTCCTCATCAAAAAAGGAAAGGGTTAAGTTTAGCTGCATATCTCCGTCTATGATAAGCACCCTTTTGCCCATCATTGAAAGGGCACAGCCTATATTAGAGCAGCTTGTGGTTTTACCGCTTCCGCCCTTGTTATTTGCAAATGCTATTATTTGGGTCCTGCTCATTTTTTACGCATAGCCTCCAATTCCTTTTCATCATCCGCAAGAAATTCTATAAGAGCATCAAGCCCCTCTCCTGTATATGCGCTAACAGGGAATATTTTCTTGCAGCCTGCCAGCCTTAGCCACCTTTCAACCCTTTCAGGGTTGGCATCAGGCTTATCTATACCTGTTATGATACCCACAACCTCCCTGTTTACAAGGCTTGTAATACAAGGGGAGAAAATGGAATAGGGCTCGTTTGCCGAAAGCACAAGACCAACAACGTCAGCCTCATATGCATACAGCGCAAGCGCACCGCTTGTTTGCCTTAATTCCGTATATTCACCGGGGGTATCTATTATTGTGTCAAGGTAATTTATATACTGCGTTTTGTAATAGTGAATTTCCTCACCGTTTAGCGCTTGGGTTAAGGTTGTTTTTCCTGCCGCAACCCTGCCTATTAGAATAATTTTTTTCATTATGTTTTAGTTATGTCACAGCAAACGTATGCAAGCTTGGTGGTAAAATACTCTCTTATTGCGGTAAACGCTGATTCCACACTTGATACACTTCCCGAGATAATAAGTGTTCCTGTAAATCTATCAACAAATCCAATTTCAGCACCTGATGACTTTATGGAAATATCAGCGGCAATTACCGCACTTTCCGCAGGAGATACTGTCAAAACACCAATTGCGCTTCTTGTATAGTCTGTCTTTGGGTCAAGTCCCAATTTGGTATAAAGCACATCATCGGGATTTGCTATTATATGGCAAAGAGTTATCTGCTTACCGGGTACTAACTCCTGCACTATTCTCATATTTTCTTTAAGCTCCATTTTAGCCTCCAATTTTACATTTAAGCCCTGAGGTTTCCGCTACTGACAAAAGGTATTCCATTTTTTCCCTTGACGGCGGCTCTATTTCAGGTAAGGAATATTTTCTTCCAAGCCCCTTATACTTGTCCATACCTAATCTATGATACGGTAAGAGGTGATGCTCACGCACACCGGGCAAGGTTTTTGCAAAATGAGATATAGCTCTTATTTCCTGTGGGGTATCGTTAAAGCCCGGTATAACAGGCGTTCTTATTATAAGCTCTACTCCGCTTTGCGCTATCCTTTTTGCATTTTCAAGTATTCTTTCGTTACCTACTGCGGTATATTCCTTATGCTTTTCGCTGTCCATATGCTTTATATCCATAAGATAAAGGTCAACATACGGAAGTATTTTTTCAATTTCTGAAAAGGGGGAGGATGCTGCTGACTCCACGGCTGTGTGAAGCCCCTGCTCCTTACAAGCCTTTAAAAGCTCCCTTGCAAAATCCGCCTGGCAAAGAACCTCGCCGCCTGAGAGTGTTACACCCCCACCGCTTCTTCTGTAAAAGGGTAAATCCGACAGGATTTCAGGCATAATATCTGAAACAGCTACATCATAGCCAACTGTTTTTTCCTTGTCCTTTTCAATAATGGTTTCTATTTGTTTATTTTGAGATTCGGGATTGCAGCACCACGCGCATCTCATAAAGCAGCCCTTGAAAAAGACTATCGTTCTTATTCCCGGTCCATCGTGAATTGAAAAGCGTTGAATATTAAATATTCTGCCCTTTATGCTTTGTGGCACCCAATCTCACCTCTTTTCTTTATACTTTTTTACCAGCCCTGCTCTGTTCTGTTAATAATATCGTCTTGGAGTGAACGGGACAGTGTTGTAAACAGCGCACTGTATCCTGCAACTCTAACTACCAAGGTTTTATATTTTTCAGGGTTCTTTTGTGCATCAAGCAAGGTTTCCTTAGTTACTACGTTAAATTGAACGTGCATACCCTTTTGGTCAAAATATGAACGGATAAGGGCAACGAATTTTGAAAGTCCACTCATTCCCGCAAGGGCTGAGGGGTGGAACTTTTGGTTAAGAAGCGTTCCGTTAGATGCAACGCCCTGTTCAAGCTTAGCAACAGAATTTGCTGTTGCTGTTGGTCCCTTTACGTCCCTGCCTGATGCTGGACCTATACCGTCTGCTAATGGAGTATAAGCAAGCCTGCCGTCCGGGGTTGCGCCTGTGCTTGCACCAAGAGGAACATTGGCTGATACAGGGTAAAGACCTGCTTGGAAAATACCTCCGCGGGCATTTTTATACTTTTCAACCTCCTTAGTATAGCTGTTAGCTACATCACGGGCAAACATATCCACATCGTAAATATCGTTTCCGTACTTAGGAGCTTCCTCCTCTATAAGACGCTTTATTTCCTTGTACCTTGCCCTTTGTGCATCGGTAAGGGAGGTTTGGTTAGTTACCTCATCGTAAATTGTGCGTATAACGCCCTCGTTTATGTCAATGCCGCGTCTAACAAGCTCACCTGCAATCTCAGTAGTAAGCCTTTCTGCCGCCGCACCCTTTACTCCGTAGCCGAAGTTAGCCTTCAATGCCTCTCTCAGCTCTGCAAGAGAAAATCTCTTTTCTTCAAACACAAGCTTTTTAATAGCTACAAGACCGTCTGTATTATTAGCTATACCAAAGCCCTGGGGACCTGTGAAGTTATATATTGCTCCGCCCTCTTGTAATGATTTGCCCCTGCCAATACAGTCCTCTACCATACAGGATTGGAAGGGAAGCGGACATCTAACCGCGTGCGCCATATCTATGGCGTTGTTTGCATTTACAAGCAGCTTTATCATATAGCTTTGCTGAGTCTTATACGCATTATAAAACTCCTCAAAGGTTTTCATGTCAGCCACATCACCTGTGTCGGGTCCTATTTTCTTACCCTTATCATATCCGTTTGAAAAGGCAAGCTCTAAGGGACGGCACATATTGAAAAATGCCGCATCATGCCAGCCGTCTGTCTTTCCTGCCTTTTGAGGCTCAACACATCCGATTATACAGTAATCTCTTGCGTCTTCAAGGGTAAGTCCTCTTGCCATAATAGAGGGGATAATTATTTCATCGTTATAGTAAGCGGGCAAGCCTGTGCCAAGCCTTGTAAGAGCCGCTGCCTTAATGAGCAAGGGCTCAGGCGAGCCATTCCATACTCTTATGGAAATTGATGGCTGTGGAAGGGGAACGTGCATAGCCGCTTCAATGCACATATAAGAAAGGTCATTCGTTGCGTCCATACCATGAATATTCTGTCCGCCTACAATAAGGTTTTGGAACATTCCGTAGCCTGCAAAGCCGTCTGCTGATGCCGCATCTCTTACCTTGTTTATATCGTTAAATTTTACCCAAAGGCAATCAAGAAGCTCTTGTGCCCTTTCGTATGTGATTTTTCCCTCATCAATATCCTTTTTGAAATACGGATACATATATTGGTCAAATCTACCCGGAGAGATAGAATGTCCGCTTGATTCAACCTGCAAAAGAAGCTGAACAAACCAAAACGCTTGGCAAGCCTCATAGAAGCTTGTTGCACCAAACTCAGGAACCCTTGCGCAGTTTTTAGAAATTATTTCAAGCTCACGCTTTCTTTCAGGATTTGTTTCCCTTGCGGCAAGCTCCTTTGCAAGAGCACTGTATCTGCGTGCGTATTCGATAACCGCCTCACAGCTTTCAATTACCGCATTTAAGAAATTGCTTCTTGAAACGTAATCGCCGTCTGAAATTTCAAGCTTGGACAGGGCTGCCTCTGCCTCTGCTATAATTCCTCTGTAACCAATTTTCATAACCTTGCCGTAATCTACGCAAACGTGTCCGATTCCGTTATAAAAATAGTTTCCGGGGGTGAAGATGGAGTGCTCGGTAAACGCCTCATACGCCTCGGGAGCCATATTAGCTTTTGCTAAGTCGCTTGTGGTTTTGCCACTCCACCATGGATATATCTCACGAAGGTCTGCCTTCGTTTTTTCGCTTATGTAAAATGGGTCTGCTGCCCTTTGTGATACAGTATCAAGCTCTGAAAGAAGCCATTCATATGAATACTCCGGGAAAACCTGACAGCCACGGGGAGCAACCGTTGCACTTCCGACAATAAGCTCATTATCTCTTATAACAATCGGTATGTTTTTAAGAATATGAGCAAAGGCTGCGCTTCTGCGCTTGATTATCGGAAGATTTTCAGTCATCTTGTAGCTTTCAGTTACAAGCTTGCCTCTTGCTGACTCAATCTCGGGCATGCTTTCGTAAAGCTTGTCTATAAGCTTCTGTATTCTTGAACTTTTCTCAATTATGAATTTAATATTTTCCATAACTGCTCTCCTTACATTTGCTCCCAAAGCTCCTCATGGGGAGCTGCTATTACTGTAAACGAGGATAGGGTTGATAGCTCCTTTGCATAATTTGCTCCGGCTTCAACGGCTGCGGTAACGTCACCCACATCACCTGTGAGCATAACTACACCCTTACCGCCCATACCTCTTGACACTCTTAAATCGTATATTTCCACTCTTGCGGTCTTAACTGCTATATCCGCCGCCTTAATTGCACTTGAAGCGGAGAAGGTTTCTATAAGTCCGAGTGAGCCGCCCTTTATGCCTGTTTGCGTGCCAAAAAGTGCCTTAATAACCTGCTCGTCTATTCTTCCCATAATGGAGGAATCTATTACATAACCGTCAAACCTTCCTGTAACGTGAGAAACGGCTGCGGTAACATTAGATACGGATCCTGTTAGTATAATTTCATACTTTCCCGGGCAGGAGGGATGGGCTGACACCATTTCAATTCCTGCACTTTTTAATGCCGCATCTGCCGCCTCTACACCCTTAGGTATGCTTTTTAATTCTATAACACCAATAGCCTTATACATCTTATCTTACCTTATCAATTATTATTTTATCGTTACCAAGAGTAACTCTGCCAAAAATGGATGCGTGCTGTGGCAAGGAAAGTCCGTCTGCTGCATTTGCAATCAAATCCCCCTCTTTTACAACGTCGCCATCCTTAACTGCGGGTATGCTTGGTATTCCTATGTGTCTTGAAAGACTCAGCTCAACTCTTGAAAAATCATTTATTTCGCCGCCAAAGCTAATATCCTTGTCGAATTTGGATATACCCAAAACACTCATCCATTTTTTATATGGAAGCATCCTGTACTCTCGCTCGGGCTTTACACCGTATTCGCCGTTTTTGTCAAAGCGGAGTCTGTTTTTAGAAAGTAATCTCTTGTAATTATCTATAACAGCCCTTGGAGAAATTCCTTGGTTGCAAGCAAGACTCTCACAAACTCCACAGCCGCAGCAAAGAGTTGCGCTGATTACCATTTCGGGCATAACCTCTGCAACGCCCATTGATGTTCTTACCATTTTGTGGGGTTCAAGGGGATAGCCAAGGAGGTGTCTTGGACACATATCGGTACACCTTGTACACTGACAGCAAGCGGTTTCCGCCCTTTTTATAGCCAAATCACCGTTTGTTTTTTTAGAAAGAATTGCTTGTGTGTTGTCAGGAAGAATAAGTATTCCCTTTGTGGTTTTATTCACAGCGTATTTTTGGTGATTTATAACCTTTCCCATTGAGGGACCGCCGTCAATAACCGTGTACCCTTCCTTAACTACTATATTAAGCCTTTCAAATATGTCCGCTATCCTTGTACCCAAGGGAACCTTTATTACTGTTGGGCTTTTAATATCTCCGCCGACAGTCAACCATTTTGAGGTTACAGGCTCATTAAATCTTACACCTCTGCCAAGGTTATACATAGTTTCAACATTATATACTATAACACCCTGGGTAATAGGTAACTTACCCGGCTTTACAAGCCTGCCTGTTGCCTCGTATATAAGGCATATCTCGTCACCTAACGGGTAAACATCCGGCAAGGCTCTTGCATAAACGCCCTCCGCCAGCCTTTCGCCGTCCTTCCAGCCCAGTCGCTCAGCGTTATGCGCTTTAACTCCTATGTACGCCTTTGAAATGCTTGTGTTAGCAAGCACCTCTAAAATGCCTTGAAGAACCATATCAAGTTCATCTCTTAAAAGTATGTAGTCCGTACCAAGAAGAGGTTCGCATTCCGCACCGTTTATAAGGAGAATGTCTGCCCCTTCTGCAAGCTTAGCATAAGATGGAAAGCCTGCACCTCCGGCACCTACAATGCCCAAGTCACGCATTAAATTTTTAAGCTCTTGCATTTTTTCTTCCTTTCGCAATAATAAACCAGAAGCTTTTTAGTTAGTCAACAATACCTACTATAACTGCATCCACAGGGCTGCTTGTGTTATGTAATGCAAGCCTTGCAGAGCTTCCTGTGGTAATAAGAACAGTTTCACCTATGCCTGCTCCCACAGAGTCGATTGCAATTATATATTCATCTGTACAGCTACCGTTTTTTATAAGCTGCACCTCCATAAACTTGCTTCCAACCAAGGATTCCTGCTTTCTTGTGGAAACTATGTTCCCTCTGATAATTCCCTTTAACATTTTTCTTACCTCACTTTACAACCGTTACAATAAAACCGTTTCCTATGCCCGCTGCGTTTGCATCGTCTGTATCTACGTGCATTTCCAAGCGAAAGTCCTTGTGAACTCTTATTTGAACGTCAAACCACCTTGTACGGCGCTTACCGTTTACATCAATGTCCACATAATCTCCGTCACAAACACCGAACTTTCTTGCATCCTCGGGAGACATATGTATGTGTCTGTTGGCTATTATACAGCCCTCTGTTAGCTCAACTACTCCCTTAGGACCTACTATTCTTATGGGAGAGGAATCCTTTATGTTACCTGATTCTCTAACAGGCGGCTTAACTTTAAGAACATAAGAATCCGTTGCGGATATCTCAACCTGAGAGGCTTTTCTTACAGGACCGAGAACTCTTACGTTTTCTATCGGTCTCATTGAAGGACCTATAATGGTTAGCTGCTCCTTGCAGGCGTATTGACCCGGCTGTGAAAGCTCCTTTATCGGAGTAAGCTCGTAGCCTGTGCCAAAAAGAGTTTCAAGGTCATTTTTTGAAAGGTGTATATGTCTGTTTGAAACGCCTATGGGAATACCGCCCTCGTTTGCATTTTCTATTTTTGCTTCTCCATTCATTTCAAGAAGAACGTGCTTTACCATTTCTGCTATTTTTTCTGTTGAAATATCCATTATTTCACCCCTTCAATTCTTTTTTGCGTGAATTTAGACTCGTACTGCAAAAAAGCTCAACCTCTGTTCCTGTTAAGCTCTTTTGCAGTACCCCAAGGGCATGCGCCCTTTGGGTACTGAAAGCTTTGCCTTCTATTATTACGATTTTAGGAAGTAAAATTTTACTCCGTATGTTCTTATTTAATAGATGGAAGAAGCTTTTCAACATCTGCGTGTGGTCTTGGAATTACATGTGTTGCAATTACCTCGCCAAGGGAAGTAGCTGCTGCGCTTCCTGCTTCAACCGCTGCCTTAACTGCACCAACATCGCCACGAACCATAACGCTTACAAGTCCGCTACCGATTTTTTCGCTACCGATAAGAACTACGTTTGCAGCCTTTACCATTGCATCAGCCGCCTCAATTGCAGCAACAAGACCTCTTGTTTCTACCATTCCGAGTGCTTCCATTTTAAAATCCTCCTATAAAAATTATTATCATTTGTTTGTTTTATTTCAAAGCCTAAGCTTTAAAAAACTAAATACCACTGCTCAGCCTGTTGTTAAGAATTTCATAACATCAGGGTGTGGGCGTGCTATAACCTCACAGCTCTTGACATTTCCTACTTCACTAGCCGCAGCTGCGCCTGCTTCAAGCGCCGCTGTCACTGCGGAAACCTCGCCCTCGACAACTACCGTTACCAGCCTGCCGCCTAAGCGCTTTTCCACGTGAATGAGCTTTACATCTGCTGCCTTTACCATAGCGTCAAGTCCTGTGATTGCGGCTACCATAGCCTGCACTTCAAGTAACGCTATTGCCTTCATACTATAAATTCCTTAAATTATTTTATAATAGGAAGAAGCTTTTCAACGTCTGCGTGTGGTCTTGGAATTACGTGTGTTGCAATTACCTCACCAAGAGAAGTAGCTGCTGCGCTTCCTGCTTCAACTGCTGCCTTAACTGCTCCAACATCACCGCGAACCAATACGCTTACAAGTCCGCTACCGATTTTTTCGCTACCGATAAGAACTACGTTTGCTGCCTTTACCATTGCATCTGCCGCTTCAATTGCAGCTACAAGACCTCTTGTTTCTACCATTCCGAGTGCTTCCATCATTGTTTTGTTCTCCTTTTATTTAATATTATCTTAATTTATCCTTGCCCAGAGCAGATAAACGAGCAAACCACTCAATATCCTCACTCTGCCTTGCAATTACCTTATGGGTAATATACAATTCTCTTTTTTCAGCCTCTGCCTTTCCTGTTAAAATTGCAGCTTCAACCGCCGCAGCAGAGCCCTCAATTTTTATAGCCATTACGAGAGGAACCCTTGCAGAGTCACCGCCCGCAGGCTTGTTTTTATCAATGGCAACTACACAAACGTCAGCCGCCTTAGCCATAGCGTCCGCCACTACTATTGCAGTAGCAAAGCCATAAACCTCTATCATTCCAAGAGCCATAGCTTAACTCCTTTGCTTTGTCTTTATACGCTATTCGGCAACGTAGCAGATTTTAATGCCCTGCTGTGAAACGTTAACCTCCATAGCCTCATTAAGCTTATCAAGTGGGAATGTATGAGTGATAAGCTCCTTAATAGGAATATTCATTTCTCTTGCCTGACGGAGGAACGCCATTGTAGTAGGATAGTCGTCCGCACTGTAATCCCAAGAGCCAACAACGTTTATTTCCTTGTTGCACATTGCAAAGTGTGGGTTAATGGTGTATTCTCCGTTGTTTACAAAGAAGCCCATTTCACACATACCACCGCCACGGCGGATATACTCATAAATATCCTTTGCCGCCATAGGTGCGCCTGTGCATTGGAATGCGAAATCAACGCCTACGCCGTTTGCAACACTCTTAACAAGATTAACTCTTTCTTCAAGAGATGTAATTTCCTTGAAGCTGATAACGGTTTTTGCTCCAAGCCTCTTAGCCATTTCAAGCCTTTTCGGTGTGCCGTCAATAGCAACAATGTGGTTTACACCTGCTGCTCTTAAAACGCTTATCATAACAAGACCAACAGGACCAAGTCCTTGAACGAGAACCTTTGAATTGAAGTTTATAAGACCTGTGGTGTTTGCTCTTTTAAGTGCGTGTACACAAACGCAAGCAAGTTCAAGAAGCATTCTCTCCTTTAAGTCAAGGTCGTTTACAACAAAATATGTTGAGCCCTTGCCGCTAATGAGAAGATGTGAAGCAAACCAACCTGTAAGTGGATTTGTATCGCTGTGTGGGATAAGTCCAAATACGCCTTGCTTATCGCAAAGGTTAGTATTTGCAGGCTTATTGCGGCAAACAAAGCATTCACCGCAGCTAATAACGGAGGTAACGATTTTATCGCCAACCTTTATAGGATTTCCGGCAGTATCAGCCTTAATGTTTTTACCAAGAGCAACTATTTCGCCCGTTCCTTCGTGACCGAGGGTTACAGGGATAATTCCAAACGGGTCGCCCTTCCACTCGTGAACGTCTGTTCCGCAAACGCCACAGCCCTCAACCTTAACCAAGATATCGTTGTCGCCAACCTGTGGAACAGGGAATTCCTTAACCTCGATTTTCTTAGGAGCTGTAAGCATTGCTACCTTAGCAGTCTTCGGAACTCCTGCACAAGATGTAGCGGGGGATGGGGATATCTCACCGAGAATCTTGCGAACTATGCTCTCTACCTGTGATGATGAAATGTTCATTTCTTTTTCCTTCCTTGCCGAAGAGCATCTGTTTTTACTTAAAACTTAGCCATCGGCAAATTTGCCTTGTAATATAATTAAATGATTCTAAAACTTTCAGAAAGAACGCAACGGCGAAGCCTTGTAAAGCTCTTAGCGCTTGTAATTCCTTCTCCCGTAGGTCCTGCTATTGTAAATGTTGTATGTCCCTCTCCACCAAAGCCTATGCCTGCGTAGGATGGGGCATTCTTTACAAAAATTGTAGTTTCAACTGCTCTTGCAAATCTTGTAAGATTATCAATATTTTTAGAGTGCATGTGGGCTGTATGGCGGTTGCCGTGCTCTGCCTTTACTGCTAAATCAATAGCCTCATCAATATTATTAACTCTCACTATTGGAAGAATTGGCATCATAAGCTCGTGCTGTACAAAATCGTGCATAAAATCCGTTTCACAAATTATACAACGAATTTTGTCGCACACAGTTATGCCGATTTTTTCAAGCAATACCTTTGCATCTCTGCCAACGCAATCACGGTTGACAATTTTAGATGTAATGCCTGTTTTAGGATTTGTTTTATCTACAAGAACAATCTCGGCAAGCTTATCGGCTTCCTCACGGCTGATAAGATATGCACCGTTTGCCTTCATAGCATCGATAAGCTCGTCTGCTATATTAGCAAAGGCAAACACCTCTTTTTCCGCTATGCACGGAAGATTGTTGTCAAAGGTGCAGCCGTCAATAATATCCTTACCTGCTTTCTTTATGTCAGCAGTGTCATCAACGATAACAGGTGGATTACCTGCGCCTGCGCCAATTGCCTTTTTTCCGCTTGACAATACGCTTTTAACAACACCGGGACCGCCTGTACAAACAAGAAGCTTGATTCTTGGGTCCTTATACATAATGCTTGCACTGTCAAGGGTGGGCTTAACAACGCTTGAAACGAGAACCCTTGGGCCTCCCGCCATAGCGCTTGCTCGGTTAATAAGATCTACTGCATAATTTGAGGTTGCGATAGCATTGGGGTGGGGATTAAATACAACACCGTTACCCGCAGCTATCATTCCTATACTGTTACAAATAACAGTTTCAGATGGATTTGTACTTGGTGTAATACTTCCTACTACTCCAAAAGGAGCCATTTCGGTAAGGGTGAGACCGTAGTCACCCGTTTTCACCTGTGCGGCAATATCGGAGGTGCCGGGAGTCTTGTCTGCAACAAGAACGTGCTTAGCTGTTTTATGGTCAACTCTGCCCATTTTGGTTTCGTCAACACCTAATGATGCCATCGTAGGCGCCTCCTTGCGACAAAGGTCACGTATTATTGCAATAACCCGTTCCCTTTCTTCAAGAGACATAGCACGGATAGCCTTATAGCCCTGCTCCGCAGCATCTATGGCATCGTTCATATCATCGTAAACTCCGATGTATTTTTTGCCATTATACCCTGCGCCGTCATATTCGCCCTTGGTAGCAGAAGCCACACCGTTGAGCCCCTTCATAACCGTAGCTACGATGTGCTCAATTTGCGCATCTGTCCAATTAATAGCCATAATCAATCTCCTTTTTTGCTTTATTGCTTTGGGAGAAAATTACTTTCCGAGAGCTGCAATAACTCTGCGTGTTATTTCAGCAACAAGCTCTTCGTTTGCTTCGCATTTGCACTCTGCTTCACCGTAATCAATACCCGGGTGACGGCCTGGGAGGTTCATCTTCTTACGAAGGTCCATAAGCTTCTTCAATTGGTCATTAGGAATTTCGTGAACTGCACCAAGCTCCATTGCGTATTTACAAATCTTTGCGTTAAATTCAACCTCTTCCATAACGAACATAGCCTTTGTAAGACTAAATCCAACTGTCAAAGCACCGTGGTTTTGGAGAAGGAATGCATCGTGGTTTTCGATGTATGGTTCAAGTGAGTCGGGAATTTCCATTGTGGAAGGTGTTCCGTATGCACATGTAGGAACCTCACCAATTGTAAGAACAGCCTCAGGGAGAATGTATTGGTCAAGGTCGATGCCTGCAATTGTGAAAGCAGTTGCAATCGGTGGATGTGCGTGAACTACTGCGCCAACGTCAGGACGCTTTTGGTAAACGCGCATGTGCATTTTGATTTCTGATGAAGGGTTAAGCTTGCCTTCGATTTTGTTTCCGTTTCTGTCAACCTTAATAATCATATCAGGAGTAAGAGCACCCTTTGATACGCCTGTTGGAGTGCAGTAATACTCATTTTCGCTAACCTTAACAGAGATGTTACCGTCATTTGCTGCAACAAATCCTAAGTTGTAAAGCGCGTGGCCGACTTCGCAGATTTCCTTTTTGATTTCGTAAGCTGATTTCATTTTCTTTTTTCCTTTCGGTTTATATAAATTTTTTATTACTTAATTAGATTGTATGTATCGAGTGCTATCATGTACTCTTCATTGGTTGGGATGATAAATGTACGAGCCTTAGCTCCCTTTTTGGTAAGCTCAATTTCCGAGCCCTTTGCACAGCTCCAATTAAGCTCCTCATCAATCTCAATACCGAGATAGGACATATCACGGCAAACCCCTTGCCTGATATATCTGTCATTTTCACCCACGCCCGCCGTAAATACAAGTGCATCGATGCCATTCATTTCGGCTACATAGGAGCCGACAATTTTTTTAATGTGGTGGACTAAAATGTCCATAGCCAGCTTAGCCCTCTTATCCCCCGCTTCCATTGCATCGGTTAAATCTCTGCAATCGCTTGAAATATTTGAGATGCCAAGCAGCCCTGATTTTGAATTAAGAAGCCTTTCAGCCTCTTCGCAGGAAAGACCTTCCTTTTTCATTATATAAGGTACAATAGTCGGGTCAATAGAGCCGCTTCTTGTTCCCATCGGAACGCCCTCCTGTGGGGTAAACCCCATAGATGTGTCAATTGCCTTGCCGCCTACACTGGCAGTAATCGAAGAACCGTTACCCAAGTGACAGGTAACTATTTTGGCGTCCTTCTTTCCTAAAATATCCATCGCCTTGGCGCACACGTATCTGTGTGATGTACCGTGAAAGCCGTAACGGCGGATCTTATATTTTTCATAAAGCTCATAAGGAATTGGGTAAATATACGACTTTTCCTCCATAGTTGAATAATAGGATGTGTCAAACACACCAACGTGCTCCACATTAGGCATAACACTTCGGCAAGCCTTTACCCCACTTATAGCAGGGGGACCGTGAAGCGGATTTATTTCAACTATGCTTTCAAGATATTCAAGCTCCTTTTCTTTCAGGATGCTTGACTTGCGAATTTTTTCTCCGCCATGGGCTATCCTATGCCCAACCGCGCCGATTTCATCAACACCGGATATAACACCAAGCTCGGGGTCGCATAAAAGTTTGAGTACAAGCTCAACAGCCGCCTTATGGTCGTTAAGGCTTTCATTCAGCTTATAATCCGCTTTTTCGGGACGCTTGTGAGTGATAGAACCGTCAATGCCTATCCTTTCGCAAATTCCCTTTGCCAAAACCGCGCTTGTTTCCATATCAAAAAGCTGATATTTAAGAGATGAGCTACCGGCATTTACAACAAGAATTTTCATTTTTCCTCTCCTTAGTAATTATAATCTCTTAGAGTAAAGCTTTCCGTCTATTAATAATGTAGATTTACTCGATTATACGCTTTGATTGAAGCTCCGCCTCGCTTTCGCCTACGCTATGTGCTCTTGCAGAATTTTGATAAACGATTTTATAGCACAAGGCATCTATAACAACAAGCCTTGAAATGTGGGAGTTAAGCCCAAGGGTGCTATGCCTCGTTTCCTCCGTGTCCGTCAAAAGCAGTATATCGCTTTGCCTTGCTATGGGCGAGCGCTCCTTTGAGGTAATTGATATCGTTGTTGCCCCGTGCGCCCTTGCCATCTTCATAGATTCTACTATATCCTTAGATGAGCCCGATTGAGATATTCCGATAACTACATCGCCTTTTTTAAGCTGAGACACCGCTATTGCCTGCATATGCGTATCAGCATACGAGCTTGAATTACAGCCTGCACGAAGAAGCTTATTGCTTGCATCCTCCGCTACCTGAGCTGAGGTACCAAGACCGATAAGCACAACTCTCCTTGCCTCCGATATAGCCACCGCCGCATCAGTCATGCTTTGTGCGGACAGTGTTTTTTTCGTACGTTCAAGAGACATATAGGCATCGTTACATACCTTTTCAAAAATAGCGAAGCAATCATCCTCGCTTGTTATCATAGGAACGATAACCTTCTTTTCATGCTCCTTGGCAAGCGTAATTTTTAAATCCTGATAGCCTGTGCAGCCAAGCCGCTTTGAAAAACGGACTATGGTCGCCTCACTGCTTTCGCATTTGGAGGCAAGATCAGTTATGGAATATGGAAGCACCTCACCGGAGTGAGAAAATAACCAGTCAGCGACTTTCTTTTCAGATCGACCCATGTCGTTATACATGAGCTGAGCCTGTAATAAAGTCCTGTTCAAACATTTGCCTCCTTTCTGCTGTTTTTGAAAATTATTTTCACTTTTTACGCAATTTTATAGCCTTTTTGCGTTAATTTTGAAAATCATTTTCAAAGATAATGAAAATTACTTTCACATTTTCGATTTTAGCATAAATATATCATTTTGTCAATAATTTCCGCAATTTTTCTTTAAAATATTTTAAAATTCCATATTTTTACGGTACTTTTCCACGTTTGCAACGCTGATTTTGAAAATCCAAAATGAAAATTTTTTTCACTTTTTGCAAGCATTATGAAAATTTTCTTTTCATTTTTCACTTTTTCACTTTTTTATTTTTTCTTTTTGGCAAGCACGAGTCGCCTTATACCCAATATAACGATGTTAAAGCCAAGGAAAAGACGCATTAATATCCTGTCCAAATCAATCGCTTTTTGTGGAATTTAAAAAATAGTTGTAAATACATATTTACTTATTCGCCAATTTGTGATATAATGTCATTGTATATGCAAATTTTCACGGAGGTGTGCTGATGCGTAGCTGCAACCTTAAAACAACTATACACTTTGAAGAAAATGCGCTTTCTCGCCTTGCTTCACTTGAATACAAAAGCGTTTTTATCATAACAGATCCATTTATGGTTTCCAGCGGCCTTATCAAGACTGTTACAAAGCACCTTGATTCCGCACAGATTAAATACAAAATTTACTCAGACGTCGTTCCCGATCCTTCAACGGACAAGGTTGTTAGCGGCGTTGCTGCCCTTGTGCGTGAAATGTCACCCTGTCTTATTGCTGTGGGAGGCGGCTCAGCCATCGACCTTGCTAAGTGCGTACGCTTGTTTGCTCATAATCTTCACGCAGATTATGCTCCCCATTTCATTGCAATACCCACAACAAGCGGTACAGGCAGTGAGGTAACCTCATTTGCGGTTATAACCGATACAAAGAGGAACATAAAGCACGCTCTTATTGATGATTTTCTTTTACCTAACGAAGCAATTCTTGATGTTGAAATGGTCAAAAGTGTTCCCGCTTCCATTGCGGCAGACACAGGAATGGACGTTCTTGCTCACGCATTAGAGGCTTACGTTAGCACAGAGTCAGATTACTTTTCCGATATGTATGCTGAGAAGGCAACCTCGCTTTGCAAGCACTATCTTGTACGTTCGTACAGGTACCCGCAAACGCAAGAAAAAAAGGCAAGGGACAAAATGCACGTTGCATCATGCCTTGCCGGAATTGCATTTAACACCGCATCCCTGGGTATTTGTCACAGTATAGCCCATCAGCTTGGCGCGCAATTTCACATTCCTCACGGACGTGCAAACGCCATAGTTCTTCCCGATGCAATCGCTTTTAACTCAGGAATTGCGGAAAACACATTCAGTCTTGACAATCCTGCTCCTTGCGTATCAAAGTACGCAAATATGTCCCGCCGTATCGGTCTTATAGGGTACGATGATGTTGCCTGCGTAAAGTCCTTAGCATACTTCATCCGTTCAATGCAAATTGAAATGGGTATGCCTATTAGTGTACACGATGCAGCACCTACCGTTTCCTTCACCGAATATGAGTCTCGCCTTGATGCGATGGCTGAGGCGGCACTGCTTGACAGATGCACAAAAACAAATCCTCGCACACCCACAAAGGCGGATATTATTAAAATTTTAAAAAAAATTTGGTAAACACAAAAAGGAACAAGCGATGCTTGTTCCTTTTTATTATTTAGCTTTAAAGCTTTTGTTGACAAATAAATTAATTCTCGCTGTAAATTACAGTAAGGTCGTTATGAAGTTGAAGGATAGATGCAGGAAGCTCAGGAGTAATCGGACCAAAGAACGCCTTTTCAACAATGTCGCGCTTGCCCTTTCCGTTTGCAATTAAAAGCACCTTCTTTGCAGACATTATACCACCCATACCCATTGTGATAGCAGTTGTGGGAACATCGTCACGGGAAGCAAAGAAGCGTGAATTTGCTTCAATAGTAGAGCTGTCAAGTGCTACTTTGTGCGTTGCCTTTTCAAAATACTTATCAGGCTCATTAAAGCCAATGTGTCCGTCATAGCCAATGCCCAAAAGTTGAAGGTCAATGCCAAGGTCCTTAATCAATTTATCATACGCCAAGCACTCTGCCTCTACATCAGTAGCGCAACCGTTTGGTACATAAGTGTTCTCAATATCAATATTGATATTTTTGAACAGATTATTATTCATAAAATAACGGTAGCTTTGCTCATGGTTGCCGTCAAGCCCTACGTATTCGTCAAGATTGATAGTTTTAACCTTTGAAAAATCAACCTCGCCTGCCTCGTTCTTCTCTGCCATCTTAGCGTAAGTGCCAAGAGGGGATGAGCCTGTTGCCAAGCCAAGCACGCACTCCGGCTTCATTGCAACCTGACCGCAAATTATAGCCGCCGCCTTTGCGCTAAGCTCCTCGTATGTGTTAACCTTAATGAAATTCATATTTTTCTCCTTTGGATAATTTATTGTCTTTTTACTACTACATTTGTTGCCTTTACAATGCAGTCTGCGGGGTAAACACCTCGCAAGGCTGTCAAGGGATATACTGATGTATTTTTGCCGATTACCGTTCCCGGATTTATAACGGAGCCACAGCCCACGTCAGCCCCATCGGCAAGGATACCGCCGATTTTGCGAAGCCCTGTTTCATAATCCTCATCGCCGTGTATAACAACCGCTTTACCGTCAGATTTCAAATTTGAGCATATGGTTCCTGCGCCTGTGTGCGCCTTATTTCCCAATATTGAGTCCCCTATATAATTGTAATGAGGAATTTGTACCTTGTTTAGTAATATACAATTTTTCAGCTCAGAGGAATTGCCAACCACACAGCCCTCGGAAACGATTACATTCCCTCTTATAAACGCCCCCGGTCTTACCTCACTCCCCGAGCCGATAATGGCAGGAGCTTCAATTGTGGCAGTTTCATATATTTTTACATTTTCTCCCACCAAAACATTTTCAGAAATAAGGGTATAGCCCGGTATCCCCTTTTCTATAAGACTGATTATATAATCCTTTATCTTAGGGAGCATTTCCCAAGGGTACTCACAGGAATCAAAAAGAGGGGCAAGATACTCGGGAACACAAGAAAACAAATCCTTTGTTTTAACATGCTTAATCAAGAGAGTGTCCCCCTTCCTTGATAGCATTTATAACAGCCTTTGTATATTCAACGCACTGCTCATAGGTTTCAGCCTCTACCATAACACGGATAACCGGCTCTGTTCCGCTTTGACGAATAAGAATTCTGCCCTTTTTGTTAATGAGCCTTTCTACATTCTCAACCTCTTTTTTAACATTTTTGTCAGATACCGCCAGCTGCTTATCCTTAACACGAACGCTTTCAAGATACTGTGGATAAAGCTTTATTGGCTCTGCAAGGGTAGAAAGCTTTTGCTTCGAATCGCATATTTCCTCTGCCACCATAAGCGCGGTCAATATACCGTCACCTGTTGTGGCATACTTTTTCATAATGATGTGACCTGATTGTTCGCCGCCAATAGCATAGTCGTTATTCTGCATACATTCATATACAAAGCGGTCGCCAACCGTTGTTTGAACACACTTAATGCCTATCTTTTCAAGGCTTGCAATAAAGCCGCTGTTTGACATAATGGTCATAACAACAGTATTATCGTTCAATATGCCCTTTGATTTAAGTCGCTTACCTAAAATGTAAATTATAGCATCACCGTCAACCAAATTGCCGTTTTCATCAATGGCAAGGCATCTGTCCGCATCACCGTCAAAGGCGAAGCCGATATCAAGGTGCTTTTCTTTAACAAGCTTTTGCAATCTTTCAATATGAGTTGAGCCGCAATTTTCATTTATATTAAGACCGTTTGGCTCGTTACCAATAACATATGTTTGCGCGCCAAGTGAGCTGAATACCGTGTTTGCAATATTCCAAGCAGCTCCGTTTGCGCAATCAAGACCTATTTTAAGGTTTTTGTAGGAGTTGGACGCAATGGAAATTAAATAACCGATATAGCGGTTTCTTCCCGCTACATAATCGTAAATACATCCAATGCTTGACTTTTGTGCAAGGGGTAAATCCTCTCCTATTACTCCAAGAGTAGCCAAATCACCGTCAATATACGCTTCGATAAGAGAGGTTGTTTCGTCATCAAGCTTTTCACCGTGAGAATTTATAACCTTTATACCGTTATCGTAATAGGGATTGTGTGATGCGGTTACCATAATACCGCAATCAAATCCGTCCATGCGTGTTACATAAGAAACGCTTGGCGTTGTTGTTACATGGAGCATATATGCATCAGCACCTGATGCGATAATGCCTGCAACTATGGAATATTCAAGCATATAGCTTGAACGGCGTGTGTCCTTTCCTATTACTATGCGTGGGCGATAGCCTGACTTGGTACAGCCTGACAGGCTTGATGAAAAATACCAGCCAAGAAATCTGCCTACCTTATAGGCTTGCATAGACGTAAGGGTTACGTTTGCTTCACCGCGGAAGCCGTCTGTACCGAAATACTTATTTCTTTTAGGTGCTTCAATTGCACCTGACAGCTCTACCTTCTCACGCAAAAGCTCATCTGTGGAAACGCCAAAAATCTGAGAAAGTTGAAGCACGTTGTCTATCTTTGGAAGTGCCTGACCTATTTCCCACTTGGAAATAGTTTGCCTTGAAACGTCAAGCGCCTCGGCAAGCTGCTCCTGAGATATGTTTTTAGATACTCTGAGCTGTACAATCTTTTGTCCTATTGTCATAATAATTCTCCTAAAACTACTATTTTAACCTTAGCTTTTATTACGCTGCACCTATTATACCAAACAATATTAGTGTTCTCAACCAACTTTGCATTGATTTTTTTCGCAACCGCAGGTTGCAAAACAGTGTGTTTTACAGCTTTTGTTTAGAAAATCATATGTTTTTTGAACAAATCTTGCTTTTTAGCAACCAAGAGTTGCTTTTTCTTTTTAATAAATATGTGGTTTTGAAAGACGCTTACAATCCAACTCACTTTTCAATCTATCCAAAAAATCTTCCATAATTCATATTATGTGCTATTCAAAATCATGTTAGCCTACACTTCTTAATTTTTCCATATTTTTTGAAAAAATACATTTCAGCCGTTTTTAAATAAGATTTTTGGAAATTTTGATATGCGTTGCCTTATTTTTGTACCGCCACCTTGATTATACCACGAAGAAAAGCATTTTTCAACTGACAATTGCTTATATTTGCCATTTACATTATGCAAAAATCAAAAAACAGGAATTTTTGAGAATTCCTGTTTTTTATTGTTAATATGTCATACCTTTGCTTATTATCTCAATCCGAGAACATCAAGAGCGCTTGCGCCTACTTGGGCACTTTCGCTGTCTATTTCCACAAGAGTTGCGCCGCCCTCAATTTGAAGGGATGCCAAAACTATGTCCTCTGTTTCAAGGCTTTCATTTTTATATGTTGGCTTTATGTATTTCATTATTTTATCCTCTCCATAACTTCGTTATAGGAAACGCCGCTAACCGTGCCACCTGCTCCGCTTTCCTGCAAGTAGCTCACGCCTTCGCCATCATAAATATATGCGGCAATTACAAGCTTAACATCCTTTATGCTATCATCAATATCGGTAAGCACAAAATCATAGATTTTGTAGTCATATCCACTCAATTCAGCCTTGATTACCTTACCTACATCAAGTGAAACAGCTTTTCCGTTTTCGTCAAGCGGCTGCTTGCCTGCAAGATTGTCATAGCCTGCAAATACAACGCCGATTTCAAGTGTCTTGCCTGTTACCGCTTCGTATTCTTCCATGGCTTTGTTATTCACCTCAAAGCCTACCGCAATACTGTTGCTTCCGTTCTCAGACATAGCGTATCCAACACAGGCATAGAGTGCGGGAGCTACGGTTTCCGTTTCATCAGTGTTACAATCAAGACATTTTACAACCTTTACGCCCGCCTTATCAAAGCCGTTTGCATATGAAATGCTGATAATTTCCAAATTGTGTGTAGGGTCTGCACAATAAAGAGCCTTACCACATCCTGTACAAACGCCGTTTTCGTATGTATGTGCCTCGGTAGCGGGTACATAGTTATCAATTTTAGTTGCACCACATAAGCAGGTGTACGTTGTATAGCCCTGCGCTCCACAGGTTGGGGCAGTAACAGCTGTCTTTACCAAAGTATCAGTGGCAATAAGCTTATTGCTTGTATATCCGCTTATGTATTTAGGACGTGCCTTTATATCATTTACGTTGTCAACAGTCCAGGTTTCAATTTCAAGACCGTTTTGAATAGCAAGCATTACGTTGTTTTCATTAAGCATATTGTAGCTGATGTCCAAAAATACTTCGTTTTTGCCTGTTTGCAACGCTTTAACAGAATTTATCATGGACTGTGTTACATTCTTTGAGCTAACATAGCCAAGTCTTGCTGTATCGTCAGCACTCTTTACATACTCAAGATACGTCAAGTTAAAGGAAATCCAGGTGCAGTTGTCCTCCATACCGTATTTTTTTACGATATCTACCAAGGATTGAACCTGCTCTTGTGTATAAGTAGCATCGTTCTTAATCTCCATGTACGGATGCAATCCAAGCTCCTTACAAAGAGCGATAAATTCTTCAAAGGTAGGGATTTTTGTTCCCGCATATTTAGAACCCTTCCAGCTACCGAAATCGTAATGCAAAAGCTCCTCATAGGTAAGATCTATGATATTTCCGCTTCCGTCACTTGTGCGGTCAATTGTTGCATCGTGAAGCAATACGGCAATACCGTCCTTTGTAAATGCTATATCACATTCAACGTAGGAAAAGCCCTTTTCCTTTGCTAAAATATACGCAGGCAAGGTGTTTTCGGGAGCAGTGCTACTAAAGCCTCTATGTGCTATGGATTTAATCTCGCGGTCAAAATAGTGACCATAGGGATCTACCATGCCCGCAAAGGTTGTATAATCACAATTTGCACATATGTTGTATTCTCTGTAGCCGCTATCGATACAGGTAGGCGCTTTCACAGCTTGCTTAACAAGGCTGTGTCCTGTCGCATTGATAGTATTACTTTCAACCTTGCCACAATCTGCACACACTCTCTGCTGTGCGCCCTTAGTTGTGCAAGTAGCAGGTGTAATAACAGTCCAATCGCCAAAGCCCTTATGCTCTGCCTTGATAACGCGTTCTTCAGTTACGTTGCAATTTTTACAGGTTCTTGTTTCAGTACCATCAACTGTACAGGTCGCAGCTTTCTTAGTTGTCCAATCGCCAAAATCGTGAATTGAATCATCAATAGGAACTGCAATCTTTACGCTATCAATATAAACAAGAGCTGCACGGAGATGGAAACCAACAAGGCCTACTCCTGCTCCGAGATGCTTTGAAGCGTTTTCAGTACTCTGAATAAGTGTTCCGTCAATTGAGTGATAAGCCTCTGTTCCTACAACATTAAGGGTTTGTGTATAGTATTTTGCAGAATCGATGTTCTCTGTATATTTACCCTTGCATGGAACCTCCCAACTGGTGCCGTTTCCGGTGTATGATATTTCAACACCGCTGCTATGACTTTTAGCTGCCTTACGCACAGCTGCTTGCCAAATTGGGAAATAGTCGCTATCGTTTTGCACGCGCGCCATTGTAGCAAACCAACGTGAGGTATCGTTGCTCACCGTGGAATCTATAGTGAAGACTGTGTCAATTTTGTATTCTCCAAAATCGCCTATCCACTCAGGCAAAAGAACTCTCATTTGGTTGTTTGCGTTACCCAATGTGTTAAGCACAAGCTTGCCGCCTTGAATGTAAGCACTTGTGCCACTTGGCTGTTGGATAATTTTATAGTCGTTAACTGTTGCATCATCTTTAGTTGGGATGTTAGTAACACCTGTATCGTTATCATCAATTTTTCCGTCACCATTAGTGTCTCTTCCAAAATCATCCAAAAACAGCACGTACTCTGTGTCGGTAGGATTTTTAACCACCAAGTAAACAGACTTTGTGCTTGTGCCCGATGTCGCGGTAAGCTTATATGTCCCCTTCTCAGTAGGACAAATCTGATTATTTACAATTTCAATATCCTCTGAGCTCCATACAATGTTTTCCGCGGCTACCACATTGCTACTTGTAAAATATACATCGTACAATGAAAGCATAACAAGATCGCCTATGTTAGCACCTATTGCAGGAACTGCAAACGAAATTGTTTTAGGAGTAATATCCTTAGCTGTTTGCACCTTGCCACAGCTATCGTTACCGCACACGCGAGTATATCTGCCTCCTACACAAACTCCGTTATCAGGCAAACGCCATTCACCATAGGTTCCGCCGCAGGTACAGGTAGTATTTCCCTGCTCTGCTGGGTCCCCCTCAGAACTTGTTGTTTCTACAGCAAAAGCATTAACAAAGAAGACACTACTAAACATCATAACAGCTAATAGAAACGCTAATACTTTTTTCATAAAACAAATCTCCTTTAATTTGGTTAGCCACTGTCAACCCTAATTGTAAACAAAACTGTCATTTAGTCAATATGTGTTTCAAGCAGCCCTTTTCCTTTGTAAAATTTTATTTAATTTTCAGTATCTATCAATATGGCTCTACACGGTGAGCCATCGGCACCCGCTAAATTCAATGGAGCAGCATTCAAAAAATAAACGCCCTCCGGTACATTTTCCAAGCGCACACCTTCAAGCAAAACCACATTAGCCCCCAAAAGAGCAAGGTGTACCGCCATTGGCGCATTTTTAGGGCCTACCGTCTGTGGCTCGTTTCCAAGAAGCAAAAGATTTGAAGCTGCAAAAACCCTTGCCGCATCCTCTGACACCTCTAAATCTCCCTTTAACAAAATTCTTTTTGAGGCTTCCGCATTTTTGTTTTTCGCTTTTACGATTATTTTTACAGCATCCTCACAGGATATCACGCCCTGATGCTCTGCCACATACGCCATTCCTATAAAATGCTCCAAGCACACCTTATCAACAGCCTTTCCGCCATTTATAAAGTGATAGGGCGCATCTATATGCGTTCCGTTGTGGGCGCACATACTAAATGCGGTAAGGTTACACACATCACCCTTTTCTATTTGGTTAATTACCTCTTTTTTCGGTGCCGGGTCACCGGGGAACACTTGACAGCTAAATATCTCTTGCGATATATCATAAATCTTCATTTTTATTCTCCATCCAAGCTTTACTTACCAAATAAATTTTACCACAATTTTATTAACAGTTCAATGAAAACCTTTTTATAATCTCAAATTTCATGGATTTTCTGTAATTTCATTGTAAAAGGTCAGCAAAAAGGGAATGAGTTTTCTCAGCCCCATATATTCAAAGTCCTTGGTTTGTTGGCGGTGGCTACATTTAATTTTTGAAGCATCTGTCAGGTAATTTTTAAAAAATGCTTTTGCGTAATTCTTATTTTTCCCAAGGGAACACGTACTGTGTTAGCCCAAGCTCATTTCTTACCTTTATCATTTCGGCTTGAACGGATTCATTTATAGGCACGCCTGCGTCCTTGCGAGATAGCCAGATTTCGTATTCCTTTTCACCCGCTGTGTAAATTCGGTCCTCTCCCGGCGCCTTTTTTGATGCTCTTATGGCACGGAGAATATCCCCTGCCTTCTTACGGCAAGTATTTTCTCCCATAAAATGCTCTGTGTCTATTGCTATAAAGAAATGTCCTAAATGGTATGGACGAATATTTCCGTTTTCGTCCTTTCCGTCAAGGTCCTTACCGTACATACCGTCTTGCAATACAGAGGAAAGCATTTCAACAACAAGAGCAAATCCGTAGCCCTTGTATCCTCCAAGTGCTTCGCCAATACCGCCAAGGGTAGTAAGAGCCGCTGTGCCGTTTCTTATTTTTTTAAGTGCCACCCCGGCATCGCCCTCAACAGCGTTTCCTTCGCTGTCAATAATCGTTCCCGGGTGGACGGGCTCGCCTATTCTTTCGTAATACTCAACCTTGCCGTTTTGTGTTATAGATGTAGCGCAGTCAAAAATAAAATCAAAAGCCTCATCGGTTGGTATTCCCACTGTATAAGGATTTGTTCCGAACATTCCTTCAACGCCAAAGGTAGGAGCTACCGAAGGTCTTGCATTAGTACCCGTCATACCGATACATCCCGCCTTAGTTGCCATGGTTGCGTAGTAGCCTGCTATACCATAGTGACAGGAATTACGCACAGCAACCATTCCCATTCCCAATTTTTTAGCCTTCTCAATAGCCATGCTCATAGCTTTATATCCAATTACCTGTCCCATGCCGTGATGTCCATCAACAACGGCAGTTGTGGGTGTCTCTTTAATTATTTCAAAATCGGTAACGGGTTGTTGAATTCCTGCTTTTATTCTATCTATATATATGGGCTTAAAACGATTGCAGCCGTGGGACTCAATACCTCGCTTATCACTTTCAAGTAAAACATCAGTGCATATTTCAGCATCGCCTCGCGGAACACCTGCGCCAACAAACGCATCGGTGATAAAGGCGTAGGCTGTTTTCCAATCAAGATTCATTTTTGCCATGATTAATCCCTCCCTTGTTTTTTGTTATTAATTATGTTATAATTCATTTGAGCGTAGTTGTCAACAATGACAGCAAATGTTGAATGATACGCTCAAATAATGATAATTAGCTAAACATTAAATGAGCAAATAATCACACAAGGGGGATTATACAAATGGCATTTAAGGAACGAGAAGCGGCAATTCTTGAATATTTGCGTGAGCATAAGGAAGCCACCATTCCCGAGCTTTGCTCTGCGCTTTTTGTCAGCGAGCCTACTATGCGCCGTGACCTTACAAAGCTTAATATGTCGGGAAAGATAATCCGCACTCACGGTGGTGCGGCACACCGAAAGGAGCTTGGTGAAAACTTACCGTTGCTAATACGCGAAAAGGAAAATCCTGAGGCGAAGGCGATAATTGGTAAAAAGTGCCTTGATCTAATCAATGACGGTGATACAATAATGGTTGACGGCTCCTCAACATCCCTTGCTCTTTTGCAGGAGCTTAGGGAAAAAAGGTCCGTGGTCGTTATAACAAACAGTGCTAAGGCTCCGATAGTTCTTGCAAAAACCAAGGTAAAAACCTTTGTAACAGGCGGCGAGCTTGCCTCGGATACATATGTTTACGTTGGCAACTATGCAGAATCGTTTCTGCGTTCATTCAATGCGGACATTTGCTTTTTTTCGGTTAGAACTCTAACGCCTGAGGGCATACTCACCGATAACGCAATAGATGAAAACTCCATACGGAGAGTAATGATGGCTCAATCTAAAAAGACAGTTTTGATGCTTAATTCCGAAAAGGTTGGTGAGTCTTGCATGAACAACCTTTGCAAAATTAACGAGGTCGATTTTATAGTTTGCGAAAAAGATATTTCACACCGCTTTAAAGGGTATGAAGATAAATTTATTTGATTGAAATCACTCTTGTTTAATTAATCCGTTAAAACCAGACGAACCTTCAAAATGGCACCTCAAAAAATCTATAATTTTTCCTTGTCTTCATGGAAAAGTGCAACACAAAAGGGAATCCGCTGGGGATTCCCTTTTTGTACAATTATGGACGGTATTCCTTTTTATAGCGCAAGGAAACCGTGTTGTTTTCCTTAAATTCAATAGGCAACCAAACATATGAGCTTTTTAAGAAATTTGAAGTGTTGTGTCTTTCAAGCATTATAATTTGAATATCTGTCCCCTCAACACAAAAAGCATTTGAGCCTTGGGTGTTAAAGGTTGTATGTGTAAAATCATCAACACAGGGGTCGCCTATATCCTCCCACTCGTCAAGCAGGCGTTTTGTTCTAAATGCTTTTGCTTGATTTGTTTCCCAGCCTGTAAGCCCCGAGGTTACAATGTAATAATATCCGTTTTTATAGGCTACCACCGGTGCCTCTCTCCAAATTGCCGAGTCTATTCTTTTATATGTATTTGTAAATGATAAATAATCATAACTTAACTTAACTACATACAGGCATCTATCCTCTTTTAAATCCTTTGTGTGTCGGTCATATATTAAATACGCGCAGCCATCTATATCCTTATAGACAGTCATATCACGCACCCAACCATTTTCGTCAATCGGTCTTGAATAGCCAAGCCACTCATACTTTCCGTTAACCGCGTCGCACACAGCAAGCCCCATTTCGCACTCGCCCTTGCCTGTCCCGTGGTTACCGGGATATTTTACAAAATGGCACCATAAAACATATTTACCCGTCTTGTCATTATAAATTATTTTAGGTCGTTCAAAGCGTAAAGGGGCAAACAGCTCGCTTTCAGGGTCAGCGCTTACCTCTAAAATAACGCCCTCGTATTTCCAATTAAGTAAATCACTCGACTCATACATTACAACGCCAACATCGGTCATTTGCCCGCCGTTTGGACCGCCAAGAAATGGCAAGTCACGAAACGCCATACCGTACCAATGGTATCTACCGTTTGCATATATAACTCCGCCGTCACTTGCGTTGATTATATTCCCGTCCGTGTCGTGCCAATCTATAAATTCGTTTATCTCACCGTGACAAAATGATTTCATAAATTACTCCTAAACTGTTCTATAAATTCATTTTACACCGCCACTTGCACAAAAGCAAGACTAATGTTTCTTATTTAATAAAAAAGTGCAACAAAAAAAGGGAACAAGCAAAACTCGTTCCCAAAGAATCAAAAAGGAAAAGGACGAACACCCGAAACTTAATTCGTACATAGTTCCACGTTCTCGCAAAAGCGGTCACTAAATCCTTTTCTTGAAACTATTATATATGATTTTTGATTATATGTCAACCCAAAAATAAAAGGGCAGATTTCTCTGCCCTATGTATTTTACTTCTTGAAGTATCTATTGAGCAAACCTTCGAAAGCTTTTCCGTGTCTTGCCTCGTCACTACCAATCTTAGCAAGATGTTAGAAGCTTCGTGGCAGCTCTAATTTTTGCATCAATCCATTAATTTCTCGCTAATAATTATTCACTGATGTGAATGCGTGTTGAAAGACTTTCAACAGTTACCGTGAACCAGCCGCTCTCAAATCGCTTTTTCATATCCATTCCCGTAAACATAAGCATTTTCTTTGGAATAGTCAGCTGAATTTTTTTGGTTTCCCCTGCATCAATATCAACTCTTTCAAACGCTACAAGCTTTTTTATAGGCTGAGGGATAGAAGCAATTTCGTCACGAATATAGACAAGCACGGGCTCTGTAGCGGAAAATTCGCCTGAATTTTCTATTTCAACGGCTATTTGCAATTTATCGCTTTCATATTTTACATCTAAGGAACGATAAATCAGCCTTGAATATCCAATTCCAAATCCAAAAGGAAATTCAGGATTAGTGTCACAAAAGACATAATCACAGCCAGGGGCTTTTGGCGTTCCCGGCTTATGATAATATCCGTAATCGCTTGGTAGATTATCGTAGCAAAGAGGCAACTGTCCCGTATGTTTTGGGAAGGTTACAGGTGTTTTTGCGGAAAAATTGACATCACCGAAAAGCAAGGACGCAAGTGCCACCGAGCCCTCCTCTCCGGGATACCAAGCACTAACCAAAGCATTACAATTGTTAGCAACATCAAAAAGCGTTTCAGGCCTTCCGTCAACCATAACAACAACCACATTCTTGCCTGTATCTATCATTTTTCTGACAAGGTCAAGCTGTGGTCCACCGGGAGTTAAATCATGCATATCTCTGCCCTCGCCACAGGTTAGAATTGATTCCTCCTCACTACCCCAGCCGACACCATAGCCCTTCATGCTTTTTCCACCGATAATGCAAACAACAGTGTCTGCCCATTTTGCAAGATTTTCTGCCTCCTCAAAGCCCGATGTGTCCGTGCCATAAACATCACAGCCCTTAGCGGAGGCGACAGCTCCACCTGACCACTCGGCGCGTTCTTTAATCGCTTCAAACGGAGTCTTTACATCAAATTTCGGTAATGCGTAATCACCCAATTGAGTGGTAAAGGCATTAGGACCAACAACCGCAATTTTTGAGCCCTCTTTAAGAGGAAGAACACCATCGTTTTTAAGCAGAACGATAGATTTTTCGGCAGCCTCTCTTGCAAGTGCCTTGTGCTCCGCCGAGCGAACTGTTTTCTTTATATCATCCGGATTTGGCTTTGGCATATCAAAAAGTCCAAGCTTTTCCTTCAACTTTAAAATGCGAAGAACTATTTTGTCAATCTCACAGATACTGATTTCGCCATTTTCAATTAGATTTTTAAGATTATCTCCATACGCCCAAGCATCGGGAGCTTCGATATCAATACCACAGGAAATAGCTTGCTTTGCTGCTTCCCTTTCATCCTGTGCCATACCTTGAAAAAACGAAAGCATTGATATTGCTCCAAAATCGGAAATTACCACTCCGTCAAAGCCAAGCTTTTCTCTTAAAATATCATTCATTAAAAAGGGATTTGCATGACAGGGTATTCCATTTAATGCAGAATAGGCTGGCATAACACAGTATGCGCCTGCATCAAGTGCCTTTTGGAATGGTGGTAGATATTTATCCCACAGCTCCTGCTCAGCCACAGTTACAGATGAAAGATTTACTCCGGACTTTGGTGAGCCGTGTGCGGCAAAGTGCTTGAGCGTTGCAGCGTATTTTTTGTCATCGCCAAGAATACCCTTAACATACGCTTCTCCCATAGCTCCAACAAGATAGGAATCCTCACCGTATGTTTCCTCGATTCGACCCCACCTTGGCTCACGTCCAAGGTCAAGGTCCGGAGCCAATGACAAACGAATTCCAAGTGCTCTTGCTTCCTTTCCTATGGCTTCTCCCACACGCCTCATAAGCTCGGTATCAAAGCTTGCACCCATGCCAATTGACTGAGGGAATACAGTTGTTCCTTTGCCTAATATTCCGTGCAAGGATTCGCACATCAAAACCGGTGGAACAGGCGAAACGCTTTTAAAATATTCAAGCATTTGACAAGCCCATTCTCCAATTTCTTGGGGATCTAAATCTATGGGAACCATAAGGCCAAACAGTCCATTTGGATATTTTTCCTTTGCAAATTCATAGTTAAAGTTCTTGTCATCATTTACAAAATCAGACGGTGAGCCGTGTGCAACAAGCTGTGCCAGCTTCTCTTCGAGTGTTAATCCCTTTAATATTTCTTCGGGTGCTCTTTGCATTGCAAAACTCCTTTTTTAATTCTTATTTATCAACCAAATTGTATCACACAATAAATTATTTTTCAATAGAAATTTTCCATAGCCACAAATTCCATATTTTGACCATTTCCCAAAATCAGCACACCCCAAATTTCATAAATTCTCCATGATTTTATGGAAAAAGTGCGGCAAGCAAATTAAAAAGGGAGTAGAAAAAATCTACTCCCTATGTAGTATTCAAAGTCCCTGTAATATAAGGCTTCGTGGCATTATTACGAGCCTGCGAGTAACAAGGTTCTGCGTAGCAGGTTCTTATTTGAAGTATCTGTTGAGAAGTCCCTCAAATGCCTTTACGTGTCTTGCCTCGTTGTTGTGACATTTACGCTATTGTCGTTTTAGTTTTTCCGAGAGCGATTTCTATTTCGATATCGTTTTCAAAGGATTTTTCAAAATGCTTAAATCTTTTA
>JAGANX010000041.1 GCA_017623975.1 Clostridia bacterium
TCCTTTCACCTCTTGCGGTAAAGGCGGTACCGACCTTTCTTTTGGTGAAAAGTATGTTTATGAATACGGCAAAAGAAAAGAAACATTAGTGTTTGAAAAAGACGGCACAGGAACTCACACATTGTATGTTGAACATAACAGATCAATTTTAGATGCCACCATTACATTCAAATGGTCGATTTCCAATGATGGCAGTATGTACCTATTTACCGATAAAGTTACTTTGGGTGATAAATCTGTTGACACAAATAACATTTGGTCACTTTATGCCACAACAAACAATCCTTGCTCATTCTCTGCTGATGTCATCGGTTACATAGATTCAACGGGAACCACATTAAGGTTTATCCGTGAAGGCTCTGACATCGCTCCTCTCGGCTCAAATAACAGAGAAAAATGATCAACAAAAAACGGACTTGAAAAATCAAGTCCGTTTTTAATTCAATTTTACATTTTTAAAGTGCTTTTTTAATGGCTTCCAAAAACTCACCATAGTCCTCAAAAGCAGGAAGGTTAGGATAATCCGCCTTTATCTTGTCGGTACTCTTAAAAAGGAAGCCTGCCTTGGAATTTAAAATCATACCAAGGTCATTATAGGAATCTCCTGCGGCAATAGTTTCAAAGCCTGCGCTTTGGAGTGCCTTAACGGTTGTAAGCTTAGACTTTTCACATCTCATTTTATAGCCTGTGATTTCACCGCTTTCGGAAACCTCCAAGGTGTTGCAGAAAATAGTTGGCATACCAAGCTTTTTCATAAGCGGTGCTGCAAACTGTGTAAATGTGTCACTTACAATTATAACCTGTGTTAAGGAACGAAGCTCGTCCAAAAACTCCTTAGCCCCGGGAATTGGGTCGATTTTTGCAATAGTGTCCTGAATTTCCTTTAAGCCAAGACCGTGCTCCTTCAAAATACCGATACGGTATTTCATAAGCTTATCATAATCAGGCTCGTCACGGGTGGTGCGTCTTAGCTCAGGAATACCGCAAGCGTCCGCAAAGGCAATCCAAATCTCAGGCACTAAAACCCCTTCCAAATCAAGACAAACAATATTTAAATTACTCATAGTAGCCTCCAAAATTATATAATACAAAAATTATATAACATAACACTCCTTTTGTCAATACTTTATCACGCTAAAATCTTCTTTTTAAAAAATGTTCTATCCCAAAATGCGGAATAGAACATTTTTATTTTATTCAGGCTTTTCTATATAACCCTTTTCTAAAAGAAGGTTGTCTATTTCTTCAAGCTCTGTGTCAGGGCGCACTGTAATTAAGTATCTTGAAGAAGTCAATTTGGCACTGATTTCAGATACTGTTTGATCGTACATAATATGAACCGGTTTGTCTTTCCTAAAATTCAACGACCAAATATGATCTGTAATCAAGTTCAATCTGCTTTTATCCCTAGCCTTAGTAAATACATATCCTTTAATCGCCATATCCTACATATACCTCCCAAAAATTATCTACATACCAATCAATATTGGGATTTGCAGAGTCTATCTTATAATTGTACATAGTGGATCTTTTGTATTCTGTATAATTTGAATTACCCGGAAATGGTTTACCGTTATCCAAAGAAAGATTTTTAAGTATTTGACTTTCTATCATTAAAGCATCTTTGTTTGGAGCAGTTGCAATTACATCGATGCTTACATCAGTTAATTTGTCAAGACCGTAGTCTTTGAGAAACTGAGGAACACTTGAATATCTTTGGGCAACGCTATTTGCCGTTGTACCCACTTTCAGTATATACTGACCATCGACAAAAATGCAGGCTTGTCTATAAGTTTTCCCGTTTAAGTCTGGATAAATTTCCAAAATTCTACCGCTTACCATCTTATCAAGACCATCTTCTTTGACAAGAATCAGATACACATCAGTCATTTGCTCTGCATTAACAGGATGGTAGTTGTCCTTGTATTTAACGTTTTGATAACCCGTATCGATAAGCTCTTGAACTTTGGGACCACAACTATTGTGCACAAGCACACCGTCTGCAAAGTAATTATGGAATTCATCTACCGAAAAATTATAAACGGTTGAACGAAGCGCTTCTTGCTTTACAAAATCTACGTAAGCGGCTGTGCCATCAAGCAAAAGTAACTCGTCACCCTTTTGCAAGTCCTTTACTTCAATATATTCTCCGTTTACGTAAAACGGGTGATATGCAGTAGTTTTTATAATTTGTCCATTTGTTAAAGCAACTGACCAGACAATCGCTTGACGGCAGTAAAGCTGTGTAACCTTACCAACCACTACCTTGCCATCTGAATATGAATATACAAGGTCATCAAGTTTAATGTCTTCAATGTTTTTGGAGCCTTGCGGCGTTGCTATTTGAGTTCCCGCGGTGAAGCACGCTGATGTTATCATTGAAATAACGCCATTCATAAGAACTGTCATGGCAACGTCTTGTGCTATCAAATTAGCATCATAGCCCATTGCAAGATCATAAGCAACAGTAGCGCCTACATCAAGAGTTAAGTCAAGTCCACCGGCAATAAACGGCAAAGCGCGCGCCATTTTTACAGAGTGCGTAGCAACCTTTTCAACCCACTTGCAAACGCCCACTGAGATACCGGCAGTCAAAGCGCCAAGCCCGGCTTGGAGACCAATTGAACCCCAATCTAGCTCGCCCCAATCTCTGCCTTCTACGTATATCTGCTGTAAAAGCTCGCCTGCAAAGCCAAAAGCCGTACCGATTGCTATTGCACCAGCCAAAGATGCGCCTGCGGTATATGGTGCAAGGCAAACACCTACAACTATGGTAGCACCCATTAATATAAGCTGTCTGCCCAATTGTGCAGCCTGTTCTTCGGCTAATTTAAGATCATCCTCACAGGTCCAGCCTTCAAGGAAGTCGCAAACGCCGATAGTTCCGTCAAGATTAATTACCACCAATCTGCCTGCTTGAAGCTCCTCCGTTGCCATTTTTGCAACCTCGGAAAAGGGTACACCGTTTATAAGAATTTCAGAGCCGTTGATAAGACAGCTTTCAACATATTTTGCAAGATCCTCGGATAAAAATACGCCTGTGAATGTTTCAATAGATGTTGCATTTTTAGCGATTTCAAGAGATTGTATCTCCTCAATCATCTTGCTAACGGTATAATCACCGAACAATTGCCAATCGTAGGTTGAATCGTAATCGGGAATAAAATCGAACGGGATGGTTAAAAAGTCAGAGGTTTGGTAGCACCAGGAGTACAAGTCCAAATCCCACGAGCTTGTACCCAAGGATATTGCATCATCTACCTCTTGTGCTGTATTGTACCACTCAATATACACGTACGGACCCTCTACGTCGTAAAGGATAAACGTTCCGTCCTTTTCTCTGTACTGATACTGACCAAGGTCTTCGCTTTCAAAAGCGCTTACTAAGGTGTATTTCTCATTTTCATACTCACACTCTACCTCAATTCCGGTAGGTACTGTTGCGTTTACAGGGAAGTTTAGAAGCACTATTCCGCACGGAATAATGTTGCCCTCCTCTACCATTTCCGGATAGAAGTAGCAAACGGCATAGCATCCGCCTACTACAGTTTCGTAGGTTTCAAAGCCAAGCACCTGATAGTCAAAGGCTATCTTTTCCTGTACGGAAAGTAAAACGCTTTCGGGGATATCGCCTCGATTGAAAAGCTCAAGGTGCTCCTCGTTTGTCGGTGCATATTTCCACCTTGCATAAAGGTTAAGGTCTCCCTCAAAATCATATGTAACACCAGCCTCATACTTTACTTCTCCGTTTTCAGCGGTTGCCCAGCCTAAAAACTCGTGGGCGCGCTTGCTTGGGGCTTCAAGTGAAAAGTGGCTGTTTTCTAAATACTGATGTGGGTTTTGTGGCGAATTTATTCCTCCATCAAGATGATAGATAATATCGAAGCACTCATCTTCAACATTGGTTTGATTATCACCCTTTACGGCACTGTTTATAATGCCGTTTATGGTTTCCTTAACGTCTGTATCTAAATTCCCTGATTGAGCCGCCTTTTGTAAGCCGGCAGAACAGGAAGAAAAAACAAATACAACACTTAACAAAAGTGCTAACAAACGAATACACTTTTTCATCATGCACACCTCGTAGTTAATTTATTTGTAAATCAATCTGCTAATAAAATTACGTTATATGTAAGCGTTGTTCCGTCATAAAAGCTTTCAGTAACTTGAACTTCGCCGTAGCCGAGCAGCTTTGTAATTTCTTTCATTTGTATTTCGCGAAGCTCCTCATCCTGTTGAAGCTCAAATGTTACCGTATTTTCTCCTTGTCCGAAAACAACCGAAACGGTATCTGTTATAGATAAGTAAAGAAAATCTGCACCATAAAGGTAAATGTTCTCTTCATCTATCGGTGCTTCGTAATATGAGGAAACAAAAACCACTTCAAGATTGCCGCCTGCACGGTCAATTAATTCTTGACGGGTTGCGTTTTCACACACCATAAAATCTGCAATAAGGTCAAACCTTTCCTTATCAGCAATCCCCTGTACCAATGAAGATGGCTTTTTATAATTATCCTTCGTTGTGCTTTCTGCAAAAAGCAACGCTTCATCTCTATACTTAAATACATAGAGCTTGCAGTTATATTCCACAGAATAATTTCCGGGAATTACGTGATAATAATTGGTTTGGAATTTTATTGAATTTAATCTTGGTGCATCCACGGCACCAATATAAAATTCATACGTAAATTCATAATAAGTGCCTAAATATCCTGAATCTGCCTTGTTGCCGATTGTTACCCTTTTGGTTACCCTTTCTCCCCCGTTTTCCAACGGTGTAGATGTAACCGTTTCCTCGTAAAGCTCAGGAACAGAGCAGAGTATTTTATGGTCATCGAGTTCTTTTACCCAAGGAAGCGTATCGTATTCATTGTACTGTTGGTTCGTTACCTTCAACTCCAACAGCTTTTCAACGTCTTTTATTACGTAAAAGGTTTCAATACGGCTTTTTCCTTGGTTGTCCGTAAGCACTACTCTATACTGCTCACACGGATTTTCACTGTTCAATATATATAGCTTCTCACCTGCCGACTTAACAGATTCAGTAACGTCTGCACTTACCCACTCATTATTTTGAAGTCTTTCAATCCTTTGGGTGAATTTATTTTGCCCGGAAGTAACTATGGCAAGCGTATTTGTTTCTTTTACCATTCCGTCAAGAACAAGAGATGTTTGAGAATAATCATCCGCCACGTTATCGTACAAAAGAATTTGGTTTGTATCCGAAACGGAAACGGGAATATTTATATTATATTTAACTATACATTTACGCTCTTCATTTGCCGTTTCAGTGGTAATGCCAAAGGCGTGTTCATAATACGTATAAAAAAACGTTATATTCAAGCAAACCTTTACGTTTATATATGCACCTTTGGGGACCGGTGGCTCCAAAACATACACGCCGTTTTCGTTTGCAGGCAAGGGGGATTTCTCTCCGTTAATTTCAATATAGCTGTCATTTTCCAACCTGTACCACCAATGGTGGGTGCCTGATGCTATCCAGATATTGAAGGGTGACTCCTGTTTCTCATAAAATATGTCACGTGCCACTGTATTTATTGTTAAATAATGAGAATAAAGTTCAAGCCTTATACCTGGGTTGTCTGTTGTGTCGTAGTATACGCCCCTTACCCTTATAGGCTCTTCCAGTACTGCCTCTATATTGGCTTTATCACTTTCTATCCAATAATAGCTTGCCACAGACGGTTCAAAGCTTTTATCATAGGGAAGCGGCTCTGTCAGCACCCTCAAACATACAGCTGTTTCTTCGGTAATATTCCAATAATGCTTCTTTTCATCAACATATTTGTAGCACTCGTAAGAGAGCTTTACATTAATTCTATACTCATCGGAATGATACTTCAACAAAAGGTCCAGAGGAACAGATAAATCCTTCTCCCACAAGCCCTCATATACTTGCGTTTCTAAAATAGCATCAGTGGCAGAATCAAGATATTCAATAATAATAAGACCGCTGCCAACCAAATGGTTTTCTACATATCCATTTCCGTCATATGAGTAATAGTGCATTCCATCGTTTCCCGTATTTGTGCCACCTGCGTGCATCGCATCATAATTAGGCGTACCTGTTATTTTCAACTGCATAGGATAGCCGCTCTTTGCAACATACGCACTGCCGCTTCTGCTATATCCTCCTGCACAAGTAAGAGATATATCAAAAAATTTCGACCATTCATTATGTAAGGTGCTTGAATTTGCTGTGTAGTCACAATCGTCCACGTCATAGTAATAATTAACATAGACAGGGTCTGACGGATGATTTACCGTTACGTTCTCCCCTGCCGCGCTAACCGACACAGGAAAGATGCCAAAGCATATTCCCGTAAGCAAAACCATGGCAATTGCCAAAAGCCATGCTACCATGCGAATTGATATGGATTTTAATGTTTTTTTCATTTTTCATATCTCCTTTCGGTGCTTCTTACCTAAATATTACCACTTTCAATTCAGTTTGTCAATAGCTTGTTGGAAATTTATGAAAACTTTTTGTGTTGACAAATTTTATCAACACTGCAAAAAGATATTGACAAAACACGAGTTTTGTTGTATAATAGCAGTAGAATTTTTGAACGGAGATGATTATTTGAAATTTAAAATATTGGAAGCATATCAGGACATGCAGTTTGATGCTATCAAGATGGATCCTAAAAAAACAGGAGAGCACCTATACAACATAAGGCTTGAAAATCCCAACCTTATTAAATATGTTTGCCGCCACTCCCGCTTTTATAAGACCATAAACAGAGCAAAAATTGCCAACACACCTGATGTTGTATGCCTTAATAATTACGATTGTAAAAATTGTGAGGTTGCTAAAAACGAAGAGGAAGAAAAGCTAACTCTTGGAAAAAAAGCGTACTGCAATGCAAGCTTAGAGGCTTTGAGTAGATGCTTTGATAAAACAGTTAAGGAATTTTCTCTTATGGAAACAGCCGGTACAGGCGTTACCATTGAAAAGCTTTTAACCTATTCATATTTAACGAAAATGCCCTTGTCAGAGCTTATAGTTTTAACCAATGAAGATTTCTATTTTGATGAAAACGGTGTTGTAAGAAGAAAAGGTGACCCGGAATTTACACCTATCACCTCTGACGAAAAATAATATAGCTCATAGAATGAACTTATAATACAGTAATGATAAACATAAGAAAGGAAAAACGTTGTGCCTGATATAATATGCGTTAGCTCTGCTGCTAACGAAACAATATCTGATGATAATAAAGGCATTATAGCCTTTGCTCAGGAATTTGCTCTTTCCGATTCCTGTCGCCCCGGCGATTGCAGACCAAATTAAAATGCTTGAAATCAATAACAATGTAGTGCTGGTAAAGGGCGCAAAAAACGGAGCAATTTATAATTTTAATAACTCACAGGTTTATGCAATAGACAGTGAGGTATGTTCGACCATCTATAATGTACTAATAGAAGGCAAGCAGCCTAACAGCGATACAGAAGAACAGCATTTAAGGGTTTTGACGGAAAACGGTCTTATAAGCCCTTCTTTTAAATGCAGACCATATGAAATTAAAAAACCGCAGCAATTAAATTTAAATTTTGCTTGGCTGGAATTGACGGGCGGATGCAACCTTAAATGCTTGCACTGCTATGAAGGAAACGAGCATAAAGTAGAGTGCAATGCTTTAACCGTACAGGATTGGAAAAGAATTTTAAGCCAGCTAAAAGAGGCAGGCTGTAAAAAAATACAGCTTACCGGTGGAGAGCCTTGTCTTTTTTGGGGATTTGAAGAAGTTTTAATATATGCTCATCACCTGGGCTTTGAGGAAATTTGCGTTTTTACGAATGCAAGCTTGCTAACTGAGCACTTAATTAAGCTGCTTCACGATTTAAAAATTAGTGTCCGTTTTTCCTTATACGGTCACTGCGCCTCAGTACACGATGCTATAACACAAACAGATGGAAGCTTCGAAAAAACCGTTTCAAATGTGAAAAAAATGGCTGCTCTTAATATAGATTTGTTACCTTCTGTGATTATAATGAAGGAAAACGAACAATATGTAAAGGAAATCAAAGAATTCATTGAATCATTAAAATTGGAATATGAGGGCTTTGATGTTATTCGGCAAGCAGGTTGCGGTAACCAAAGCGAGCATTTGCCAACGATACGAGAAATTTTGTATTCAAAGCACAAATTATACGCACACTTTAAAGCCTCAAAAGAGTTTTTTGATAAAGCTGCCCATGAAAATACCTGTTGGTATGGAAAGCTTGCAATAGATTCCTTGGGCAATGTTTTTCCTTGTGTATTTCAGCGGGATGTACTGTACGGAAATGCTTCAACCCATTCTATAAAAGAGATTTTATCCTCCCCTGAGTTAAAAAAAGGATGGCTTTGCGATTTTTCTAAAATTGAAGTGTGCAAGGATTGCGAGTTCCGTTTTGCGTGTAAGGATTGTCGCGCGCACGAAATTGCAATAACAGGTAACTTTTTTGGCAAAAACCCCCGTTGCTTATATAATCCCTATCTTGGAAAATGGGGCTCACCCTTTAAGCTTTAACTAATACAAAAAAGACGCTTTTAAAAAGCGTCTTTTTTATTCTTTATCTGCCCTCTTTTGTTTGCTCAAAGAGCCATGTCCAGATTTCTGCCTTTTCTGCGGCGTAGGACCAGATGTTGTGGCTGTAATTTTCCAGCTCCTCGTATATAATTACCGTGCTGCCAAGGGTTTTTAGGGCAACGTACATATCCCTTGTTCCGCTATACGGTACGTCATAGTCGCTTGTGCCGTGGATTGTCCAAATTGGCATATCAACCAGCTTTGGCGCTTGTGTAAAGTCTCCGCCGCCGCAAAGTGGCACTGCCGCTGCAAAAAGCTCTGAATGGCGCATAATAATATCCCAAGTACCGAAGCCGCCCATTGACAAGCCCATTGCGTAATATCTGTCCTTATCCGTTGGGAACTCGCTTGCTACAAGATCAAGAATTTCAAGCACCGCCTTTAACTCGTTAGATTCCTCTACCTCGCTTGTGTAATACCCTGCGTCTGTCCAAGGTGTGTCAACCCATTGCTGGTCGGCGGGGCATTGAGGTGCAACTATAATTGCATTCCAAAACGGGCTGTTTTCGTGAGAGAAAAGTGTTTCAAACATATGGTTTATATTGCCAAGATTGTTTGTACCGCGCTCACCCGCGCCGTGCAAAAAGAGTACGACGGGATATTCCTTGCTTCTGTCATAATCATATGGCACGTAAAGTCTATACGGAAGCTCGGTTCCGTCAGTGGCTACGAAGTGACGGTCCTCAAAAATTACAGGCAAGAAATATGTTTTTGATATACCTGTACCCTGCTTTTCAAGAATATAGTCAACGTACGCTGTGTCCTTATACTTAGATGTGCTATATTTAAAGTCCTTTTTTGGCGCTGTGCTCCAATTACCGTTTCTTATGAGGAACAAAACGTCCTCAACCAAAGCATCGTAAAGAAATTCGTACAAGCGGTCATTTGTTGCATAAAGAACGTAGTCATTTCCTGACACGCAAGCGCCAAAATCGTTTACGCTGTTAAGCTTCTTTTTAACAGGACCCGCCTCTTTTACATTTCCTACAAAAATGCAAAGGTCTAAGCTTTCCCTCTCCTCACTGTCCTCTACCGCTGTAAAGGTGATTTTGTGAGTTTCCTTCATATAATTAACAAATTTTTCTGTAAATTCCTTTACCCTTATGTTGTCCTTTTCATAAACAACCGTGTAGCTGGTAAGACCGTTAATTGCGATATCAATAGGTCCGTCAGGAACCTCGGGCTCGTAATCAGGCTCTACTACCGGTGGGATATCCTCCCCCCCATTTGGCAAGGAGCTTGCAGAGGAATTTATTTCAACGCTTGTGTCCGTGCTTGAACCTGCTCCTGTGCTTCCTTCTGTGTCAACGGTCGTATCCGTGTTAGATGAGCTGCCTTGGCTGCTGTCCACACTGCCGTTTCCACTGCTTACATCCGTGCTTGGCTTATCAGTTGTGCTGCCTGTGTCAGCTCCGCTGCTTTGTGTAGGTGTGCTTTGATTACTGCTTGCTGTATCCCCGCTTGGCATTGTGGAGCTGCCGCTTGTAGTGTCCGTTACAGGCAAGGAGCTTTGGCTTTGCCCACCGTCGTTTTGAGTATTGCCACAGCTTACAAAAGCAAGGCAAAATACCAAAAGGGCTGACATTAAAACTAAAAGTTTCTTCATAAAAATTCTCCTTAGCTTAGTCGTTTATCTCGAAAGGATAAATCCGTGAGTCTTTGTCCGACCTTTGATTTGAAAGTTTTTTAGGCTATGCTTCCTTTATCATTTGTTCTAAGCGGCGCGCGCTTTTTGCAAGCTCACAAACGCCCTCAAACACATTGTCTTTATTATATGCGCTTAAATATCTGTCCGCTTCAAGAGTCAAATATCCCCCGTAGTCTATATCCTTTAACGCCTTTGCAATTGGCGCCCAATCAATATTCATTGAGAATGGAATTTGGTGAGAGTCCCCAAGCTTATCGTTATCGTGAATATGGAGTGCCTTTAATCTCTTATCAAGAGCTCTTATCATTTCAGGCGCGCTTGTGTTAAGCCCTGCCATTTCCGCATGGCCTATATCAAGGCAAGCAACCAAATATTCATCATTTACAATATCTATATGCTTACAAAAATCGTCATGGTGGGAGCAGGCTGCCGCACAAGCGGTTTTATCACCGCTTTTCCAGTTCCACATATTTTCAGTTGCGATTTTTACGCCGTGTTCTCTTGCAAATGGCAAAAGCTCGTTATAAAACTCTGCATTTTCCTCAGCACTTGCATCATTATCCGGGTGGATTATGCAAATTTCTCCCCCTGCCTCTGCTGTACACTCAATTGCCCTTTTTAAATAAACCTCTCTTATTTTAGGCACTCTTGTGGGAAAGGGTGCGTGAGATTGGTTACAAACAATACCGTTATCAAGTCCGATTTGCTTTAACCGTCTTGCAAATTTCAAATAGTCCGGTTGATTTGTGGGATGGGGCTTATCTAAAACCTCGTATGTATTCCAATCAATACGCGCCATTTCAAACATAGAAAAATCCCAGCCGTCAAAGCCTGCCTTGGCAATCAGCTCAATTGCCTTTTCTTCACCAACGTGGCTCGAAGTTGACCAGATTTCAGTAGAAATTTTCATAATATCACCTCAAAAAAATTCATTAACTACATTTTAACATATATAATGTGATATTTCAATTGACTTTTTAAAATAAAGGGTGTAAAATACTCATATAATTAAAGGTAAGAGGTGCAAAAATGAAAATCACAGGGGCAATTTTTGATATGGACGGTACTCTACTTAACTCAATGGACTATTGGGGTATGGTTGCGGATGAATATTTGAATACTGTGGGTATTATCCCAAAGGAAAGCACCTGCAAGCGCTTTTTAGAGGACGGAATGAAAAATTGGTACGAATACTGCCAAAGGGAATATAATTTAACTGCCGATTATGATGTGGCAAAGCAAGGAATTTATGAGCTTATAAATGTAAAATATGACACCGTTGTAAAAATGAAGGACGGGGTTAGGGAGCTGCTTGACAGCCTATATAATAAGGGAGTTAAAATGTGCTTAGCCACCGCAACTGACCGTAGGTCCGTTGAAAGAATTCTTAAAAGGTTAGATATGGAAAAGTATTTTTCCCGCATTTTCACATCAGGTGAGGTGGGTAAGGGTAAAAGAGAGCCGCTTATTTATCAGCTCGCCCTTGACTACTTAGGCACGGATAAGGAAACGACTTACGTTTTTGAGGACGCAGTTTACGCCATGCGCACCGCATTTACAAACGGCTTTAAGGTAGTGGGTGTTTATGACAAAAACGTTTACGCTTCTGAAAACGAGGTTAGAGGTCTTTGCCATATTTACCTTGACAAAGATAGCCGCTACAAGCTTGATATTGAATAAAAAACATCAAGTCCAAATGGAAGATGTTTTTAGCGGAGAATTTGAAAAACTCTATCAAGTACGAGTATTGCGTTTGACCGGTAAAACGCATTACGGGCTAAGCTCAAACTCATATTACAAGCAGAAAGAGCAAGAATAAAAGGAGAAAATCCTTCTATTCTTGCTCTTGTTTTTTTGGCGATATGTCAACTTCGTTGACTCCATATGTTCTCGCCGCATGATTGTCCGTTAAGGACATCACGCTAATTTGGACTTAATGCTTTTTTATTGCTGTTCGTCCTCAAAGACTTCCAAAATGCCCTTTTCGGTGGTGATATGATAGTTATCCGTTACGTCAATTGGGTTGCCGTATTCGTTTCGGTTGTTCATATCTACAATAACAACCTCCATAATTACGTTATACTCTCGTCCAACGTCAGTAATAGAGCCAACTACCTTACATTCCTTAATTACGTGACCCTCTGCCAAGCCGCCGCCCGTTATGGTGTAGGTATTGCTTGTCAGCGGTGTTTCGTCATGGTACTTCTTTGCCGAGCCTGCTGTTAAAACAAGCTCCGCTTTGTTAAGGGTTAAAGGATTGCCCACAAACTTAAACTCAAACAAATCTGTTGCATCCTCTATAATGTCACCGTTTTCATCAACACGGTAAACCTTTAATACTCCGCGTGTAAGCACGTCTTCAAGCATTTCATCAAAGTCAATTACCCCTGCCTCGCTAAGACCTATGCCTGACAAGTCAAGGTAAAGCTCAAAGCCGTCAGGTAGCTGACCGTCTGCTATATCCCAATCGTCCTCAAAGTATTCAAGCCTGTTGCCGTCATAATATCCGTCAACGTCAAATACCTCGATTTCAACAAGCTTATCGGAAAGCCTTAAATATCCCGGCTCGCAAATAACCTTGAAGTTGTTCATATCAACTCGTTCACCGTTTAAGGTAATGCAGAAAAATTCCTCCGGAATATAATATTCCACATCAACGCCAAGCTGGTCTGCCCATGCAACCTCTGCCATGTTACCGTCAATTACGTAGTCGTAAACATCACCAAAGAGGTTATTGTTAAGCTCATCCAAATCCTCGTTTGGTATAACGATTTCATTTGGTGCATACAAAATCTTACCGTTTTCGTACTTTTCGGTAACGGTTGGAGCTTTTATCACAATTTCCCTTTGGGTTATTGTTACGGTGTCAAAGCGAAGCTCAATATTAGGATAAAATTCCATCATAGAATTACCGTTTTCGTCAACGATAATAACCTCAAAGGTGTTTTCGTATTCGCCAACGTCAATAAATGAGCTAAATCCGTAGCTTTGTACCGTATGGTAATAGTTCATATGTCCGCTTGGAGCCTTATGCTCGGGACAGCTCTTTGGCAATCCGTCATACTCAAAGGTATCACGGTCAGACTCAATTACAATAAGGTCTGCATACATAGTCAGCGTGCCAACGGTTGACTCCTCGCTTATTATAACATTATCTGCGGGAAGCTCATTACCCTCGTTGTCATAAAGCTTAACCTTAAAGGTGTTGTCACGCCTGCCAATGTCGGTAAGCATAGGAGTTTCAATAGCCAAGGTTACGTTCTTGGACGCTTCTGTTTCTTCCCAATCAGATGTAAATACGTTATGGATAAGAGGTGTACCGTCATATGTTTTTTCTGCTGATTCTGTGTGAATTGTTACGGTAATCGGAGTAACTGTAAGCTCACCCAAATCCTCCTTAATAACATTGATGCCCTCCTTCGGGAAGCTGTGTCCGTTCATGCTTGCTATAATTTCATAGGTGTTTTTGGATGTACCAACGTTTGTTTGCTCGCCCGTTGTAATAATTTGAATTTCAAGACCCGCTATTTCATCATAACAAACATAGCTTGCCCCCGCATTTTTAAGAGGCGTACCGTCATAAGCCTTTTCGCCGCCCTGAGTTGTAACCTCAATGTTAATACTGCCTATTACAATCTTTCCGTATTCACTTGTAATTTCGTAGTTGTCTGTCGTATCCTCGTTTGTGCCGACTACAAGCATTTTTACTGAGAACATATTGTCATATGCTCCCGGTAAAACCATAATACCGTTTTGGAATACAACAAGCTCATATTCTGCCCTTTGCATAGAATACGGGCAGTTATCAACCACGGTATATTCCTCCCTCTTGTGCGCCTGTCCGTCATAGACGAAGGTTTCAGAGGCGGAGGTAACGGTACTAGGTCGCTTCTTGTCTACTGTCAAGGTACCGTTTGTTATTCCAACTATTTCATAGTACTTGCTTGCGCTTATACCGTTTTTGTCCTTGATTACAATACTGCCCTCACGCAAAACAGCAGAGCTTGAACCTACGTTTGTCTGCTCACCGTCAACAACCATTGTAATTGTGTGACCGATGTCAAACAAGAAATTATCTACACTGTAACCGTTATTTTCAATTTTAGCACCGTCATAGTATTCCTTGTAGTTGCCGAGTATTTCAATGCTTATTTTCCTTGGTACAACGGTCAAGGAGCCTTTCTTAACGGAAACAACGTTGTAGCAATCGGTTACGTCCTCACCGTCCTTATTAAGAATAGTCCAGCCGTTTGAGCTTTGTATTCTTACTGTGCTTGTGCCAAGCTCCTCCCTTGCGCCCGAGGTAAAGATAACTGTTATAGTATCCCCCTCGCCAAGACCCATAGCATATCTATCGTATGCGTGGGTAACGTCACTTGCATCAAAGCTTGGGTTTATTACGCTTCCCTTATATTCCTGCTCCTCGTAACGTGCATTAAGAACGATGTTACGCTTTGTTACAGTTAAGGAGCCGTCATAAACGGTTATCTCATAGTTATGGGTCTTATCTACCCTTTGTCCGTTTTCTATGGCAAATATTGCAGGAGCCTCATAGCCTATTGTTACAGAGCCAACCCTTGTAATTGAGCCGCTTAATGACATTTGAATTGCGTGGTTGTCAAGCATACCTCTTTTACCGCTTGCATACTCAACCCAAAAGCCGTTTTGCAAGGGCACTAACGGTGTTCCATCGTATTCACGGCTTACGCTGTCAATCTCAATTTCCATAGGTCGCTTCGTTACGGTTAATTCACCTGTATAATTTACAGTTATTTCGTAGTTAGCAAAGGAGCTTGTACCGTCCGCCTTTAATATAGCGAAGTCGAAGGTGTTTTGCTTACTTAAAAGCTCACCGCCTTCACCAAGCAAAACGTCTGTCACAGTGGCAAAATCGTAGCCCTCTACCCTGTCACCAACGCCTACGCCCTCTCCGCCTATTAAAAGGCTGTCGTTATAAAGGGCTTCTCCATCATAAACCTTGCTTGCATCCTGTGAGGTTATGGTAATAGGACGCTTTGTTACCGTAAGAGTACCAAAGTCCGTTTCGGTAACCACATAGTTATCTGCCCGTCCTCCGATAATACCAAGCTCAAAGGAGTTTTCTATTCCTATTACATTATCAACCTTATCATACAAAACGTCTGTAATTGTTGCATGGTTAATATAATCAAGGGTTTGTCCTGCCACAAGACCCATACCGCCAACAGAATACTCCGTATTTTCAAGAGGTGTGCCGTCATACATTTTTGTGGCAGACTTGGATATCAAGGTAACGGGGCGTGGCTCAACCTTTAATTTACCGTATCTGTATCCCTTTAACTCATAGTTTTCATATACGTCATTGCCGTCCCTGTCAAGAATTCCTAAAATTCCAAACCAGTTTGACACCTCGCCGTCAATTACATCCATTGCTCTGCTGTAAAATTGCACATTCGGTGTATGTCCCGGGGCAAGACCCATATTTTGTTCAAGGTTGTTTTCATCAACCTCCAAGGCAAAGCAATCGTGATTATAATGAGCCTGTCCGTCATAAATAACGGTAAGAGAGCCTGAGCCAAGCATTATAGGCCTTTTTTCAAGCCTTAAAAGCTCGTACTCCTGCATAGGCGCATAGTTATTTCTCACGCTTTCCCCTGTAACCGTATCTATAATATCGGTTACGTTAAAAAGGTTTATTTGCTCGTTACTGCCGTCCTTTGCAAATTCAACGTAGCTTTGCGGTAAAAATTCAACTCTTACCTCATGGTTAGCCACCAATGAAAAATCATATCCGTCTGCCGCTGTGACGTTATATTTTTCGTTTCTGTGCTTTTCTCCATCATAATAAACCTTGCCCGCAAAGCCCAAGGACGTTATTACAAAGGGGCGCTTGTCAATATTCAAAATACCGTATTCGTAATTAATTTGGTAGTTGAAGGTTTTTTCCTCATCCCCTGCAAAAATCTTAATTTTAAATACGTTGTCTATATATTCCGCATTTGTAACAGAGGGTGCGTTTACATATTCAACCCTTTGTCCGCCCACGATTTCTTGTGAGCCGCTTTGATAGGTAAAGCCCTCTCCCTTTAAAGGAAGCCCGTCATATACCTTACTCTCGGAATTTGTTATTATGTAAATTGGCATAGGGCTAAGCTGTAAATCACCGTAAACCGCATTTACATTATAGTTTTCTGTTACGTTTTCTCCGTTTGCATCACGGATAATAACGGTAAATTCATTAGGCACAGGTGTTTTTAGGCAATCTGTAACCGTTGATTTATAGGTTACGTCAAGGGTGTGATTTTCGCAAAGCTCTGCTTCGTCATAAAAAACAGTTTCCTTACCCTGGGCGCGTCCGTTATATGTTCCGTTTAAGCTGTCTGATGTTATTGTAATGTCCTTTTTGCTTACGGTAACATTACCGAATTCATAAGAAATTGAGTAGTTACCCACTACACTGTTGCCATTTTCGTCAACAATGTCAAGCTCTATTGCATTTTCAAGCGCTTCTACTGCATTTGTTACCTTTGTTTGGCTAATAATTTTGAACTGATGTCCCTTTACCAAATTTAAGGCTGACACAACGTCATATTTTCCAAAGGAATACTCACTTCCGTTATAAACAACACTCTCTGTCACTGTTTTTACAGACACTTCCCTGGGTAAAACGCTTATTTTACCGTAGTGGAATTCAAAGCCATAGTTGTCCGTTACGTCATTTCCCTCAGCATCACGAATTATAAAGCCAAGAGCATTATCCATTTCTCCAACCTTGGTAAGCGGTGGATAATAGGAAACGCTTATAGTGTGTCCCTTTTCAAGAAGCAAGGGCGTTTTTTCATCAATCTCGAAGCCTATATCATATACAGGCTCATTTGAATACACCTGCTCTATGCTGTTTGTATAAATTACAATCGGTCGCTTATTTATGGTGATAGCACCGTAAACCTTTTCAATATTATATTGGTGTGTAATATCAACACCGTTTCTGACAACTCTAAGCTCACCCTTATTTTCAAAGGTGCCCTCGTTCTTTTCCTCGGTAAAGGTATTTTCTACCACCTTAATAATATCGTCATCGTATGCAAGGGTGCCACCCGTTACCTCCCACACCTCGTGCTTAACAAGCTCATCCTTATACTCTGTTTGAACAGAGCCAATGGTCACTGTTATATCACGCTTTGTAAAGGTGACTGTGCTTGGCTTAACGCTAACGGTGTAGCAGCCCGTTACATCCCTTCCCTTTTCATCAATAACCTTCACCGCCTCCTTTACGGGAGTTACGGTTGTTGATTGCTTTGTGGTGTCCTCAAAAACAAACTCACCGCACTCAACCCTGTCGGTAAAAGCAAGGGAGGCGCCAACCGTTGGATTTTCTCCATAGGTCACCGTATCCTTATCTACACAAACCTCTATGCTCCTTGGCACAATGGAAAAGAATTGCTCACGGCTATACCTTTCTCCAAAAACGCCCTTGGAGGAAACGCGCATTTTATAATCTCCCATTTTAACGGGAATTTCTTCACTCCAATCATCCTTGTCCCTTTGGGAGAATTCATAGCGTACATCTGAAAAAACCGCATTTGCAGTAAAGGAAGGCTTGTTGCCATATTCAATTTTAATATTTTCAAGGCTTGCGCCAAAGACCATGCCCTTTGTTATCATAAACGCTGTGATAAGCACTGCTATTGCTGAAATTGCAGCAATAATCGGCACTCTGAAACGGCGCAAGGTCCTGCGGATTTTCACCCGCTTGTTAATTCTCGATTTATAATCCTGATATAGCATTATTTCCTGCCTTTGTTTTTTCCAAGGGACAGAAATTGACTATCCCTTGGTTAATTGTTTATCTTGTTACTCTTATTAGTCCCTTTTTAAAGGTAATACTGTAGTTAGACGTTACGTCACGTCCGTTTTCGTCAACTATTTTAACACTTGTTATAATAGTTTCCTGCCTACCCTTTTTGTCAATGCTTCCGCTTTGCTTAACGTATTCAAAGCTGTGTCCCTCAAAAAGACTGCCTTCTAATGTGTATAGGCTTGCCTCATAAACTCCGCCAAGCGCCAAAAGCTCGTCATATGACATTTGCGTTTGGTCTGCGGTTAAGGTTATATTTAAGTGATTTACTTTAATTTGACCGTAATGCTTTGTAATGTGATATTTGTACGTTACGTCCTTTTTCTCAGCACCAACACCCTCAAACACCTTACAGGTAAAGTAGTTTTGGGACGTGCCCGCATCCTTTCTGCCACTGCCGAAGGTTACCTCTATATAGTGGCTTGGACTCAATAAAGGAGTATTTTCGTAGGTTTCACAGGTGATTTCATTACCTGTGTAGTCCTGTGTAACAGAGCCGCTTGTTACGTTAAGGGCTTTTTCATAAAGGTGAAGCTTGCCCTCCTTTGTAACGATTTTATAATCCTGTGTTACCTCTACACCGTTTTTGTCAAAAAGCTTTACGTTTGAAATTGTAACAGCCCCGTAGCCTACATCGGAAATTGAGCCGCTTATATCACAAGTGATATAATATCCAACACTTTGTAAATCTCTGAAATCCTGATTTCCCGTAAAATACGTATTCTTATTTGTAGCCACTAATACCATACCGTCAGAATACTGTACAGGGTCAACAACAGGGGTAATTTCAAGGGTGACTGGACCGGAGCCCGATCCCCCGCCGCCGCCACCGCCGGGACCCATTCCGCCGCCTGAGCCACCGTTACCTGTGCCGGGATAGTTACGGTCGCTACCCGTTACCTCCAAGGCAACCCAGCCAATACCGTCAAGATACACCTCTGTCCACGCGTGGCCTGTGTTAGAGTACACCTCTGTCCACTCATCGGGGTTTTTTATATCGGAGTAAATGCCGACTGTGTATCTTGCAGGAATACCAAGGGTGCGTAGCATTAAGGTAGCCGCCATGGCATAGTGACGGCAAACGCCCTCTCTGTACACCTCCATAAATGCAAGAACAACATCGTCCTCTACATCAAGGTCAGAGTCATAGTCAAGGTTATATGTCGCGCAATTTTGTATGTAGCTTGCAACCTTATCAAGTATTTCAGGGTCATCCTTTTTAAAGCCCTGCTCCTCTATTATTCCTTGCAAATATTCCCTTGTCTTATCGTGTCCGTCCATTGTTAAATATGTGTTGTACACGTATTCTCTGTACTCTGCCTCTGCATCCTTATATTCATTCGGTACGCTTGGCAGTGTGTTAGAGGAGGAATACCAATAGTCATAATAATAAAGGCTTGCATCTATACAGGCAGGGTCACCGTAAAACACGTCGCTTTTCTGTACCCTGTAATCCCCCTGCGCTGTATCCAAATAGTATGGCAAAAAGTAGCGGGAGCTTAAAAACTCCATATCCATTCTTTGGCTTACAAGACCGCTGTTACCAATAGCCAATGAGGTTAGGTAGCCCATACCGTAGGTATCGTCTATATACTTATCATAAGAGCTTACCAAGTCAAAATACTGACCGTTATAGTCACCAAAGCTCATTTCCTTTAAATAAACCGAGCCGCTTACGGTTGACTTAATTTTCGCAAGCAAAATGTTTTCACCGCTGTAACCCGGCGGTGGCTCTGTGGGCTCGGGCAAGGGGTTGGTTGCGCTTGGGTCTATTACCCTTAATACGCCAAGCTGTAAGCCTGATAAATCATAGTTTGGTGTTACGTCCTGATTTGTTTCTATAACAATTACACGAAGCTCGGAAAGGAAATTTTCGCTTTTTCCAATCTCTGTTTGCTCGCCTGTGACAACCGCTACTATTCTGTGTCCCTCTACTACGTCCGTTTCGGAAACCACGGTCCAAAACGGTGCGGTTAAGGGAAGTCCGTCATAAACCTTGCTTGCGCTTTCCGTCCTTAATGTAACAACACGGGGTAAAACAGTAATTTTGCCCTCTGTTTCCTCTACAAAGTAGTTTTTGGTTATATCATTTCCGTCAGCGTCCTTAATTACATAGCTCATTCTGTTGGTGTATTCTCCAACGTTTATAGGATACTCGGTAAATACAACCTCTATTGTATGTCCTCTTGCCTCTAAGTCTTCAAGCCCTGCGGTAATGTGATATACATCGTGGCGTATAACCTCACCGTTGTACATATCCACATAGTCCTCGGAGGTTGTGTAAAGGATAAGAGGTGTTATTTCAAGATAACCAAATTCGTCAAGGAAGGTATAGCTGTCCGTTACGTCGTTACCCTCGCTGTCGCAAATCGTAAGCACAACCTGGTTTTTAACCTTGCCAACATCTGTTATGCTGTTTAAGAATACTGCCCTTGTTATCTCGTGTCCCGGATAAAGCTCTCCCCTTACTATCCACCAGTCACTGTCTTTGTTCATAGACAGCATTTTTCCATCGTATTCCTTTGTAAAGCCGCTTGAACCAAGGGTCAATTCAATAGGACCGATTTCAAGCACACCGTAAATCTGCTTGATTGTATAAAGGTGGTCAACGTTATTACCGTCCTCGTCAATAATGGAAACGGTAAATTCGTTTAAGCTGTAACCAACGGTTTTTTGCTCACCCGTTATGTTTACGCAAAGAGTATGTCCCTCCATAAGAGAGCCTACGCTTGTGTCATAACCGTCACAGGTTAAGGCGTCCTTGCCGCTTTGCGCAAACTGCTTATAGGTTAAATATGCATCGTGAGAGGTAATAACAATATCAACAGGCAAAATTTCAAGCTTGCCCACCTCCCTTGTTATTTCATAGTTCTGGGTTACAACATTTCCGTTTTCGTCACAAATTTCAATGTTGAAGCTGTTGTCCCCTGTGCCTATGCCCTCAACTCTGCCCATTACATCTACTCTTGCTGTATGGTTAGGGGCTAAGGTATCTGATACAAAGTAGCTCTTATGCTCTAAAACGCCACCGTTTGAATGTGCTTCTCCATAGGTTACGGTTTTACTTTCCGACCTAACCACAACCGCCCTTTGCTTAACGGTTAATTTGCCAAGCACCTTGGCAATATCGTAGCGGCTTGTAACATCAAAGCCTTCCTTATTTAAAATCTGTACGGAAACCTCGTTACTGCTTTCCCCTGCCTCTGTTTGTGAGCCTATTACGGTTACAAACATTTGGTCCTCATCTTTAAGCTCACCGCTTAATATTTGGTATGCAGGGCTTGTAAGGGGCGTACCGTCATACACCTTCTCTGCCGACTCCGTCATTATAGTCAGAGGGAAGCCTGAAATCGTTAAGCTGCCGTTAATTGTTTCCAAGGCGTAGTTTGCGGTAACGTCAGCATTTGCACTGTCAAGCACACGCACCGTTATAATATTTTCGGAAACGCCCACGTCCGTTCTTGTCATACCGAACTCAACTTCAAGCCTGTGTCCGTTTACAAGCCTACCGCTGACTATTCTATATGCCTCGCAGCTTATGGGCGTGCCGTCAAATGGCTTTGTGGCACTGTTTGATGCAACCTTTAAGCTCTTTTGTGCAACGGTTAATTTGCCCGGTCTATACTCTATACGGTATTCGCCGGTTACATCCGCTTGGTTTGCATCTACTATTTTTACACTCATTTTATTTTCAGAGGCACCTGCGTTGGTTTGCGCACCGTACACCGTTGGTATAACCGTGTGTCCCTCTTTCAATTGTCCCTCAACAATTTTCCAATTTGGATTTGTCAAGGGCTCGCCATCGTACATTTTCTCTTGGCTTTCTGTTTCAAAAACTATAAAGGTCCCTTGGGTTGTACCAAAAACTCCGCTAAGGGAGAGGGCAACAACCGTCACAGCTACCAAAAGCACGCCAAGTATCAATGAACCCAGCAAATGTGATTTTTTCATTTTTCTACTCCAATTTTAGATTTTGCATTGTCATATAGACCCATTCGACTCCGCTACGCCCCGCCCAGGGCGACACGCAGGGTGTCGTTTTGCATTCTTCATTTATTAAATGGTTCTTTGCAATCTTGCCATAAAGGCCTTACAAATTACCATTTTGTCTTGACCGAAAAGATTGTCAAGAAATGCGCAAAGCCCGTCTGCCTCGTTCTTTATATATATTGGGTTTTGCATCTCCAACTTGCGAAGCACCTTCTTTGCAAGTATATCGTCTATGGCGGAA
>JAGANX010000042.1 GCA_017623975.1 Clostridia bacterium
ATGTCACAAAACGAAATCGCAACAAAAATCGAACAACTCAAAGAGTGGGAGGCAATTCTCGAAGAGGCACAGGCAGAAGTCGAGGCACTTCGCGACTGTATCAAGGAGCAAATGCTCGAAAGCGACACAGAGGAAATGATACTCAAAGTCCTTATAATTGAAATCAATATCTGCATCCGCTTCTTTAAGAAAGGATAATACAGACGGGAAGGGCAAATCTAAAACGTAGTTAGGGGTGTCCTCACCGTAATCATCACCGTAAAAGTCTGATGTGTATTCGTAAAAGCCGTCATCAAAGAGATAGCTAACCTCTATCGTTTCGTCTTCCTCTGTTACGGCGCTGTATTCTATCTCAAAATGCAGTATATTATCAAGCTCAAAATACTTGTCCCAGGTTTTTGAGGTGACCTCTTGTGTGTCATTTGAGCTATCTTTATCGCTGCTGCTATCGTCATCATCATCGTCATCGTCACTTCCGCCGCAGGAAGCGAGGGTTAATGAAAGAACAAGAGCAAGGATAAGAGAAAGAAGCACTAAAAATTTTCTTTTCATTGTTATTCTCCTTCAAATTGTTTTTTATAATTATACAACTTTTTGTGAATTTTGTCAACTAAAACAAAAAAGCCGTGAAAAACACGGCTTTTTGTTACTGCTTTGATAGGTCAATTATTAAATCTTCTGTTGCAAAGGTATAAATTAGCTTTGAGGGCAGAGTATAGCCATCAGGCAGGGAAATAAGCATAGCCTTAATTCCGTCACTGTAAATAAAGTCTGCCGCTGCCGTGCCTTGACTGTTGGTTGAGAGGAGCTTTTCTTCGCCCATTGTGTAAATTTTCAGCTCTGCATTTTGTATAGGCACTCCGCCTTCGTCAAGCACCGTTACGGTATAGGTCTTGGCTTCTACCATAACAGCCATACAAACATCGCACCGCCCGTCCCTGTCAACATAGTCCATATGGGCAGCTATTTCTTTTATTTCAGGGTGGCATATACATTCCTTATAGTGACCGTCCTCAGCTGTTATCCAGCCCTTGGCATATGTATGCTCATGCACGGGGGTGTCAACCGTACCGCCGTCATTTTCGATAGCAGGGACGGAGGAGGGCTGACTGTTATTGCTTCCGTCCTCACTCTTACCGCAGGAAAAGAGCATAGCGGTACATAAAAGCATCATTATTATAATAAATAGTCTTTTCATAAAATTCTCCGTTTTCATAAATAAAGCTCCCTATTATTATAAATGAATATAAAGTAAAAATCAACCGAAAATGGGTAAATAGCTTTTGAAATTTTTGTGTATGAATTTTGTCGTATTTTGTAAAATGAATAATGTGAATAAAATAGAAATTCTTATTCATTTTAGGCAAAAGCAAATATTCACCGTTTGGTGAAAAGGTAGAATTTTAATAAATTTTTTGTGCAAAATATATAATTAGTAAACTAATGAAATTTGTATAAAACTAACAATCAATTTATACAAATGCCTATAATGAGACGTTTCCCACTGAAATGTTGATTCAGCAGGGTGAAGTGTGGAAAACTCCGTTGAAAAAGTGCAAAACTCGTGATTTTGCAGGGTTGACCAAGTGGATATTTCAACTTTTCCACACCATCGACCCGTGGAAAAGTTGAAAAAAATCTTTGAAATTCCACATTTGCCAAAAATCAGTCCGTAGAAAATAATAAATTTTCCACTTTCCACTTGACAGAATTTATGCAAGAAAAGTGGTTTTATTCACTGTCGCAAAAAATATTCTTGTGTAAAATGCACAAAAAATCACGCTTCTTTTAAGTATATCAGTGCTCCAAAGCTTAAAAACACTATTGATAAAACGATATGCTCAATATACATTTTTACGCTTGCTAAAATATGTATGTACTCCTTGAAATTTTGCGGTGCAATTATCATTTTTACCGTGGCAAGCTCTACAAAAATAATCATTATGGCTAAGAGTTTGATAACATAAAAAATATTTTCCTTATAATTCATTTTGTCCCTCCAAATCGAGTTCAAATAGGGTTGGCAGTGGTTAGCCTTACGAGTTCGATTCCCGTAAGGCTAACTATAATTTTACAATATAAAACGCCCTTAGTTCAAGGCACAATTTTTACCATTTTTAAAAATATAGAGAGCTTAATAATTAAAATGCGCACATACGCCCAATGTATAGAAAAACATTGATTTTTCAGATGATTTCATTTGGAAAAAGCCTTTAAAAGAATATTGTATAATGGGCGCAACAGTTACATGGGAGTAGGCAAATGGACACGGACGAGCATCATATTCAACTTAGCAAAAATACAAGCTGCTGCTATAAGCTTTTGCATATGGCAGACGGATACGCAATTTCTTGTGTTGAATATGATAGGCTTGGCAATATAGTGGATAGCTGTACTGTAAGGGACATAACAATAAATAGGAATGTGGCGAGAGATATGTTCAATAAAATTGTGTCAAATAAAGTGTGCGCCTGCACCTTGTGTGATGTAATTTGCGACCTTTTATGTTGAAATTGCGAAAAACCGCTGAAAAATAGCGGTTTTTTCTTTTTATGCTATTGCATTTTTATTAAAATTATTGTATTATAATTTATATGCGAAGAAATGAGTGCGATCTTCAAAAGGAATTTCCTTTGATTTAGCCTTTGTCGCAATGGCTTATAAGAGAAATGGGAGCTTTTTGAGATTATATTGAGCTGTGAAGGAACTATGAAAGAGAAAATTAAGGACGCTGTTTGCCGTTATGGCATGGATGTGATTTTTAGCGGTGCTGTTATCGGTTTTTCCGGCGGTGCTGATTCAAGCGCACTTTTGCATTATCTTAAAGATAAGTGTGAATGCTTGTTGGCTGTCCATATCAACCATATGATAAGAGGGGCGGAGGCTGACAGGGATGAGGAATTTTGCAAAAGCGTTTGTGAAAAATACGGTGTTGCCTTTTCCTCATACCGTGTTGATATTCCCAAAATTGCCAAGGAAAACGGAAAAGGGCTTGAACAGACAGCAAGGGAAGAAAGATACAGAATATTTAAGGAAATTTTAAGGAATAACCCTCAGTATAAATGTATCGTTACAGCCCACAATGCAAATGACAATAGTGAGACGGTCATCTTCAACCTTGCCCGTGGCTGCGGTGCCAATGGGCTTTGCGGTATTAAGCCTGTTAACGGAAGCGTTTACCGTCCTTTAATTTATTCCACAAGGGATGATATAATAAAATATTGCTCTGACAATAATATAGAGTATGTAACCGATTCTACAAATTCAGATACGGATTATACAAGAAATCGCATAAGACACTGTATCTTGCCTGAGCTTTTGAAAATCAACCCGAATTTTTTAGATGCTACATTGCGCTTGGGTGAAATATTGCAGGCGGATGAGGAATATATTTTAGATAATGCCAAGGGTGCGCTCGGCGCTGCCACAAACGGTAAAATTCCTAAAAAAGTAGCTGCTTGTCTTGACAGTGCAGTTCTTTCAAGGGTGTTGAAGGAGGTGGCAGGGGTTAACCTTGACTATTCTGCAATCAAAGCGTGCTGTACCTTGATTAAAGGCTGGAAAACGGGTAAAATGGTTAATTTAGGTGACGGATTAACCTTTAAGCTGGAATATGATTACTGCCAGTTTATCAAAACCGAGGAAACGAAAAAACGGGAGTTTTTTGTTTATTTAAACGAAGGCGTTAATGAAATCAGCGACACAGGTATGGTAATTTGTGTAAATGATGAGCTTAGCAGAGAAGGGTATTCATTAAGCGGCAGCGTTTCCCTTAACCCCGATTATGTAGTAGGTCGGCTCTATGTAAGGAGCAAGCAAGAGGGGGACACGGTAAAAAGCGGCGGTATGATAAAAAAGCTTAAACGCATTTTTACCGACAGGCATATACCTTCTCAAAATCGGCAGTCACTTCCTGTCATTTGTGATGATATGGGTGTTTTAGCTGTTCCCGGCATTGTGGCACGGGACGGTGCTTTCGATAAGCACGGGAAATTGGTAATTAAAGCATATAACAAAATAGATAACACGACAAACGGAGGTAACAAAGTTTTAAATGAAGAAAAAGAATAATATTTTTACCATAGCAATTCTTATTGCAGTTGCAATTTTGCTTGTGGTAATGGTAGTATCCGTGTTTGATTATTCACCTAAGATTGAAGAATTAAGCTACGGTGAAATGGAGAAGGCATTTGAAAATAACTCGGTTTACGGCTTTATCCGTGACCCTAATGAGTTTACTGTAATGCTGTTTTTCAGCCAAGCGGACTGGGATAATTATACTGACGGAAACAGTAAGAATGACGAGGACCTTTATAAAAACATAAAGGCGGCTAAGCTTTCAAGCAGTGAGTATTATGAATTTTTCGGCTCCTCGTACGGTGGATATACAAGCTCTAAGCTATCCACGTTAGAGGAAAGAATTCCTGACCATAACTGGAACGGTAATACAAAGGCGATAGAGGTTGAGGGTACACCTTGGTATGTATCTAATTTACCACTTATTATTATGGTTGTCCTTTTCGTTATCTTCATGTTTGTTTCCTTCCGTCAAACAGGCGGCGGAAAGCTCAGCGGCTTTGGTAAATCCAAGGCAAGACACGGAGAAAATGCAAAGGAAAAAGTTACGTTTGCAGATGTTGCGGGAGCTGATGAAGAAAAGGCAGAGCTTGAAGAGGTTGTAGAATATCTTAAAAACCCATCTAAATTTACAGGCTTGGGCGCAAAAATTCCACACGGTGTTCTTTTGGTGGGCCCTCCCGGTACAGGTAAAACCTTGCTTGCTAAGGCGGTAGCGGGTGAAGCAGGCGTACCGTTCTTCTCAATGTCAGGCTCTGATTTTGTGGAAATGTATGTTGGTGTGGGTGCTTCCCGTGTAAGAGATTTGTTCGATAACGCAAGAAAATCCCATGCGGCTATTATATTTATTGACGAGATTGATGCGGTTGGTCGTCAAAGGGGCGCAGGCTTAGGCGGCGGTCACGATGAAAGAGAGCAAACCCTTAACCAATTGCTTGTTGAAATGGATGGCTTTGACGGACATTCGGGTATTATAGTTATGGCGGCAACTAACCGTCCTGATATTCTTGACTCGGCATTATTAAGACCGGGTAGATTTGACAGACAAATTACAATCGGCTTGCCTGACATTAAGGGCAGAGAAGAAATCTTGAAGGTGCATGCTAAGGGTAAGCCCTTCGAGGAAACTGTTGATATGTACAAGGTTGCGCAAACAACGGTTGGCTTCACAGGTGCAGACCTTGCAAATCTTTTGAACGAGGCGGCACTCTTGGCAGCAAGGCGTTCCAAGGCGCTTATCGGTATGGACGAAATTGAGGATGCTTGGGTTAAGGTTTGCGTAGGAACACAAAAGAAGAACAGAATGACAGAAAAGGAAAAGCGTAACACCGCAATTCACGAGGCGGGCCACGCAATTCTTGCACACATTCTTCCTACACAGGATAATGTTAGACAGATTTCTATTATTCCAAGCGGCAGGGCTCTTGGTTACACCTTGACTCCACCAAGTGAAGACAAGTACAGTGAATCAAGACAGGAAATGAAGGAAAGAATTGCTATGATGCTTGGCGGCCGTGTGGCTGAGCAAATTACCTTCGGTGACTACACAGGCGGAGCATCTAACGATATTCAAAGAGCAACAGAGGTTGCACGCAAGATGGTTACCGTTTACGGTATGAGTGAGGAGCTTGGTACTATCCGTTACGGCTCACAGCACAATGAGGTGTTCTTGGGTAGAGATTTTGGCTCAACTCCCGACTATTCTGATGCAACTGCGGCAAAGATTGATGCGGAAATTAAGAAAATTGTTGACGGCTCTTACGACTTGGCAACTGAAATTCTTACAAAATACAAGGATAAGCTTGAATTTATTGCTGACTTCCTCTTAAAGCACGAGGTTATGGATGACGAGCAGTTTGAATGTGCTATGAAGGATGGCGCAACAATGGAGGATGTTGAAAGTCTTGTTACTGCAAAGAAACGCAGAAGCGAGGAGGAAAACAGACGCAGGCTTGAAAGACTTGCTGAGGAAAAGGAAGCAAGGGAAAAGGAAATTGCTGACGAAAGACGCCGTATGGAGGCTGAGCTTGGCTTGGGCGATGACGATGATGAAGTTATTGAGGTAAAGGCTGAGGAAGAAACTGAAAATACCAAAACAGGCGACCCTGTGGAAGAAAAAGCTGATTTTGAAACGGAAAACGGTGAAGAAATTCAAGGCGAAAACGGGGACAAGGATAAACCTGAATAAGGCAAAAACAAAGTATTTTAAAGGGATGGCGCTTGCTATCCCTTTTTGCTTGATAGCTTTTGAATTGCAAGGACTAAAAATATATAATGTAGCAATTTGCACAAAAATGGTGCTGTGAATTGTGCAAATGAACAAAAAAGTCACAAATGCCTTGACAGTTTAGCGAAAATAATATATAATTACTTTGTAAAAAAGAATTCCAAGGAGGGAATTATGAAAAAGAAACTTTTGATTTTGTTCTTGGCTCTTGCATTGGCACTTTGTGCTTTTGCAGCGTGCGGTGAGAAGCAGGACCCACAGGGCAGTGGCACACAAAATAGTGGCACTACTGACAACAGTGGCACAGGAAATAACAGCGGCGGTACAACACCGTCTCAACCAACTACACCCGGCGGTGACCAGGGCTGTCAACACAACTACAAGGTAGTTGATGAGATTGAGGCTACCTGTTTAGCGCCAAGAAAGACAATAAAGGAATGTACAATTTGCGGTGACCGTCAAGAAATTGAAGAGGGTAACACAGCATCCCACATTTCAAGTCAGATAGTTAAGACAGAGGCTACATGTACAACTGACGGTGAACGTGCTTGCGTTTGCGCAACCTGTGGCACAACAATGTTTGACCCTAATATGGAGCAGGTTATACCTAAGCTGGGTCATACATATGAAAGAACCGAAAATATGTTTGACGAGGCGGCAGGCGTTACATTTATCCCAGGTAACTGTGATGAAGAAGGCCGTTTTGAAAGAGTTTGCGGTGATTGCGGCTATAACGAAGACCCTATTACCCGTGATGAGTATGCTCAAATTCCCGGATATGACACTGAAAAGTATGATGCTATGGAGGTTTGGGGACACGACTATTCTGTTAAGATTGGTGAAGGCGCTGCTACCTGTACAGAGGGTAGTTATATCGAATATGCATGTTCAAGAGATGGCTGTACCTCTACAAAAAGGGAGACAAAGGGGTATCCAAAGGGACATAAGTATATTACCAGCGAAGAGGCTGTTGAAGGCGTTAACTATGTAATTGATCCAAAGCCAACCTGCTTATACGAAGGTAAGAAAATTTACGTTTGTATAAACGAAGGCTGTGGCGAACGTGCAACAGAGGATAAATACATTGAGGTTGTTCCGGTCCTTAACCACGATACATCTAACAGAGATGCGGCATACCTTGAAAGAGACGTTGCTGCAACCTGTGCATTGCCTGCATACAAGGTATATAGATGCTGTGTAGATGCTCTTTGTGAGGTAACAGAGACTGTTTATGAGGGCGAGCCACTTCCGCACCTTTGGGAGGTAAGCGGTCCGCAAACATGTAAGACAGAGGGTAAGACACCTTACAAGTGTACACGTCAGGGCTGTGAGGAAACAAAGCTCGATACACCGATTGACCTAAACATTAAGCATACATATGAATCCGTTGTTAAGGAAGCGACTTGTATAAACAACGCTGTTTATAAATGCGCGGTTTGTGAGGAGGAATATGCTCCTTACGAAAATGACGATTTTTACAAGAATGGCTTTGCTCACGGAGTTCACGTATTTGAATACAGTGAAACAGTAGCACCAACCTGTTCATCTATCGGTTACAAGATTTATGCATGTACTGCTGATGAAAACTGCGTTGTTACAAGAAAAGACCCTAACAATACAGATTTGAATAATCCTGATCTTCCACTTAAAGAGGATATCGTTGCAAGAACTGCACATAACTTTGACTTGGACGGCAACGGCACAATTGACGTATCTCCTGACGGAAAGATTACTTGCGCTGTATGCTTTACACAGTATAGAGATATAACAACTGAAATTACAAACGGTAACGGTACGCTTTGCTTAGGCTGTGGCAACAATCCTTGCGATTGCGGTTTAAGCGTTGAATGGAACGGCTACGTTTCACCAATAGTTCCAAGTGAGCACGTTTTAGCTGCTAACAAGGAAACAGTAATTTCCTCTATCGAATGGACAGAGGTTGAAAACAAGGGTACTGTTGACTTGGCAATTGGTGAGGGTATGATTATCGTTGACGGTGAGGAAAACACTACATATACAATTAAGGTATATGATAAGGCGGACGGCACACTTCTTCACACCTTTGAGGTAAGCGGTGACGTTGTACTCGTTGACCTCTATGATTACCTTGAAGTTGGTCAAGTAGCAATTACAGCTTCTACAACAGCTATTGTTTACTTGTACTCCATTGTAAAGTAATTTAGTAAAAGCTAATACGGGTGCGTTCATAAGCGCATCCGTATTCTTTGTATATATTGCACAAAAATATTATTTTTATTTAAAAGGTATTGATATTTTTGATAAAAATGATAAAATTAGAGTAAGAGGTGATAAATGATATGAAAAGAAAAGTTATGATAATTTTATCCGTTGCATTAATTCTTTGCTTGACATTGGCGTTTGCAAGCTGTGGCGGTGGGGACACCGGTAGCTCTTCAAGCGTACCGCAAAGCACAATTGATTCGGGTGCAGGCGGTGAAAGCTCAAATGGCGGCGGCACAACAGATAGCTCAACTCCACCAACAGCGTCTTCTGTTCCTGACGGTGGGGAGGATAAGCCTTGTGCGCATAACTTTGTATCCGTTGAAAAAAAGGATGCAACCTGCATAGAGGACGGCTATGAAAATTACAAGTGTGACACCTGTGGTGAAACAAAAACTGAAACCTTACCGAAAACAAATGTGCATAACTACGTGCTTTCTGAGGAAATCGCTGCTACCTGCTTGTCTCCTAAGATTGTAGTTAAGGCTTGTAGCGTTTGCAGTGACCGTGTTGAAGAAACGGTTGGTGAGGTAGGCGAGCATAGCTATGCGGTTTCAGAGGAAATTGCGGCTACTTGTCAGCATCCAAAGATTGTAGTTAAGGTTTGCGGTGTTTGTGAGGACCGTCAAGAGATTGAAGAGGGCGAAAAGGGTCCACACACTCAGGAGGTTGTTGTTGCAAAGGAAGCGACCTGTACTGAGGACGGCAAAAGGGCTGCACGATGTGCTGTTTGTAAAAATGCTTTGTTTGACCCGGAATTAGACAAGGTTATTCCAAAGCTTGGCCATGATTTTACTGAATTTGTAAAGAACGTTAAGCCTACCTGCGTAGAAGAAGGCTACGACATATATAAGTGCGTAAGATGTGATGAAACCTCCACAACAAAGACAGCTGACCCAACAGGTAACCACGGTTACGCAAGGGCAACTGTTGATGGCTTGATTGCTTGCTATATGTGCGGTAAGGGTTATAGAGACGTTACAACAGAGGTTACAACAGAGGAAGATGCTTTCTGTATGGGTTGCGGAAAAGACCCATGCGAATGTGGCTCTGTTGGTGAATCAAACGGTTATACACCTGCTAAGGCACCGTATGAGCTAACCGCTGCTACCGAATTTACAATAACAGAGGTTGCATTGTCAGACGGTAATGTAGCTCTTGCTATTGGTAACGGTATGATTGTTTTGACAGGTACAAAGGAAACAACATACACTGTTATCATTTACAGCGCGATAGACGGTGAGGCTGTTAAAACATTTGAGGTATCAGGCAACTATGTTCTCGTTGACTTAGCTGGATATGAGCAGGTTTGCAAGGTGCAAATTACTGCGTCAACCGATGCAACAGCGCAATTCTACGCGCCTGAAAACTAATAACTTAATATTTTCGTGGGCACTGCTAAAATTGCGGTGCCCATTTTGTCGTTTTAAATAAATGAATTGTGCAATGTGAACAAAAAAATTATATTTATATAAAATGTATTGATATTTTTAACGAAAAATGCTACAATGAATGTATAAAAGTGCATATAATAAATGTACGAAAAATGAGAGGTGAAATATGAAGATGAACAAATTGTTTAAGGTCATCGTTTTGACTGTTGCAATGGTTGCATGCCTGTGCTTGCTCCTTACAAGCTGTGGTGAATGCCAGCATACAGGCGGCGTTGCTACCTGTAATGCTAAGGCTAAATGTACAGCGTGCCAACAGGAATACGGTGAATTGGCTGCTCATACATTTGCAGAGGCGACCTGTACCGCACCAAAGACCTGTACCGTGTGTGCAGTGACAGAGGGTAATGCACTTGGTCACACAGGCGGTACTGCAACATGTACAGCAAAGGCTACATGTACAAGATGTAACACACAGTACGGTGAGGTTTTGCCACATGATTATGCAGAGGCAACCTGTACCGCACCAAAGACCTGTAAGGCTTGCTCCGCTACTGACGGTGAAGCACTTGGCCATGACGAGCAGTATGAGGTTATAGCTCCTACTTGCGTAGCAGGCGGTATTACAAATATCACATGTAGCAGATGTGACTACACAAATACTAAGGACCCAACAGAGGCAACAGGCGTACACGTTTACGACGTTAAGGGCGAAACGGTAGCTCCTACCTGTGTAGATAAGGGTTACACAACATACAGCTGCTCCGCAGGTGAATGCGGCACAACAGAAAACAAGGACTTTGTTGATGAGCTTGGTCATGACGAAAAGTATGAGGTTATAGCTCCTACTTGTGTAGCAGGCGGTATTACAAACGTAACTTGCAGTAGATGTGACTATACAAATACTAAGGACCCAACAGAGGCAACAGGTGTCCATGTATATGATGTAAAGGGTGAAACAACTGCTCCAACTTGTCTTGAACAAGGTTATACTACATACAGTTGTTCCGCAGGTGAGTGTGGCACAACAGAAAATAAAGATTTTGTTGACGCACTTGGACATGCCGAAAAGTATGAGGTTATACCTGCTACCTGCTTGACAGACGGTATTACAAATGTAACTTGCAGTAGATGTGATTACACAGCAACAAAAGACCCTGTAACAGCACTTGGCCATACAGGCGGTACTGCTACTTGCATCACACAAAAGGTGTGTGTAAGAGAAGGCTGCGGTATGTCTTATGGAGAGCTTTTGCCGCATAAATATGATGTAGTGGTTGAAACAGTAGCTCCTACATGTATTACAAAGGGCTATACAGAATATAGCTGCTCCGCAGGTGAATGTGGTACAACCGAAAAGAGAGATGAAACTAACGAAATTCCACATAACTACAATGTAAAGGTTGAAACAGTAGCTCCTACATGTATTACAAAGGGCTATACAGAATATAGCTGCTCTGCCGGTGAATGTGATACAACCGAAAAGAGAGATGAAACTAACGAAATTCCGCATAACTACAATGTAAAGGTTGAAACAGTAGCTCCAACATGTATTACAAAGGGTTATACAGAATATAGCTGCTCTGCCGGTGAATGTGATACAACCGAAAAGAGAGAAGAAACTGACGAAATTCCACATAACTACAATGTAAAGGTTGAGACAATAGCTCCAACATGTATTACAAAGGGTTATACAGAATATAGCTGCTCCGCAGGCGAGTGTGGCACAACCGAAAAGAGAGATGAAACTAATGAGGTTGAGCACGTTTACGACGTTAAGGGCGAAACGGTTGCACCAAGCTGCTCAGCAGAGGGCTATACAACATACGGCTGCTCACAAGGTGAATGTGGTTTGACAGAGAATAGAGACTACACAAAGAGAATAGCACACACATTTGTTGACGTGAACGAATTTGATGAGATTATCTGTTCTGAGTGCCAACAGTCTTACAGAAATGTAACAACTCTTGTTTCCACAGGTGACGGTGAGCTTTGCTTGGGCTGTGACCGTGGCGAAAACGGCGAGTGTGTATGCAACGTAAAGGTTGAATGGAACGGCTATGTTGCTCCGTTAGACCCTGACAAGCTAACAGCTAATGAAGAATTCACAAAGACAAAGGTGTTTGAAAACAAGGACCTTGAAATTGGCGAAGGCTTGATTAAACTTACAAGCGAGAGCGAGGCTAACTACACAGTTACAATCGGTGAGCAAACAATTGAGGTTAGCGGAACGGAAGTTGTAATTGACCTTTATGAGTACGAAAGCGTTACATCTGTAACAATTGTTTCCGATGCTGATGCGGAAGTAGTATTCTACGAAAAAATTAACTAAATAATAGAAAAGGTAAACTCCTTCGGGGGTTTATCTTTTTTGTTATATTTAGGTAAAATGTTATGTATTCTATTGACATTTTAATTTTGTAAGACTATAATAAATAGTATAATTATTCATAATAATGTGAATTAATATTTTGTGCCGGTGGAACGGGGATGATTTGATGAACGAACTTGAACAGGCAAGAAAAATAATAAATGAAGTTGATGAGCAAATGGCTGCGCTCTTTGAAAAGAGGATGTATGCCAGTGAACTTGTTGCAAAATATAAAAAAGAACACGGGCTGTCTATTCTTGATGAAGAACGGGAAAAACAGGTTATCCATAACAACAGCGCGCTTATAAAAAATCCTGTATATCAAGAATATTATGCGGAATTTATTAAAGAAACTATGCGGATTTCAAGGTCCTATCAATCTCGTTTGAACGAGGGGCAGAGGGTTGCATATAGCGGTGTTGAAGGGGCGTACGCCTATATCGCCGCAAAAAAGATGTATCCTTGCGCAAATCTTGTATCGTATCCTGACTTTGAAAGCGCATATAATTCCGTTGAAAATGGTGAATGTGATGTTTGCGTTCTACCTATTGAAAACAGTTATGCAGGTGATGTTTCCACAGTTATGGACTTGATGTTTTCAGGCACTCTTTATGTAAATCAGGTTATAAATCTTCCGATAACTCACTGCTTGATGGTGAATGAGGGGGTAGAACTTAAGGATATTAAAAAGGTTGTTAGCCATCCGCAAGCCTTGGCGCAGTGCGCAAGTTACATAAAAGAAATGGGCTTTGAACCTGTGTCACACGAAAACACAGCCTTATCCGCTAAATATGTGAAGGAAAATGGGCTTTTGGATACAGGCGCTATTGCTTCACTGGAAACGGCGGAACTTTTTGGCTTGAAGGTTTTGGCAAGCGGTATTAACGCAAGCAGAACCAATACAACACGCTTTCTCGCTTTTTCCCGTGCGCAAAATGAAGTGAAGGCTAATAACAGAAAAATGAATCAGCATTTCATTTTAATGTTTACAGTTAAAAATGAGGCGGGCGCACTTGCAAAAACCATTGATATTATAGGTGCTTTTGGCTTCAATATGCGCAATTTACACTCCCGTCCTATGAAGGAGCTTTTGTGGAGCTATTATTTCTATGTTGAGGCTGACGGCAACATAAATTCTCAAAGCGGACAGGATATGCTTCGTGCATTAGGTGCTACTTGTGACAGGTTGAAGCTTGTTGGCACATATATTTCAGAATAGTAGAAGGTGTTTATATGATATTACCTATAAATTTAGGTGAGCAAAGCTACGATATTGTAATTGAAAGGGGAGCTCTTGATAAAATCGGCTCCTACCTTAATTTAAACCGCAAGGTGCTGATTTTGACAGACAGCGGCGTGCCAAAGGAATATAGTGAAAAGGTACTTTCTTTTTGCAAGGAAGGGTATATCTATACTATTCCCCAAGGCGAAAAGAGCAAGTGCTTTGATAACTACCGTGACATACTTGGCTTTATGGTAGAAAAAGCGTTTACAAGGACGGACTGTGTCGTGTGTGTTGGAGGCGGTGTTTGCGGTGACCTTGGCGGCTTTGTTGCAGCATCTTATATGCGCGGTATTGATTTTTATAATGTACCCACAACGCTTTTGTCCCAGGTGGATTCATCAATCGGCGGTAAGGTTGCTATTGATTTTCAAGGGGTAAAGAATATTATTGGTGCATTTTATCAGCCGAAAAAGGTTGTTATAGACTCTGATACCTTAAAAACCCTTGACAAAAGGCAAGTAAGCGCAGGTCTTTGCGAGGCTATTAAAATGGCTTGTACCTGTGACAAGGAGCTTTTTGAAAAAATTGAAAGCAGCCAAGACTTGGAAAGAGACATTGATGAAATAATAGCTCGTTCCTTAAAAATCAAGGGGGACGTGGTTGAAAAAGACCCAAAGGAAAAGGGCTTGCGTAAGGTGTTGAATTTTGGACACACAATAGGACATGCTGTTGAGAGCCAAGGAGACTACCTCCACGGTGAAAGCGTTTCAATCGGTATGCTCAAAATGTGCAGCCAAGAGGTTAAGACAAGGCTGGAAGGAGTTTTGAAAAAGTACTCCTTACCAACAAAAATGGAATATGATGCAAGCGTCCTTGCTGATTTTATTAAGAAGGATAAAAAGGCAAGGGGCGAATATATAACGGTTATATATGTTCAAAGAGTTGGCGAGTTTGAAATGCGTGATATTTTAATTGATGATATTAAGAAATATTTGAATTGAGGTATTTGATGTGAAGAATACATTCGGACAAAGCGTTTGCGTGACTCTGTTTGGAGAGAGCCACGGAGAAGCGGTTGGTGTAGTGATAGACGGTCTTGCCCCGGGTATAGAGGTTGATGCTGAGTTTATAAAAGCACAGCTTTCAAAACGCAGACCAAGTGGAAAAACAGACACTCCCCGCGTTGAAAACGATAATTTTCAAATTTTAAGCGGTGTTTTCAACGGAAAAACAACAGGCACGCCTATTGCTATCGTTATACCTAATGAAAATACAAAAAGCAAGGACTATAATTACGGTCTTGCCCGTCCCTCCCATGCGGATTATACTGCTTATGCAAAATATCACGGATATGAGGACTACCGTGGCGGAGGACATTTTTCCGGCAGAGTTACCGCAGGGCTTGTGGCAGGCGGTGCTATTGCAATTTCTGCTCTTAAAGGACTTGGCATCAATATCGGAACTCATATTTTAAGGTGCGGAAGCATTTGTGACAGAACCTTTGAGGATGTGGAAAAGGATGTTTTAGCTATACAGGGTAAGTCTTTTCCTGTGCTTTCTGCCTGTGAAGACGGTATGACAGAGGAAATATGCAAGGCAAGAGAAAATAAGGACAGCTTAGGCGGAATTATCCAAACAGCAATTACGGGTGTACCGTCTGGTGTTGGCGAGCCTTGGTTTGACAGTGTTGAGGGTGTTTTATCCCACGCCCTTTTCTCCCTCGGTGGAATTAAGGGTGTTGAGTTTGGCTTGGGCTTTGGCTTTGCAAATGTTACAGGCAGTGTTGCTAATGACAGTTTTGAATATAAAGGCAAAGATGTGGTTACCAAAACAAATAACAATGGCGGAATTAATGGCGGTATTACAAACGGTATGCCAATTATATTTAACTGCGCGGTAAAGCCTACCCCCTCTATTGCAAGGGTGCAGGACAGCATTAATTTTATAAAGGAAGAAAATGAACAAATTGAAATAAAGGGAAGGCACGACCCTGCAATTATAAGAAGGATTTGTGTGGTGGTTGACAGCATATGCGCCTTGACAGTTTGTGACATGCTTGCTCAAAGATACGGTACAGATATATTTTTAAAAGGATTAGGCAAATAAAATGAAATACGGTGTAATAGGGGAGAGCTTAAAGCACAGCTTTTCTCCCGAGATACACGCCCAAATTGGCGATTATCAATACGAAATTAAGGAAATTGAACCGCAAAAGCTTGAAGCCTTTATGGAGGAAAGAGATTTTTGCGGCATAAACGTAACGATTCCATATAAGGAAAAGGTTATTCCTATGCTTGACTATGTTGACCCGGCTGCCCTTTCAATAGGTGCGGTTAATACGGTGGTAAACAGGGAAGGCAAGCTTTACGGATATAATACGGACTATTCGGGCATGAAAGCATTAGCCCAAAGAATAGGACTTGAAATTAAAGGTAAAAAGGTGCTTGTTGTTGGCACAGGGGGAACGTCAAAAACCGCTACCCGTGTGTTAAAGGATATGGGGGCAAGAGAGATAATCTATGTTTCCAATATTGAAGTAAATGGCGCTTTTACCTACGAGGAGGTGTATGCATACCACACAGATTGTGAGATTATTTTTAATACCTCACCTGTGGGCATGTATCCTAAGAACGACGGTATTCCTCTTAACCTTGAAAGCTTTGAAAAGTTAGAGGGTGTTTTGGATGTTGTTTATAACCCAATCAGAACAAACCTTGTACAAAGGGCACACGAGCTTGGTAAAAAAGCCCAGGGCGGACTTTATATGCTTGGGGCGCAGGCGGTGTATGCAAGCAACCATTTTTTCGGGGGGAGTGTAGATAATTCCCTGTTTGAAAGAGTATATAAGGCTGTTTTGTCAGGCAAGGACAACATTACCTTAATAGGTATGCCAAGCTGCGGTAAAACAACTGTTGGCAAGCTTCTTAGCGAAATGACGGGCAAGAACTTTGTAGATACAGATGCTTTAATTACAGAAAAAATCGGAATGAGCATTCCCGAGTATTTTGAAAAATACGGTGAGGCAGCCTTCCGTACAGTTGAGTGTGATGTTATAAAGGAAGTAAGCGCAAAAAATAACCAAATTATTGCAACAGGCGGCGGCGCTGTTTTAAACCGTGATAATGTAAGACGGTTAAAGCAAAACGGTCTTGTGTATTTCCTTGACAGGTCCCTTGACCTATTGTGCCCAACCTCTGACCGTCCTTTGTCAAGCAACAGGGAAGCGATAGAAAAAAGGTATAAGGAAAGATACGGAATTTATTGCTCCTCTTGCGATGTCCTCATAAACGGAGATTTAAGCGTAGAGGAAGTAGCAAAGGAAGTATTAAAGGAATATAACAATTAAAGGAACATAATAAATGAAGGTTTTGATTTTAAACGGACCAAATATTAATTTTTTAGGCATAAGAGAGCCGGAAATTTACGGTAAAACTACATATGAAGATATGCTTAAAATCATTGGCGAATATGCTGACAAGCAGGAGATAGAGGTTAGCTTTTATCAATCTAACCACGAGGGAGATTTGGTGGACGCTATCCAACGGGCATACTTTGACAAAATTGACGGTATTGTAATAAATCCCGCTGCATACACCCATACAAGCATTGCTATTCTTGACGCATTAAAGGCAGTTGGAATTGTAACGGTGGAGGTGCATTTGTCCGCTGTTGAAAAAAGAGAGGATTTTAGGCAAATAAGCTATGTTAGTAAATACGCATCAAAGACCATAACGGGTCAGGGTGTAAACGGATATTTAATGGCTCTTGATTATTTGAAGGAAAGCAAAAAATGAAATTAAAAATCGAAAAAGGCGTAGCAGAAGGGACGGTACAAGCCCCACCTTCAAAAAGTTATGCGCACAGGCTTTTGATATGCGGCGCTTTGGCAGAGGGAAAGAGCCAAATTGACGGTGTTTCAAGCAGTGTTGATATGGAAGCAACCCTTGAATGCATAAATGCGCTCGGCGTTGATTTTCAAAAAAACGGGGACACTGTGTGGATAAATGGCGGTATTAAAGAAGGAAAACGCATATTTAATTGCCACGAAAGCGGAAGTACCCTTAGGTTTTTTATCCCTATTTCTCTTTTAACAGGAGATGAGTGTACATTTGTAGGGACAGAACGGCTAATGTCACGAGGGATAGAAATCTATGAGGACATATTCAAAAAGCAAAATATTTTTTGTGCAAAGGAAGCAGGTAAAATAACCTTGAAGGGTAAGCTAAAACCTGATGTTTTCACAATGCGCGGAGATATTAGAAGTCAATTTATAAGCGGACTTTTGTTCGTGTTGCCCTTACTAAACGGGGACAGTGTAATTAATATTACAACAGAGCTTGAAAGTGCAGCTTATATCGATATTACTATTGAATGCTTAAAGCTTTTTGGAGTGGAAATTGAAAAGGGCAACAGCTCCTTTTATATAAAAGGAAACCAAAAATATAAGCCCTGCCATCAAGTAACACAGGGGGACTATTCTAATTCTGCTTTTTTGGACGCTTTTAATGTTTTAGGCGGGGGAGTGTCCGTTTTAGGGCTTTGTGATGAGTCCTTACAGGGTGACAAAATCTACCGCGAATACTTTAAAAGGCTTGATGCGTGTACACCCACACTTGATATATCAAACTGCCCTGATTTAGGCCCTGTACTCTTTGCATTGGCGGCTACTAAAAACGGAGCTGTCTTTACAGGGACAAAGCGTTTGAAGATTAAGGAAAGCGACAGGGGAGAGGCTATGAAGCAGGAGCTTCAAAAATTTGGTGTCCCGGTGGAGATATACGAAAACTCCATTGTAGTACACAAGGGGGCTAAGGCACCTGTATGTGAGCTGTACGGTCACAACGACCACAGAATTGTTATGGCACTTTCCGTTATCCTTACTTTATTTGGTGGGGTGATTGACGGGAGCGAGGCGGTTAGCAAAAGCTACCCTGACTTTTTTGAGAAATTGGCACAATTGGGAATTGCGAGTGAAGAAATAAAATGAAGATAATAAATGATGTAAAATTTTTAATAGTAGGTCTTGGACTTATAGGCGGCTCTTATGCCCAAGCCCTAACCGATTTAGGCTACGAGGTTGGCGCTATTACGAGAAGCCAAAGGTCAATTGACTATGCAATGGAAAAGGGAATTATCAAAAGCGGTACTACCCAGGTAACAAAGGAGTATGTAGAAAAATTTGATATTGTGGTTTTTGCCCTTTATCCAAAGGTGTTTGTAGAGTGGCTTGAAAAATATCAAGGCTACTTTAAATCAGGTGCTCTTTTAACAGACGTAACGGGTGTAAAGGGCCCTATTGTATATAAGATACAGGATATGCTGCGTGATGACGTTGAGTTTGTTGGCGCGCATCCTATGGCAGGACGTGAGGTTTATGGTGTTGAAAATGCCGATAAAACTATTTTTAGAAACGCAAACTACATCGTAACCCCCACAAGCAAAAACACAAAGGAGGGAATTGAGGCGTGCAAGAGCCTTGGCAAGCTTTTAGGCTTTAAAACCATTGCTGAGCTATCCCCCGAGGAGCACGATGAGATGATAGGCTTTTTGTCCCAGCTTACACACTGTATCGCAGTGTCACTTATGACCTGTAAGGAGTCTGAAAAGCTGGTTGACTATACAGGCGACTCATTCAGAGACTTAACGCGTATTGCAAAAATTAACGAGGATATGTGGTGCGAGCTGTTCTTGATGAACAAAACGGAGCTACTCTCCCAAATGGACTTGTTTATAGACAAATTCAAAGAGCTAAAAAGCTCTATTGAAAATTCGGATACAGAAAAAATTAAATCAATAATGAGAACCTCTACAAAGCGTAGAATGTTCTTTGATAAAAAATAGCAAAGAGTTAAAAAGAAAGGCAAAGACATTATGAACATGGAATTCAAAAGAAAATTACCAATACCTATGGAGATTAAGGAGATGTACCCTCTCTCCGAGGCGAATGCGAAAATAAAGGAAGAAAACGACAAAGAGATTGCAAAGGTATTTACAGGGGAAAGTGACAAGCTTGCCCTTGTTATCGGTCCTTGCTCCGCTGACAGAGAGGATGCGGTGCTTGATTACATTTCAAGACTTAGAAAGGTACAAGAAAAGGTTAAGGACAAAATAGTTATCATTCCAAGAATATACACAAACAAGCCAAGAACAACAGGTGACGGATATAAGGGTATGCTCCACCAGCCTAACCCTAACGAAAATCCAGATATGTTAAAGGGTCTTATTGCAATTCGTAAGCTCCACATGAAAGCAATTGAGGAAACAGGCTTTTCCTGCGCTGACGAAATGCTTTACCCATACAATTACAGATACTTAAATGATATTCTTTCCTATGTTGCAATCGGTGCCCGTTCCGTTGAAAACCAAGAGCATCGCCTAACAGCCAGCGGTCTTGACATTCCTGTTGGTATGAAAAATCCAACAGGGGGTGATATTTCAGTTATGATGAACTCTATAACCGCAGGTCAGCACCCCCACACATTTATTTACCGTGGCTGGGAGGTAGAGTCCAAGGGTAACCCACTTACCCACGCTATCCTTCGCGGATATGTAAACAAGCACGGTCAGTCCTTGCCAAACTACCACTATGAGGATTTGATGGGACTTTGCGAAACATATGCAAAGACAAACCTTGTAAACCCGGGCGTTATAGTTGACACTAACCACGCAAATTCAGGTAAAAAATGGGCAGAGCAGGTAAGAATTGCAAAAGAGGTTTTGCACTCCACACGCCACAATGAAGATGTTAAAAAGCTGGTTAAGGGCTTTATGATTGAGTCCTACATTGAGGACGGAGCACAAAAGCCTGACGGCTGCGTTTACGGAAAATCAATCACCGACCCTTGCCTCGGCTGGGAAAAGACAGAAAGACTTATCCTTGATATTGCAGATTTGAGAAAATAAAACTAAAAAGACTTGTTGCATTAAGAAAATTTTTCATATGAAATATGCCTTCTCCAACGGAGAGGGCATATTTCATATGAATTAGCTTGAATGGAAATGAGCCTATTGACAAATGAAATAGCGTGTGATATAATACAGTTGGTGCAGATAATACAGATAATACAGAATGGAGTGAGAAAATGCTTGAATTACTTGGAAAGCAAGACGTGTATATTGAAGTTGCAGAAAAGTATAAGCAGTATATATTATGTGGGATATATAATGCAGGCGACAGACTGCCCTCGGTAAGAACGGTGGGTGCGGAGTTAGGGGTAAACCCAAATACTGTTGCTAAGGCATATTCTCTTTTGGAGAAAGAGGGATATATTAAGGCTTTGCCGAAAAAAGGTGCATACGTAATATATGAACCGAAGAACGATGAGCAAAAAATGAAAAAATACCAAGCAAAAGCGGTGCTTGAAGATTTAAAGAAGCAAGGTATATCTTACGCGGAGCTGGCAGAACTAATAAAGGAGGTTTGGGACGAAAATGATTAAAATTGAAAATTTGAGTTATTCTTTTGGGAATTATCAAGCCTTGGACGGAGTAAGCTTGACTCTTGACAGCGGTACAATTACAGGGCTTGTGGGTGTAAACGGAGCAGGAAAATCAACGCTTTTGCGTTTAATGGCAGGAGTTTACAAGGCGGACGTTGGGTTTGTTACATATGACGGAGAAAATGTAAATGATGAAAACACAAGAAAAGACATATTTTTCTTGCCTGATGAGCCGTACTATACTCACCAAGATACAATGAAAAGCATAATTAGTATGTATAAGCATTTTTATCCCACGCTTGACCTTAACACCTATTTTCGTTTAGTCAAGGAATTGAACATTGATGAGTGTAAGCCCTTGCGCGCTTGCTCAAAGGGCATGAGAAGGCAAATATATATTGCCTTGGCAATTTCAATAAGACCAAAATATTTGTTGCTTGATGAGGCATTTGACGGGTTAGACCCTGCCACAAGGGACAAGGTTAAGAATGAATTAATTAATATGGTTGAGAAAGATGACACCACTATCATAATTGCCAGCCATTCCTTGCGGGAAATTGAGGACTTTTGTGACAAATATGCGATTGTTGACGGAAAAAGTGTGAAAAGCAGTGGGGACATTTCAAGCATTACAGAGGAATGCTGCAAGTTTATGCTTGCGTTTAAAGAGGAAGCTTCAAAGGAACTGTTTGTAAATTTACCGGTTGTGAATATAAATGTAAACGGTAAATTTGTAACCGCTGTTTTCAAGGGGGAAGGTAGGAAAATAAAGGAGAGACTTATAGAGCTTTCCCCTGTCGTTTTAGAAGAACAGCCCTTTGATTTTGAAGAAGCTTTTATATGCGAGGTGAAAAAGGATGACAAGCTTTAAAGCCTATTTTAACTATATATTTAAGCGTTCAAGCTTGCGATTGCTTGTTACTTTGGCAATTGCAGTAACTGTAACAATGTGGGAAGCCTTGCTCGCAAAAGAGGATTCAAATATGCAAACTGTATCTATTATTTTGCGCTTGCTCTGTACTGTTGTGCCACCACTTGAACTTTGCACTTTCAAAAACAGAAGAAATGCAGATATACTTTTTTCCTTACCTGTCAGCCGTAAAAAACAAGCATTGGCTCATTATTTGAACGGCTTAATACAGGTGATTGTTACATATGCTTGTTGCTTTGCCGCTGTAACGATTTATTACTCGCTGGCTTTGAAAAAAGAGAATTTACAGTATTATTTTGTGTACTTCCTTCTTTCCTTGATTTTAAGCACATTTATATATTCTGTGCTAATGTTCGCATTTAATCAAGCAAACACCGTTATTGATGGTATAATATTTGAATTGCTTGTAGGGTTTGGCGGTATATGGGTAATGGCGTTTGTTAGTGTATTGTTTGATTTGAAATGGAAACTTATATACTGCTCCTTGTATGCTCCTTTGGGAGCTGACGGACTTTTCCAAATAGTAAAGGACAATTCCTTTATTATGGCTACGGGCGGAGTATGGCTTTGCGTAGCTTGGTCAATTATAGGCGTTGCCTGCTTGGTAGGGTATTTTATAACATTTGACAGGATGCGGGCTGAGAAAATCGGCGGAATATCAGACTCGGTTTTTGGCTATAAGACCTTAATACCCATTTGGGCATATACTCTTTTGGCAACGCTTGGCGGTTTATTGTGCGTATTCATTTATATATGTATGCTTGTAGGATATATTATTTTCCGAAGGGGCTTTAAGCTTACAAAGAATGATTATCTTACAATGCTATGCAGCTTGCCGTTTCTTGTGCTTGGGTTTGTTTGGATGTATTAATAAATAAAAGGGATACCGGTTGTTAAACAGGTATCCCTTTTCTATGTATTTTGTGATATTATAGAATTTTGTCGTGGTTCTTTTCTCTGTCGTGGTGCTTGATACGGTGGCTCCTTTGACCCTCGGGGTCGATTTCACCTGCTTTTTGCAAGGAGATTTTTGTAAGGAAAGGACCGACAAGCTCGTAAATGAGAACTGAGAATAAGGTAATATTTGCAACCAAATGACCGATTTCACCGCCAAATTCCTCTGCCTTCATTGCCATACCGAGGGCAACGCCAGCCTGTGGGAACAAGGTAATGCCAAGGAATTTTTTTACATTTGGCTCTGCCTTTGATATATCTGCTGAAAACCTTGCGCCAAAGTATTTGCCAAGGCAACGGAAAACGATGTAAGCAAAGCCGATTAAGAGAATAATACCGTCTGCAAAAACTGACAGCTCAAGCTCTGCACCGCTTAAAACGAAGAACAAAATGAATATTGGTCCTGTCCAACGGTCAAGACGGTCCATAAGCTCCGCAGAGAAGTCACAAATGTTGCAGAAGATTGTGCCAAGCATCATACAGGAAAGAAGGGGAGAGAATGTAACGTGCAAATCACCAATGTGGAAGCTGAGCTTTGAAATTGCAACTGTTAAGAATACGAAAGCAACGGAAATTGAAAGTCGCTTTGAACGGGAGTGGAAAAACCTTTCAATAAATGTAAATACAAAGCCCATAAGCGCGCCAAGTAAAATTGAAAGGATAACCTCCAAAAGCGGAGATACGATTATAGAAAGGAAGTCAGGCTTGCCTGAGTGAATTGCGCCTGCAATACCGAAGGAGATTGAGAAAAGCACAAGACCAACAGCATCGTCAAGAGCTACAACAGGGAGAAGGGTGCTTGTAACAGGACCCTTTGCCTTGTACTGCTTAACAACCATAAGGGTTGCGGCAGGGGCGGTAGCTGATGCAACGGCACCAAGGATAATAGCAGCCTCAATTGGGAATTTATCAGGAATAATAAAGTGTAGGGTAATAAGCGCCGCATCAACCACAAGGGTGGTAAATACCGCTTGGAAAATACCTATTATTGTTGCCTTTTTACCGATTTGTTTGAGTTCACTCATACGAAACTCGTTACCGATTGAAAAGGCGATGAAGCCAAGAGCAACGTCAGAAATGATAGAGAACTTTTCTGATGAGATGTCAAGGGCGGTAAAGCCAAGACCCTGCACGCCGAATGCTCCTAAGCAGAAGGGACCGACCAAAATACCCGCTACCAAATATGCGGTAACGGCAGGAAGCTTCACAAGCTTTGCCAAACGGGAGAGCAAAAGACCTGAGAACAATGCAATTGATAAACAGAATAAAATCTTTTCCATAAAAATGCCTTCTTTATTTTATTTTTCAAAACTTCATCTATTGTAATACTATCGACAAAATTTGTCAAGAGAAAAATGAAAAATGCTGTAAGAAAAAGAGAGTATTTTATAAATCCCCCCAAAAGTGTTCGGCTTTTGGGGGGATTATAATTTTATCTCTTATATTCTGTTTACCTTTGTTTTCTTTGCCGCATCAATAACCGCTTGTGCAACTACGCTTGCAACACGCTTGTCAAGTGCGTTTGGAATAATGTTTTCTTCGTTCAATTCCTCGTCGCTGATAAGTGAAGCCAAGGCATAAGAGGTCGCCACCTTCATCTCCTCGTTTATACAGGTAGCGCGGCAATCAAGGGCGCCCCTGAAAATACCCGGGAAGGCAAGCACATTATTAATTTGGTTGGGAAAGTCGCTTCTGCCCGTGCCAACAACCCTTGCCCCCGCTTCCTTTGCCAAATCAGGCATAATTTCAGGTGTCGGGTTTGCCATTGGGAAAACTATTGGGTCATTTGCCATTGATTTTATCATATCTTTTGTAACGATATTAGGCGCGCTAACACCGATAAACACATCAGCACCGTTAATAGCGGTGGCTAAATCACCACGGAGCTTTTCACGGTTTGTCACCTCAGCGATTTCTTTGTGGGCTGAATTTAAGCCCTCATCCCCTTCGCAAATAATGCCGAAGCGGTCAACCATTGTTAAATTTTTAACGCCCATATTCAAAAGATGCTTGCCGATTGCAATTCCTGCTGAGCCTGCACCGTTTATAACAACCTTGACTTTGTCAATATCCTTTTTTACAACCTTTAAAGCGTTTAAAAGTGCAGCAGCAACCACGATTGCCGTACCGTGCTGGTCATCGTGGAAAACGGGAATATCGCACACGTCCTTCAACCTTTTTTCAATTTCAAAGCAACGGGGGGCGGAAATATCCTCCAAATTTATACCGCCAAAGGAGCCTGAAATAAGCTCAATCGTGCGTACGATTTCGTCAACATCCTTAGACCTTATGCAAATAGGGAAGGCATCTACATCGGCAAATTCCTTAAAAAGAGCACACTTGCCCTCCATAACAGGCATACCTGCTTCCGGTCCTATATCACCTAAGCCAAGCACGGCAGTACCGTCAGTTATTACCGCAACTAAATTTGAACGCCTTGTAAGCTCATAGGACTTGCTTATATCCTTGTTAATTTCAAGACAAGGCTCAGCAACACCGGGGGTATATGCTAAGGAAAGGTCCTGTCTTGTTTCGATTTTAGCGCGGGAAATAACCTCTATTTTTCCACGCCACTCATAGTGCTTTTTTAATGATTCTTGTCTTATATCCATTATATCATTTCCTCCGGTTTAAAATATTTATCAAATTCATCCTCTGTCAAGTAGCCAAGGGACAAGCATGCCTCTTTTAGCGAAACGTTATTTTCGTGGGCTAAATGTACAACCCTTGCGGCGTTTTCGTATCCGATATAAGGGTTTAGTGCAGTTGCAAGCATTAAGGAGTTGTGTAAATTTGCGTGCATTTTTTCACGCTTTGCTTTTATACCTACAACGCAGTTCTTTGTAAATGAAGCACAAGCATCGGACAAAAGGCGCACAGATTGTAAAAGTGCGTGTATGCATACGGGCATATATACGTTAAGCTGGAAATTACCTTGGGATGCACACATGCCTATCGCTTGGTCGTTTGCCATAACCTGCACGCAAACCATTGTAAGTGCCTCGCACTGGGTTGGGTTCACCTTACCGGGCATAATAGATGAGCCGGGCTCGTTTTCCGGTATTGTAATCTCACCAAGACCGCAGCGAGGACCGCTGGATAGCCACCTGATATCGTTGGCAATTTTCATTAAGTCAGAGGCTAATGATTTTAGAGCACCGTGTAAAAACACAAGCTCACTCTTTGAGGAAAGACCGTGGAATTTATTTTCCATAGGTGAAAACTCTATTCCTGTTATACTTGAAATTTTGTCACATACCAGCTTATCAAAGCCCTTTGGCGCATTCAAGCCCGTTCCAACGGCGGTAGCACCGATTGTTAAGGCTTTTACGGGGGAGAGGGCTTTTCCTATCATAGATAAATCAATTTCAAGGGAGCTTCTCCAACCGCTTATCTCCTGGGAAAAGGAAATTGGCGTTGCATCCTGCAAATGTGTGCGCCCGCTTTTTACAATTCCTTCATTTTCTTTTTCCAGCTTTTTAAATGCATTAATTAAATTTTTCACAGCGGGGAAAAGGTTCTTCGTAATTGACAAAGCTGCGGAAATGTGCATAGCAGTTGGGAAGGTGTCGTTTGAGGACTGGGACATATTTACATCGTCATTTGGGTGCAAAAGCTTCTTTTTTGCTATTTCGTTACCCCTGCCTGAAATAACCTCGTTAGCGTTCATATTAGATTGTGTACCGCTTCCCGTTTGCCACACCGCCAAAGGAAAATGGTTGTTTAATTTACCGTTTATAATTTCTTGGCAAACCGTTTCAATGGCGCACAGCTTTTCAAAGGTCATTTTTTCGGGCTTTATTTGGTGGTTTGCCTTGGCACAGGCAAGCTTTAAAATGCCAAAAGCGTGGATAATTTCCCGGGGCATTTTTTCAGTACCGATTTGAAAATTTTCAAGGCTGCGTTGTGTTTGCGCACCCCAATATTTATTGGCAGGAACCTTAATTTCTCCCATAGAGTCATGCTCAATACGGTAGTCCATAACAACACCTCACAAAAACAATATGATATATTTTAGCACAATAAATATACATTTTCAAGTTTATATTTGACAATGTAAGAAATTTGTAGTAAAATTTAATTGAGGTGATATTATGTTTAAATTCCATATGCCCACAAAAGTATTGGTGGGAGAAAGCTGCGTTTTGGAAAACCCACAGGAATTGATAATAGGCAAGCACGCTTTGATTGTTACAGGCAAGTCCTCGGGTAAAAAATCGGGAGCACTTGATGATGTAATAAAAGTGCTTGAAAACAATAAAATACCCTACCACGTGTACGACAAAATAGAAAATAACCCTGAAATTAACGATATGGCAAGGGGCGGAAGCTTCGCCCGCACAAGTGGGTGCGACTTTATAATTGCAATTGGGGGCGGCTCACCCCTTGATGCAGCAAAGGCAATAGGCGTTTATGCCACAAATGAGCCGAAGGAAAATAGCGATTTTGAGCTTTATGATATTTTTAGCGGAACTTATAAAAACAAGCCTTTGCCAATGGTGGCTATCCCCACAACCGCAGGCACAGGCTCGGAGGTTACTCCTTATTCTATATTAACCTTACACAAGGAAAAAACTAAAAAAAGCTTTACCTGTGTCCATAGTTTTTTCAAAACTGCGTTTTTGGACGGTAGATATACTATTAATTTGCCTGTGCTCGTTGCAAGAAATACAGCGGTTGATGCTATGTGCCATCTAATAGAAGGCTATACGAATAAAAAAGCATCTCCTTCAAGCGATTATATGGCGATAGAGGGACTTAGAATTATCGGTAAGCATCTTGACAAGCTGCAAAGCGGTGACTTTGATGTTGAAAGTTGCACACAGCTTTTGTGGGCGTCCACACTTGGCGGAATAGTTATTTCACAAACCGGCACGACTATTGTACACTCAATGGGATATGAGCTAACATATTTTAGGGATATACCCCACGGTCAAGCAAACGGTTATTTGCTATGCGAATACTTAAAAGGAGTGGATAAGGCAAGGGTGCAAAATTGCCTTGATGCGCTAAACCTGAAAAGCCTTGAAGAATTAAAGGAATATCTTGGAAAAATCCTACCCCGTGTAGATAATATTACAGAAAATGATATTTTAGAGTGGTCAAGCATTTCAATAAAAGCGAAAAATGTTGCATCCTGTCCATACCCTGTTACGCAGGAAATGGAAATTGAAATGTACAAAAACAGCCTTATGTAAAAGAAAAGCACCTCTTTCGAGTGAAGGGGTGCTTTTTGTCATTTTGTTTCGGCTTTGAATTTTTTTGGCGAAACACCTGTTACCTGCTTAAAGACCTTGGCGAAAAAATTATAGTCGTCGTATCCGCACATTTCTCCTATTCTTGAAAGGGAAAAGCTACTTGCTTCAATAAGCTCCTTTGCCGTACTAATTCTTTTCATTATTATGTATTTTGTTGGTGGCATACCCATTTGCTTCTTGAAATGCAAATTATACTGTGTCATACTAAGCCCGTCCATTTTTGCAAGGTCGGGGATTTTAATTTGAGTGTTGTAATAATTGTTTATGTAGTTTACTGACTTGGAAAGACTTACACGATTGGTATCCTTGCTTCGTATAGCGCGGGCAAGCTCGATTAAAAGCTTTTCAAGGGACGCACTTAAATCTCTTTCCATAAAATTATCGTTTTTTATAAAGCAATCGAAAAGACGCTGAAACCTTGTTTGCAGGTGGTTGCTTCCACTTACCTTATTTACCCTTGGGAAAAGCTCAATGCCGAAGCTGTTTAGGATTTTCTCTACCGAGCTGCCTGTAAAATGCACCCAAAGATAATTTAAGTCCTTGCTGCTTGTGTGGCAATGGGCGTATGGTGTACTCGGTGGGATAACTATGGCATCGCCTTCGTTTATATTCACTGTATGCTCCCCGCTGATAATTGAATAATTGCCTGTGACCATATATAAAAGATAATAGTCCAACCGCCCGTCCTTATTTATGCTTTTGTGCTTAATGCTTGTGTTTATACTGCCTGCGCAGTTTACTATAAGCTCCCGTGAGGCAGAGGCACGGTTGTCTTTATTTAAATCTCCGCTTTTTTGTGCGGTTAGGTTAAGATAGTGATATACTTCCTTCATAACAAATCCCTTTACGGTTAAATAATACTACTTTTTGGTTAAATAATCATTTGTAATTCTCACAAATATATAGTATCATAAAAAGTGTAAAAAGTCAAATAGTACTTAAATTTGCTTTGATAAGGAGAACAATGATGAAAAAATTATTACTCGTATCGCTTTTAGTGTTGACTATGTGTATTTTCTTTGCTTTTTCCGTCAGCGCACAGGATGTGCCTGTGGTTGGTAATTTAGGCGACCCTTCTTGGTACACAGGAAATTACGCGCTTATTACTGACAAAACATCAAAGGTTGTTTTGTCAAACGGTGACGGTACATACACCGCTTACCCTGCATACTATGTGCTAAAATACAGCATTACCGTAAAAGACGGTGCTGTAACGGAGGCTTATGTAAACGGCTTTGATTACAGCTTTATAAACGGTGCTCTTGGTACAAATTATAAGGCGGGGGATATGTATAAGGTTGAATTGCCCGAAGGACTTACAACTGTAAAAAACGGTTACTTTGGTCATAACCCGAAGGAGCCCAATGTAGTTGAGCTTGTAATGTCGGACTCAATAACCACCGTGTCAGCCCATGCATTCCGTGAAACCAATAACTTAAAAAAGGTTGTTGTTTCAAAAAATTTAACATCCATTGGTGATTATGCTTTTTATAAAGCGAAGGGGCTTGAAGAGGTTATATTCAGGGGTGGCTCTGATGCTGTGCTTGATGTTTCCGGTGATAATATTTTCCTTGAATGTACGGCATTGAAGGAATTAGACCTTTCAAGCAGGAAAATTATCAGCTTAGGTTCAAGCTTTTTGTCAAAATGCTCAAATCTTGGTAAGGTTACCTTGCCGCAAAGCTTGGAGAATGTAGGATACTGCTCAATATTTAATAACCCCAAAATGTACCTCGCAAGTGATTTTTTGCCTGAAAACCTAAAAACAGTAGGTCAGCACTTCTTGTCAGGATGTGTGAATATAAATAAGGTGCTATATTTCCCCGAAGGCTTTGAGGGCTTTACAGCAACCTATAATTTCAGCAGTGACCAAGCTGTCCCTGCGGATATAACCTTGGTTTTCCTTGGAAGAATGGAAGGCACAATTAACTTTTTACAGGCATCTGTATCAAACGGTAGAAAGATAACCTTGATTTTTACAAAAAACCAATTCTCCGACCTTACAGGAAAATTCGTAACCGCTTGTGATGACGGAACAATTGCATACATTGGAAAAACTGCGCCTGAGGACGATAACAACTATGTTTCTCAAACAGGAACTCTTGAATTGCTCCTTGGTAACCCAACTGATGCTAACACTAAATATAAGGTTAATGAAAACGGTGATACTCTTTACTATGTTCACAACAGAACATACAATGTTTATTTCTGCGGTGGTGACAAGGTTGAGCTTTGCCATAATGTTCGTTCAACAAACGTAGAATCGGGATATAATAACTACATAACAACGCCCTTTGCTTTTGATAAAAACGGTCATATCGAGGCAGGAATACACTATGACTTGACAAAAATTTTAAGCGTTGCAAACTGCGGTGTTGACGGTGTTTGCGAAAAAACCTGCGTTCTTTGTAACCGTGTGGTAGAGGACAGAGTTTTGGCAACGGGAGACCATACCTTATATGAGGTTAGCCCCTGCGCAGACAAATGTGAGGTTTGCTTGCAGTATGTACAAAAAGCAATTCAAAGCCACAAAATTTATGAGTATTTCAGCTATGAAGACGGATATATGTGTAAGGGTGCACAGGGCAGTGCGTGTGAAAATGAGGGTTGCAGCTACTTGACAAAGGAAGAAAAAGAAGCCCTTGTTATTGACTACGGTTATTCTGTACCCGAGGCTGACGGAAAGATTGGCATTAACTACGGTTACAGGGTAAGCTCCGCTGTGCTTTCAGAGTTCGAAAGGGTAAACGGCTGTAAGATTGAGCTTGGTATCCTTGTGGCATTGGGTGATAGCATTAAAAATGACGGTGCTGTTTTTGACCATAAGCTGGTTGAAATCTTAAACTACATTGATGTCGTGGTGAATTTCGGTGACAGAACTGATTTGAACGATAAGGAAATTGTAATCGCCGCAGTTATCTATAATACAAAAGACGGCGAAACAACAAAGACCTATATCCAAGGAGAAACAGATAAGCAAGCCACAAGCTACACATCAGAAAAATACGGTACACTCTACGGTATAAGCTTTAACAGCTTAAAGGCAAAATAAAAATAAAAGTCGAGCTTTTAAAAAGGGCTCGACTTTTTCTTAGGTATCGGTTCGATTAGGGTTGACAGCGGCTACGCTAATCTTCAAGGCTACATTCAATTACAGCCGCAGTGCAGGGGTTGTTTAGGGTAACTGAAATACCGTTTTCACACAAAGCTACTTTTCCGTCACAGGATGAGGGATAAAGAATTTTTGCGGACTTGATTTTCTTGCAAAGAGGGATTTCCTTTGTTGCAATGCTATCGTCCATACGCCATACAGCCATCCTTATTTTGCTTGGGAGCTTGTATGCTTCACACATCCAGGATTGTGAATATTCGGGCATACCAAAGGGGTAGAAGGGGATTGAATTTGGAATATCCTTTCTTATTTGCTTGTATAAATCAAGCGCTTCCTTTACAAGTGCGGCTTGCTCATCGTTCCAGCCTTGTATCTCACCTGACAAATGAACGCGCTTTAAAAGGGAATTTACCATATTAACAATGATTTCGTTCCTGTCTGCGCTTGCTAAGGGATAGGACCAAATTGCCCCTTGCTCGGGAACAACGGCAGTTGAGGCTGCTGCGGATATTTTTGCATTAAAGCGGTAATCCTCCTGGTCGCTAACCGATTGCAGGTGACAAACGGATAATTGCGCGTAGTCCATACGCAAACTTCCGCTTGAACAGTTTTCTATAATCAAATGAGGATGCTTTTCCTTAATTGCTCTTAGCCAATTAAGGTAAGCGCGGTTGTGACCCAAAAGACCATCACCTAAGCTGTCAGAATTGATTTGTGTACCTCTGCCTGCTTCAATGTTATAGTCAAGCTTAAAGTAGCCAACGCCGTAATCACGAATAAGGCGGTCAACGGTATCTGTGACGAATTTACGAACAGCCTCATTCCTAAAATCAAGCTGATACCGTCCGTGGTCTATAACTCTTTTGCCATGACGCATAAAAAACCAAGAGTCGGGTAAGTCCTTCGCTAAGGGACAGTTAATGCCCATAACCTCGGGCTCTAACCAAATTCCCGGTACCATTCCGCGGGCGTGGATTTTGTCAAACAGGCTTTTTAATCCGCTTGGAAAGCGCCACGAGGAGGGCTTCCATTCTCCAACGGAATCCCACCAAGTACCGTCAGCATACCAGCCGGCGTCAACGCAATAGTATTCAGCACCTATTTTGGCAGCGCGATCGATTATTGGCAAGGATTTTTCCTCTGTTGTGTCACCCATTAAGCAGTTCATATAGTCGTTGAAGATTATAGGCAGAGCCTTGTCCTCCTTGTTGCTTGCTATAATGGTACGGCGGTAGCTTGTCATTTCCTTGATTGCGTCATTGAAGTCGGCTCCAATGGCAAATGCCACCTTTACCGTTTCAAATGCTTCGCCTGTCTTTAACTCCTTATACCAGTCATGCTCTTGGTCGTTAGGACCGCTGACTTTTAGGTAAAGCATTCTGTCAATATCTGAAATCTCCCAAGCCCAAGAGCCGTTATGCTCAATTTGCCACATAACAGTATTTTCTGTTTCAAGGTTTTGGTATGCGCCAAGGGGTAAATATTCCTTTGCACTCCATGTGCCTGTGTTGGATACCAAAATTCTTTTGCCTGAAAAATAGGTCATTTTAGAATAGCCAAGCTCGTAAGGAGTATAGGAGTGCCAGTTTGCCTCACGGCACCAAGCGTTGTGAGGAATTAAAATTCGCATTTTTTCGTCAATTTCCTTTTCCCCCTCGTCAATTCCCGCATAGGAAAATGAAGAAACGTATTCAAGTCCCATAGGCTCTTTACCAATATTTACAACAGTAGTCCATGTGCGAAAGGCAGAGATGTCCTTATAAAACTGAAAGTGGGCGCACACCTCCATTTTACTGTCGCAAAGTGTTAGTTCAAGCTTATTGCCAAGCTCATTTTCATAATATTTGTGGGACTTGTACTTTAAAGAGAAGGTTGCCGAGCCACCTGTGTGCTTTGCCATGTGGTGGTCGTTTGGGTTTTCTCCGCACAAATGTATTTCAACAAGGGGACCCCAAGCATCCTTATCTCTTATATGCTCAACTGTGCTTCTTGACATAGTGCGTAAAGAAACACGCCCCTCATCACTTACATTAATTTTAAAGTTAAAGCCTTTTTGAGAAAAGTCAAGTATTTTCATAAAGTCAATTCCTTTCAAGTATAAATTTAAGCGTGCCGCCACTTGTGATTTCCTCGTAGGTTACAAAATAGCGGTTTAATTTTTCACCGTTTAAATATATTTCCTTAATGTACGGAAATTCTTCCGGGTCACGGTCACATTCAAGTAACAGCTCCTCGCTGACAGAGCAGGAGTGATACTCTTTGTTCAGCTTAACTTTTGCCTTTTTAAACAGGGGAGTGTTGATAAAATACTTGTTATCACACATACAAGCCTGTGCAAAGCCAAGGGCGGACAGAACATACCAGGCAGAAAGCTGACCCACGTCCTCATTGCCGCAAAAACCGAATGCGCCCGTGCGATACGCCTCTTTTTGTACGCGCCTTGTCCAATACTGCGTACGCTTTGGTAAGCCTATTATATTAAAGTAATGGGTTATGTTATGGCATGGCTCGTTGGAGTGGTTGTAATCCTCATTCCAAAGGCGAGAAAAGTCTGCTTTTTCAAAAAGCCTTTCCAAAAGGCTAATAGCTCTTTCCCTGCCGAAAAGCTCAACAAGTCCGTTTACGTGGTAGGGTACAAACCAGCTCTGCTGAAAAATGTTGCTCTCAACACAGCCGTAGCCTTCGTATTCATTTTTCACAGGAACAAATTCGCCATTTTCATCCCTTGCACCCATAAAGCCGCTTTTGAAATTAAAGTTGCTTTTATAGGTTCTTGCACGGCTTATAAAATGCTCATAGTCCTCTTGCTTGCCAAGTCTTTTAGCCATTTGCGCAAGACAGTAGTCAGCAAGCAAATATTCAAGAGTTTCGCTTAAAGAATGGGGAACATATGCATCTTTTGTATATTGCTCACACCTTGGGCGGAAGCTTTTGAATTCACCGTCATAGCGTGAAAGGGCAGAATCCTTGCAAATTTCATAAGCCCTTTGAATATCAAAATTGTCAATTCCTTTAAGATATGCATCACAAAGTACAATTAAGCCGGGGTCACCCACCATGCAGTGAGAGTCAATGGTCATTAGCTCCCACCTTGGCAAGGATGATTTTTTGGCAATCGCAATATTTAAAAGGGAGTTAATTTCGTCATTTACAGACACAGGGTCGATAATTGTTAATAGAGGAAATTCGCTTCTATACACGTCCCAACCGCTGAACATAGTGCGATGCTTGTAGTCTGCTTTACAAATTTCACCCTTAGGGTTTACATACCGTCCGTCACAGTCAACTGCTGTGCGTGGGTCTAAAAGGGCGTGGTATAGGCAGGTGTAATATAATTTTAAGTCTGTTTCGTTACTTCCTTCTACGGTTGCTACGTCAAGGGCGCTTTCCCATGCACTGTCAGCTTTTTTGTAAAGCCTTTCAAAATCAAAGCTGTCACACTCGGCTTTTAGGTTGCTTCTTGCTCCGTCTAAGTCAACGTAGGAAATGCCGCACCTTATTAAAACCTTCTCGCCCTCGCTTGCTTCAAAATTAGCAAGCAGGTGTAAATCTGTGCCGCATACTGTGTTGCTTTGCGAAGGGATAAGCTCCTCGTTTTCAAAAAAACGGTAAGTAAAATCTTTTGACACTTCAAGGCTGAAATATAATTTATAGCCAATTCCACCAGCCCCTCTGCCAAAGCCGCCGCCTTCCTTTGTGCATACAATTTCACCTTCAATTGTCCTTTTTGAAACGGTTATATTTTGCAAGTCGGAATGCCCCGCAATTCTTCTTGAAAAATTAAAAATAATGCCCCCTGTGTCGCATTTTGGGTATGTGAAGCGAAGCATACCCGTATGACAGCCAACGGTTGCCTCTGCTAAAATATTGTACCTGTCAAGTAAAACGGAGTAGTAGCCTGCCCTTGCATTTTCTTTTTCGTGGGAGAACTCTGATTTCCACCCCCGTGTGCCCTTTGTAAAGGGAACCTCTGCATTTGAGCCGCTGCGAAGGTCGGTTACACCCACAATGGGCATTATTTGCAAATTGCCAAGGTCACCGTACCAGCCAATGCCACTCATATGGTTAAAACTAAAACCCTCGATAGTGCTTTGACAGTAGTTATAGCCTGTACCGTTGTCCCCGCTTGTGGTTGTGTCGGGGGATAGCTGTACCATACCGAAGGGGTAGGCAGCCCCGGGGTGCGTTTTTCCGCCGCCGTGGTAGCTTTCGCCCTGCTCATCTCCAACTGTGCCTATTATGGGGTCTATATAATCTGTCCTTTTCATTTCGTACCTCAAATTACATTATTTACTACATTTTACCACAGGTGAAAAAACTTTTCAACATAAAATAATTGACAAATAAATATTTGTGTGTTATATTATTTAAAAGTTATTTATTATAAGAGAGGACTAAAATATGAAGGTTAACTCATTACTTGGAGAAAGATTTAAAACTGCCCCCGGGGACTGTACTATTGAAAGCCAAGCGCTTATGGTGCGTGGCGGTTATATGAAGTCTGTTGGCACAGGTCTTTTCTCTTTATATATGCCTGCAAAAAGAATTACAAAAAAGATTGAAAATATTATCCGTGAGGAAATGGATAGAATTGACGGTCAAGAGGTTATGTTCCCTGTTGTTATGCCGGGCGCCCTTTGGCAGGAGTCTGACAGATATAATACAATAGGCTCTGAGCTTCTTCGCTTTAAGGATAGAAACGGTATTGACATGGTCCTTGGTATGACACATGAGGAGGCGGCTGTGCATCTTGCAAGGGACGCTGCCCAAAGCTACCAAAAGTACCCATTTATGATATACCAAATTCAAACTAAGTTCCGTGACGAGCCTCGTTCCCGTGGCGGTCTTATAAGAACCCGTGAGTTTACTATGAAGGATGCTTATTCCTTCCACACATCCCACGAGGATCTTGAAAGATACTATGATATTTGCTATAAGGCTTATGAAAGAATTTTTGACCGTTGCGGTGCGCCAAACGTTGTAGCGGTTAAGTCTGACTCGGGTATGATGGGCGGACGCGTTTCCCACGAGTTTATGCTTCTTACGGAAATTGGTGAAGATACTCTTGTTATTTGTGACGAATGCGGTTACCGTTCCAATATGGAGGTTGCTGATTGCATTATTGAAAATGAAGGCGGCGCGGTGGAAGAGCTTGAAAAGGTACATACACCAAACCAAAAGACAATAGAGGAGGTTACAGCCTTCCTCGGTAAAGAGGCAAAGGACTCCTGCAAGGCAGTGCTTTACCAAAGAAATGCTGATGACTCACTTGTTATCGTATTCGTTCGCGGTGACTTGGAGGTAAACGAAACAAAGCTTAGAAACCACCTAAAAGCAGAGGTGCATCCTGCAATAGTTACACAGGATATGGGTGTTGTGGCAGGCTTTATCGGTCCTATGAATTTGCCAAAGGATATAACAGTCGTGTTTGACGAGTCCTTGAAGGGTATAAACAGCCTTATTTGCGGAGCTAATGAAGAAAATTATCACTTAAAGGGTGTTAACTTTGACCGTGACCTTGGCAATGTTGAATATGTAAGCGTTGCAAAGGCATACGAGGGTGGCATCTGTCCTGTTTGCGGCAAGCACACTATTTCAATTAAGCGCGGTATTGAGGTTGGTAACATATTCCAGCTTGGTACTAAATATACTGAATCTATGGGTATGCAGTACCTTGATAAGAACGGTGAGCTTCAATATCCTATTATGGGCTGCTACGGTATTGGCGTTGGTCGCTTGGTGGCTTCCGTTTGTCAGGTTAGCCACGATAAATTCGGTCCTATTTGGCCTATGACCATTGCGCCTTGGCAGGTACATCTTTGCGCTATCCGTGTTGATAACCCACAGGTTAAGGAAACCGCGGATAGACTTTATGAGGAGTTAAAGGCTATTGGCGTTGAGGTTATTTATGATGACAGAAATGTAAGCGCAGGCGTTATGTTCTCTGATGCTGACTTGCTCGGCGTTCCTGTTAGAATGATTGTCAGCCCAAGAACGCTTGAACGTGGTGCTGTTGAAATTTCCGCCCGTGACAAGTCCTTCCAATATGACGTGGCACCTGAAAACGCATCAAGGGAAGCACAGGCAAAGGTACAGGAAATGATAAAGGAAATTAACGCAAAAGCAGACCAAAGATAACATAACTAAATTTGCCTTCTCCAATGGGGGAAGGCAAGTTGTTTTAATAAAAGGAGATAATTATGCTTGAAATTATTAAGGGCGTAAAAAACGAAATGCCGTTTTATTATTTTGAACAGATATCGAAAATACCAAGAGCCTCGGGAAATGAAAAAGGGGCTTGTGACTATATCGCTTCCTTTGCAAGAGACAGGGGACTTTATTGCTACCGTGATGAATTTAATAACGTGCTAATTGTTAAAAATGCGACACAGGGTAGGGAAAAAGATAAGCCCATAATGCTGCAAGCCCATACAGATATGGTAGCGGAAAAGAATGTTGGCACAAAGCATAATTTTGAAAAGGACCCTATTGAGTTAATACAGGAGGGGAACATTTTAAGGGCAAACGGTACAACCCTCGGCGCTGATGATGGCTTTGGTGTTGCACTTATGCTTGCGATTTTGGACGATAATACCTTATCCCACCCTAAAATTGAGTGCCTTTTCACATCAAGCGAGGAAATAGGCTTAGTCGGTGCATCTAAATTTGATTACAGTAAAATCGAAGCACGCAGAATGGTGAATTTAGACTCCGCTGAGGAGGACACAGTTATTATCGGCTGCTGCGGCGGTATTAGAACAGAGCTTACCTTACCAATTATAAAGAGCTCTTGTGAAGGGTATGCTTACCGTATAACCGTAGGCGGCCTTTGTGGCGGTCACTCGGGTGAGGATATTAATAAGAATAGGCTTAATGCACATATTTTAATGGGTAAGCTTTTGTGTAAAATAGACGGTGAAAGCAGAATACGCATATCATATATTTCAGGCGGTGATAAGGATAATGCAATTCCAAGGGAATGCGAGTGCGTTTTCTTAACAGGCAACGAGCTTGATTTAAGCCGGATAAACTCCTTTGCCCGTAGCTTTTTAAAGGCGAAGGAGGACGAAGGCTTGTTTGTAAAGGTTGAAAAAGCGGACACGTCCTCGGCAATTCCAAGAAATAGCACAAAGAAGCTTTTAGAAATACTAAGTGTCAGAAACGGTGTATTGTATTTTAGAAGTGAGCCGCCCATACTTCCTGAAACATCACGCAATTTGGCAAGAATAAGAACGGAGGAGAGCTGTATTTCAATTGGCTTTTCATCCCGTTCTTACCTTGAAGCAAGGCTTGATGAAAGCACCGCTGAGCTTGACAGCCTTGCGCAAGGGCTGGGTGCGAAAACGATGCATCACGAAAGGTATCCCGGTTGGGCAAGCCCAATAGATTCAAGCCTGGTAAAAAGCTGGCAAGAGGCATTTTTGAAGGTTAGCGGTAAAAAAACAGAGGCAACCTTAATCCACGCAGGGCTTGAATGTGGCTTGATGTCTAAGCATTTAGAGGGACTTGAAGCGATTTCTGTGGGCTGTAACGTACATGATTTGCACACACCGAGAGAGACTATGGAAATTGACTCTATGGATAAAATCTACGATACCTTAGTTGAGCTTTTGAAAAAGTAAAGCTATCATACGAAAATTTTAGGGACTTTTAGTCCCTATTTTTTTCGTTTTTTTATTTTGTTTACTTTCAGTTAATTTTAAGAATATATAATAAGCAAGAAAAATGTCGAAAAGGCTAAAAATAAGGAGAGCTTATTAATTCTTATGAACAGTGTAATTAATGGCAAGGAGCTTGCAAAAATGCTCTTAGGCGGTGTGTCCTTACTATCAGAGCATGCCCAAGAGGTAAACGATTTAAATGTTTTTCCTGTGCCTGACGGGGATACGGGAACTAATATGATGAAAACACTTGAAGGCGGAATTTCCCAAATTTCTGCAAGGGGAGAAAATGAAAGTATAGCTGATGTATCAAAAAGCTTTTCCCACGGTATGCTTTTAGGGGCAAGGGGTAACTCGGGCGTTATCCTTTCTCAAATTTTTGCAGGGATAAATGAGGAGCTGTCTAAGCACGAAAGGGTTGATGCAATAGCTCTTTCAAAAGCATTCCAAAGCGGTATTAAAAAATCCTACGGTGCTGTGCAAAACCCAACAGAGGGTACAATTTTAACTGTGTTCAGAGAAGCAACCGAGTATGCAAGCGCAGGAATAGACGAAAGCTCCACTATTGAGGACTTTTTCAAAAGGCACATATACCAAGCCCAAATTTCCCTAAATAGGACAAAGGAAATTTTGCCTGTGCTTCAAGAGGCGGATGTGGTTGATTCAGGTGCGGCAGGCTATCTTTACATTATTATGGGTATGTATCGGGTGCTAACTGGACAGGCAGTGGGTGAATACATCGCTATGCAAAGCCCACAGACTGCGGTGGATATAGATGCTTTTACGAAGGATTCGACTCTTGAATTCGGTTACTGTACGGAGTTTTTATTAAGACTTACCACAAACAAGGTTGACCCTGACAGCTTTGAAATTGACACAGTCAGAAAAAGACTTGAAGATGTAGGTGGAGAGAGCATAGTAGCCTACAAGGAGGGGGATATTGTAAAGGTACACGTTCATACCTTTAACCCCGGCAGCGTGCTTAATTTAGCCCAAGAGTATGGGGAATTTTTGACGGTGAAGGTTGAAAATATGTCCATTTCCCACACAGGAGAGAAAAAGAAGAAGGCAAACAAGCCCTTTTCCGTTATTGCGGTTGCCACGGGGGAGGGGATGTGCCGACTTTTCTGTGGGCTTGGCGCTGACCAAATCGTAGCGGGGGGACAGTGTGTAAACCCGTCAACCGAGGAATTTATCAAAGCATTTGATATGTGTGAGAGTGAGAATATTATAGTTTTGCCAAATAATAAAAACGTGTTTTTGGCTGCAAAGCAGGCAAGCGAGCTTTACGGTAAGGCAAAAATACATATTATCCCTACAAAAAATTTGATGCAGGGCTACGGTGCCTTGTCCCTTCTTTCCCCGGGTATTACCGATGTTGACGTTATTGTGGAAAGCATGAACGGTGCTTGTGAGGGTATTATAGACTGTGAAATAACAAGGGCAGTGCGTGCTGTTAGCTTGAACGGTCAAAGGGTAAAAGCAGGGGATTATATTGCAATTTCCCAAGGAGAGCTTGTAGCAAGCAGGAAAAGTGCTAACGAGGCTGTGCTTGCTATGCTTATGACCATTGATATGGATGAATATGAAATAGTATCCCTGTTTGTTGGCAAGGATGTGCCAAATGAAATGCGTGTTGAATTAACAGAGCAAATAAAAGAAATCTATCCTGACATAGAGCTTTTGGTTTACGAGGGCGGGCAGGAGATATACGATTATTTGATTGCTGTTGAATAAGGAGAGGTTATGTATAAGGTAGTTATTGATACAAAGGGTGCGGACAAGGGAGTCGGCACTATTATAAGAGGGGTGAAGGGTGCCCTTGAAAAAATAGAAGGCTTAGCTGTGCTTTTGGTAGGAGATGAGGCTGATATTTTATCAGAGTGTCAAGCAAATGAGCTTGATATGGAAAGGGTAGAAATTCTAAATGCTACTGAGGAGGTTACAAATTATGACAGCCCCGTAACAGCCCTATTCCAAAAGCGAGACTCATCTCTTGTTAAGGCTATGGAGGCACTTTCAAAAAGGGATGATTTGTGCGGCTTTGTGGGTGCAGGTAACACAGGTGCATTAATTGCTTGCGCTACAAAATATTTAAGCGGTAAGGAAAGGGTGCGCCCTGCTTTAAGCGCGGTGCTTCCAAGCATTGGCGGTGGCTTTACCTGCTTAGTGGATACAGGCGCAACTATTGACTGTGATGCAAATATGCTTTTGCATTTTGGCAAAATCGGCTCTGCCTTTATGAAAAAAATGTACGGTATCAGTAACCCCCGTGTGGGTCTTTTGTCAAACGGAGCAGAGGAAACAAAGGGCAACAAGGTGGTTAAAGAGGCGCATCAGCTTTTGAAAAATGAGGAAGGGCTTAATTTTGTGGGCAATTTTGAAGGCTCAAATGCTTTGGGCGGCGGATGTGACGTGCTGGTTTGTGACGGCTTTGCAGGTAACCAGGTTTTAAAGGTAACGGAGGGTACTGCAAAGAGGATAATTACCGACGTTGTTAAGTACGCCAAGAAAACAGGCAGTGAGGAAATTATGAAGCTTGTTGGCTATCTTATGTCTATTTACGATATAGGCTCTCTTGGGGGCGGTATCGTTTTGGGCGTTGAGAAGCCTGTTGTTAAGGCACACGGTGCGTGTGACGAAAAGGCGATTTTAAGTACGATAAAAATAGTTTTGAATATGGCGCAAAACAAAGAGGTTTTTGAAGGGGAGGACGCAATAAATGGCGAAAATTAAAATATTATGCACATCAACGGGAGCAATACAGTTTGCACCTGAAAGATACCAAAAATATAATATCGGAATAGTAGATATCCACTTTATTTTCAAGGGCGTTGAATACTTGGAGTCTGAAATGGAGCCCGAAAAATTTTATGCGGAGCTTGAAGCACTTGAAGACCCAAGGAACAACCTGCCAAAAACGGCTATGCCTACAATGGCGGAAATTCATGCCCATTTTGACAAGGCAGTAGAACAGGGCTATGACACTATTATAGCCTACACAATTTCAACAGGCTTAGGCGGAACCTATAATGCCTTTTTGAATGCGGTTAAGGAATATGACAAAAAGATAGATATCCACGTTGTAAATACTAAAATTGCAGCGTTTTCAGAGGGTATCCACGCAATAAGAGCAGCACAAATGGTTGAGGACGGATATACGGTTGAGGAAATTTTGAAGGAAAGCGAGTGGGCTATTAAAAACCAAGAGTTCTTTGGTATTGACGGCAAGCTTGACTACCTTATATACAACGGCAGGCTTAAAGGCGCAAAGGCGTTTATGGGACAGGTTTTGAAAATTTGCCCTGTTCTCCACTTTAACAGGGATGGAGAAATTGAGCCTGTGGAAAGCGTAAGAACACAGAAAAAGGCTCTTATCCGTCTTTGCGAAAAAATGAAGGAAATTATAGGGGATAGGGATACGAAGGATTACCTTCTTTTCCGTATTTATACAGGTGCAGCTATGATAGACCTTTTAAAAGAGGCAGAGGCAAAAACAGGGCTTGCACCCAACCACGAAAACGTTGTTATGACTCCTGTCAGCGGCTGTCACAACGGACCGTGGCTTGCAGCCTATGGCTTTTATAAAATAAGGAGAGAGGACGAGTCGCTTTAAGTAATGGTTGAAATTATAGAGGTGAAAAGCAAAAGGGATATAAAGGACTTTATAAATTTCCCTTTGAAGTTATATAAAAATTGTCCTTATTTTGTCCCTGCGCTTTATGGGGATGAGAAAAAGCTGCTTATGGGCGGAGGAAACACAAGGGATTATGAGTCTGTTTTCTATCTTGCAAAAAAGGACGGTGCGGTGTTTGGCAGAATACAGGGTATTTTACACAAGCAGCATAATGAATTGAGAAATGAAAAGCGTGTAAGGTTTACAAGATTTGACTCTGTTGATGATAAGGAGGTTTCAAACGCCTTGTTTGAGGCTGTTGAAAAATGGGCGATTTCTAAGGGAATGGAGCAAATTTGCGGTCCTCTTGGGTACAGCGACCTTGACAGAGAGGGACTGTTGATTTGGGGCTTTTCGGAAAACAGCACCTATGAGGAGCAGTATAATTATGAATATTATCCTACCTTGGTTGAGTCCTTTGGCTTTGAAAAGGAGGTTGACTGGTTGGAGTTTGAGTTAACCCCACCGGAGAAGAAAAACGAAATGCTTGCCCGTGTGGCAAAGCGCGCCCTTGAAATCAATAAGCTCCACATAGCAAGCACCGATATGTCAAAGAAAAGGTTTATTGAAAAGTACGCAAACAGCCTTTTTGACACCATAGATATTTGTTACAGTAAGCTTTACGGCACTATGCCAATCACCCCCGAGGAGAGAAAAAAGCTCATAGGCGACTTTTATATGGTTTTGAATGTAAAGCAGCTTGTGTTTATTTGTAATGATAAGGATGAGGTGGTTGCCTTTGGTCTTGCCTTCCCTGCCTTTGGGGATGCGCTTAAAAAAAGCGGCGGCAGGTTAACCCCATTAACAATTTTAAAACTTTTAAAGACATTGAAAAAGCCAAAAGCCATTGATTTAGGTCTTGTGGGAATACGCCCGGAATATCAAAACTCAGGTCTTGTGGCAGTAATTATCCAAGGCATGCTTGACTTTTTTGAAAAAGACGGAATAGAAAAGTGTGAAACAAATTTGAATTTGGAAACAAACACAGGGATTATATCGCAATGGAAATATTTTAATTCACGCAACCATAAGCGCAGGCGCGCATACATTAAGAATATTGATAAGGAGAAATACAATGCTTGAAAAATTAAAGGAAATTTTGTGTAAGGTTTTACCGGGAATTGACGTAGAAAGCGTAACAATGGAAACAAGACTAATTGAGGACTTGAAGTTTGACAGCTTGGCTCTTATGATGATGTCAATGGAGATTGAGGATGCATTTGATTTCAGATTTAACGAGTTTGTTCAATTTGAAACAATTGGAGATGCTTGCTCATACCTTGAAAGCAGAATATAACAAAAGGGGCTGTTGCTAATGCGGCAGCCCCTTTATAATTGAATATTTAAAAACAAAAAGCACACCGATTTGGTGTGCTTTTTATTATAAGGATTGTTGTTAGTTAAATTACTTAACCTCTGCCTTAGCGCCAGCCTCTGTAAGCTGCTTAGCGATACCGTCAGCAGTTTCCTTAGAAACAGCCTCTTTAAGTGTCTTTGGAGCGCTTTCAACAAGCTCCTTAGCTTCCTTCAAGCCAAGACCTGTGATTTCACGAACAACCTTGATAACATTGAGCTTGGATGCGCCTGCATCAACAAGAACAACGTCAAACTCTGTCTTTTCTTCAACAGGAGCAGCAGCAACAGCAGCACCGGCAACTGCAACAGGAGCAGCGCTTACGCCGAATTCTTCTTCAACTGCCTTTACAAGGTCAGCAAGTTCAAGGATAGTGAGTGTTTTGATTTCTTCAACGATATTTGTAATCTTTTCGTTAGCCATGATTAATAATCCTCCGTTTTAAATAGATTAATTTATTTTTAATTTAGTTTACATTGTTTAAACGGTATGTAGTAACCGTATATAGCAGAAAATTATTCTGCTGCCGCTTCGCCGCCCTTGCTGTCGATAACAGCTTGAATAGCACGGGCAAAGCCTGAGATAGGACCTTGGATAGAGCCCAAGAATCTTGCAAGAAGAACTTCTCTTGAAGGGATATCTGCAAGAGCCTTAACAGTGTTTGCATCTACAACTGCGTTTTCAAGGAAACCACCCTTGATTTCAAAGGTTTCAACCTTGTCAGCGTACTCCTTAGCGATTTTTGCAGGAGCAACCGGATCGTCATAACCGATAGCGATAGCGGTCATACCGTTGAGTGCGCCCTTAATATCACCGTAACCAACCTCGTCACATGCACGGCCGATAAGAGTATTCTTAATAACCATGTAGTCAACGCCGGCTTTTCTGAATGCAGCACGCATTTTTGTATCGTTTTCAACTGTGATACCTTGATATTGAACAAGAACACCGCTTTGCGCCTTTTTGATTTTTTCAACAAGGTCAGCAACTATGGCTTTCTTTTGTTCGAGAACTGAATTACTTGGCATAAAACAACCTCCTTAAATATTTCCTAAATTCAAAAGGTCAAAACAAAAAGTCTTTTTTCAAGAGCCGCATAAACGCACACCGAAAAAAGACTTAATTATCATATTAATAACTAACAAAATAATTTAACTCTTCCTCGGTAGGGAGCATTTCTGCCATTACTGTGACCTACTGTCTTTGGATTTGCTATGACATTATAGCACAGGGGCTGTGCTTTGTCAATAGTTTTTTTAAAAATTATTTTAATTTGTTTTTGGAACTATTTTAACTATGCTTGTAACTACCAAATCTTCGTATTCAAAATAGTAAATACATTCTTTGGAAAAGTGGTATGAATATTGTGGAAAATCGTTTCTGCCGGCAAAAAGCCAAGGGTAAGAGCCGAAAGAATCAATTGCGAAAACGTCTTCGAAAGTATCGCCAACCTTTACCGTGTCAAGCTTTTCTATGGCACTTTCAAGGGTGGTTAATGTAATGCGGGAGTTTTGGTAACTACCGTCTGAGTATTCAAGCATTATATCGCCGTCAGCGCATAATGTGACTTCAAACGGTGCTGCGGTATCAATTCCTTTAAGTATGGATGCGTATTGAGTATAAACGGATACGGTTTTTGCTTCATTGTCTTCAAGTAAGTCATCCTCAGTCCAGAAAAGCCAAGCCCTTTTCACATTAAATTCATCATAGTGCCAATAGTTAAGACCTTCGCTGTAATCACTGCTTGTTAAAGGATTTTTTTCGCTGTACCAAAAACAGTTATGGGAATTTTCTATAAAATCATTTGCAAAACCGTCAATAGGGGATGAACGGTCAAAGAAAACAAGCAAATTCTCGCCTGAAAAAGCGTTTGCACCAATTGTTTCAACTGTTTTGGGAACTAACACAGAACAAGGACCTGTAATAGTTGAAAATGCACCGCCGGCGATTTCCTTAACAGGCTTGCTCTCGTATGCTTCGGGAATATTTATCCACCAGCCTGAATTTTCACTGCTACCTGTTACTATGTAGTAGCTTCCATCCTCACTCAACGTAAAATCAAGAGGTTGTGTTGCAGGCTTTTGGTATGGGGGTGTATCGTCACCGATTGTGTCTTGGTTAGTTGACGGTTGGGCGCTTTCTTGGGCAGAGCCTTGCGTACCGCTGTTTTGGTCGCTTGGGGGTGTGGAATTTTGGCTGTCGCCTTGACTGCTGCTTGCTCCCGTATTCCCTTCACCGCAGGAAAATAAAGTAACGCAAAGGGACAAGCAAAGAGCTAAAACTACCAAGTAAAATAATCTTTTTTTCATAAAAGTCTCCTTTCGCCGGTTTGATTTAATTATTTTTCCTACCTTAATGATATACTAAAATGCTGAAAAAGTCAACACCCGAAAAATGATGCAGAAATGCGCCATTTTTAAGATTATTTTATTTTTCTGTTGTCACAGCCCGAGAACTTTTTAATTTCAAAGTCTCCAAAGAGTCGGCTTGTAATTCTGTCGTTATAAAGCTTAACGATTTCCTTTGAAATTAAATTTGTGCTAAATATAATAGGAAGCCTTTTGTTCAAGCGAGTGTTAATAAGGTTATAAAGACAGGACACGGTGAAGTTTGTAATAACCTCAGTGCCAAGGTCGTCAATTATTAAAAGGTCACATTCCATATATTTTGAGGAAACGGGCTCCTCCCCACTGTATCTGTCACGGAAGCGGTCATTTTCAAAGTCGGAAAAAACATTTGTGGCAGTTTCGTAAATTACATAGTAGCCCTTTTCAATTACCGCCCTTGCAATAGCGGTGGATAAATGAGTTTTGCCAAGACCCGTGCCGCCCACAAGCAAAAGGTTGGGGCTGTTTTTCGTAAAATTATTTGCGTAGCCCTTTAAGTCCTCATAAATGCAAGACATATCCTTGCGTGTATTTTCAGGGTAGAGTGTTAGGTCAAAGTTTTCAAAGCCCTGCCCCAAGATAAGCTGACCAACGCCCGAGCTTTCAAGCTGCCTTGTAATCAAGGCGGTTCTTAGGCAGGAGCACATTTTCTCGTTTACATAGCCTTGGTCTTGGCACTTATCACACTCATATTTCATATCGGTGTAGTCTATATCAAAGCCGTGGCTTTTTAAAATCTCAGCCCTTTTTTCTTGCAGCTCCTTGTTCCGTTGCTTAATAGAGGATAAGCGTTCTTCAAGCCCGTCCTTGCCTTGTAAGGAGGCACCTAAAATTTGAAGTCCTGTTGTGGAAAGCTCATAGTCAATAGCCTTTAACTCGGGTGCAACCCCGTAAGTCTCAAAAAGACGGAGATTTCTTTGATGCTCGTTATTTTTGCGCTTTTTGTCAAAGTCTGAAAAAACCGCTTCTACAATTTCTTTTGAATAGCTCATTTCTTTATCCTTTCCATCATCTTTTCGTTTGAACGCTTTAAGGCTTCCTCAAAGAAGTCGTCAGCATCGAAGGTGGATGTTGATAATTTTTGCTTGTTTTTGTATTCTTCTAAGGATCTTTCCACGTCCTCAATCGTTTTTATACCCGAAATTTGCCAATTATCGAGAATTTTCGACATATAGGAATAAGAAAGCTTTCCTGTTTTTTCAATAGTTATTTCATAAGCCTTTGTCAAAAGGTCAATTGACACCTTGGAGATTATCCACCTTTCAATAAAGGCTTTTTCGTTTTTGGTAAATTCTCTTTCCCCTATGCCTAAAAGCCTCCTGATTTTATATTCAAGGCTTCGCTTATTACGGCGGGCAGAGAAATGCTCCTCTAATTTAGAGTAAGAGGAAATTCCTTCGTCATAAAGGTTAGAGGCGGTTTTTCTTATGTAAGCCCAGTTCGCTTTTTCAATTTCCGCGCAATGCTCCAAAAGTAAAAGGATGTACTCGTCACTAAACTTAAAATGCTCCTTTAACTGCTGTACGTTTTTATAGTCCTGTGCGGTAAAGGACTTGCCAAGAACCGTTTCACACTCACAGCAAAGGGCACGAAAGTCCTTGTTCCTTTCCACATAGGCAAGAATTTGCGCCCCTGTATATGCAGGCTCTCTGTTTTGCAGGTGTGCCTCAGCCACTGCGGCATTTTCTATGGCTATATCTAAGCCCTCTGCGCTCAAAACCTCATTTTTCACCCAAAAGGCAATACATTCCTTTATTTCGTTTATGCTCATATCTAACCGTTGAGAAAGGGTGGTTAAATAAGGCTCTATATCGTTTAGATAAGCGGGATTTGCACAAAGGGAAAGAATAACCCTTAATTCCTTCTCGTCAGCGGTTGCAGCCAAATCTCCCACGCGAGAGGGAAGATTTAATATCCCACCTGTATATTTTAATTCTATTTTCATTTTTTCTCCGTTCAAATTTTGCTTTTCGGACAAGCAACGCTTGCCCCTACAACCGTTGGCATTAGCCAATATCGTTGGGCTTGCCCACTATCTTTTTGACCGTATATTCCTAACGGGATACGATATGCCTTTGGCACGATATATCTGATAGGCAAATGTTAAGAAGGATACGCATTCAGGCTTTCGTCAGCGGTTTTGCCGTTTAGGTATTCGTAGTAGCCCTGTGCGCCTATCATTGCGGCGTTATCACCGCACAGGCAAAGGTCGGGTGCGTAGAAGGTAGCCTTTTTCCTTCTGCAAACACCTTCGATTCCTGCTCTTATGTGGGAGTTAGCGCTAACTCCGCCTGCCAAAACAATTTTGTCATAGCCTGTTTCTTCAAGGGCTAATTTAACCTTTGACTTAATTGCCTCAACAATGGAGTGAGTGCAGGAGGCGGCAATATCCGCCCTCGGAAGCTGTTCTCCCTTTTGGTTTTTGGTATTTATGTAGTTTACTACTGCGGTTTTAAGTCCGCTAAACGAAAAGTCAAGGGTGTCCTTTGAAATTGCAGGTGAGGGAAAGGGGATAGCATTTTTGTCACCCTGTGTGGCTAATTTGTCCATAGCGGCACCACCGGGATAAGGTAAGCCCATAACCCTGCCGATTTTATCAAAGCACTCTCCCGCCGCATCATCACGGGTGGAGGCGATTTCCTCAAACTCGGTATAAGATTTCACGTTGAAAAAAGACGTATGTCCGCCTGACACCACAAGGGATAAAAAGGGTGGCTCTAACTCTGTATGGGTTAAATAGTTAGCAGCCACGTGACCTTTAATATGGTCAACGGGTACAAGAGGGATGTTGTTTGCAAAAGCCAAGGACTTGGCAAAATTCACAGCTACCAAAAGGGCACCGATTAGCCCGGGTCCGTTTGTGACAGCTATCGCCCCAATTTGCGAAAGGGTAACTCCTGCCTTTTCAAGCGCCTCATAGGTGATTTTTGAAATAGCCTCTATATGGGCGCGGCTTGCAATTTCAGGCACAACACCACCGTACAGTGCGTGGATATCAACCTGGGAGGCGATAATATTTGATTTTAAAATTCTTTTGCCCTCATCCATTTCTAAAACCGCACAGGCTGTTTCGTCACAAGAGGACTCAAATGCTAAAATATACATTTTACACTCCGTTTATTCTAACTCTAAATTCATTAAAACTGCATTTTCACGAGGGGCGGAAAAATGTCCCTTTGAAATGCCCACAGGCACAAAGCCGTATTTTTCATAAAGGGCAATTGCGCTATAATTTGACTCACGCACCTCTAAAAAGTATTTTTTCACTCCGTGCTTTTTTCCGTGTGCAAGCAACGCTTCCATTACTCTTTTGCCGACCCCTTGTCGCTTAAATTCGTTTTTTGTGGCAAAGTTTATAATCTGACACTCGTCGATTATAACAGTAAAGCTAACGTATCCCACTACCTTGCCGAAAGCCTTGGCAACAAGCACGTTTGAAATTTCACTATCGTAAATGTCTAAAAAATCCTTTTCCTTAAAGGGTATGGAAAAGGCTTCCCCTTCAATTTCCACAAGGTCCTTTATATCGTCCCTTTCAAAGGGAGAAATTATTAAGGAGTCCATATCAATAACCGAATTTGCCTGATAAGCTGTCGTCATTATCTATCCAGTCCTTAACGTAAACAGTGGTATATTCTAACTTGTTATTACGGATAACAACCTTGTCTATGCCTGCGTTTATAATTTGGCGCTTGCACATCATACAGGAGTTCATCCCTCCGATTATATCACCTGTTTTCGGGTCAGTGCAGCACATATAAAGGGTTGCGCCAAGCATTTGCTCCCTTGATGCTGCAATAATTGCGTTTGCCTCTGCATGTACGCTTCTGCAAAGCTCATACCGTTCCCCCTTGGGAATACCAAGGCTGTCACGGTAGCAGGAGCCTATTTCGTTACAGTTTTTCCTTCCCCTTGGAGCACCGTTATAGCCTGTTGACACGATAACGTCATTCTTTACAATTATCGCACCAAATCTGCGCCTTAAACAAGTGCTTCTTTCTGATACTGTTTCTGCTATGTCAAGATAATAATTGTTTTTTGATACGCGTTCCATAAAAACCTCCAAATTATTTTTCTCGTTTCGCAAAGCGAAACATATCGAGTTGTGCTTCGGTACAACATATGGAATTTTGCACCGCAAAATATATCGAGTTTGCAACGCAAACATATGGATGAAAATAACCCTATACCACTGCGTAGTCACCCTCCCACTTGACAATGGGAAGCAAATTTCACCAAATTACATTGTTTGTTTCTCTCATTTCGAGCAACGTCGAGAATATGCATGGAAAGTAACTTTTCTTTCACAGCCTCGTTTTAGCGGGATGTCGAGGCGCCATCCCCTACGATGGTGAATCGAGGTGCCATTTTACGTTGACAGGATGTAGGCATAAAGAACCTGCGGTTAATTGAAATCGAAAACAACACGTCCGTTTTCGTCTAACTTTAAGGCGGCGTCAAAGAGCTTATCGTTTTTAGAGGTGAAGCCTGTGATTTTGCCTGTTTTACCGCTTGAAAGGAGAGCTTTTGCGTTGCTGACGGAAATTGGCTTTTTGCAAATATACTTCCAAATGGTAAATTTGCAACCGTCCTTGTAGCCTGAGCAGTAGTAGCCCTTGCGTCCGTTCATAATCTCTTTGCCGCAAAGGGGGCAAGTGCCAATATGCTCACCAACCACGCCGATGTTCGTTTCTACGTCCTTGGCAACGTCAAAAACGTGCTGTATTTCCCCTTCGGCAAGGCTGACACTGTCAGAAATCGTACACTCCCCACGGAAAACACGCTTTAATGACTGACCAAGCTCAGAGGTTTTGTATTTGTCCATATTGATGCCGAGCTGTAACAGGGCTTCAATCAAATATTCACCGTCAGGCTGAATATGATACACATCCTTTTTTAAAGCAATATATGCGCTTTTGCAGGCGTTGTCTATAATGCCTGTCCTCGTTGCCTCAGTGCCAAGCTCCAAGCCCTCAAAAATTGCCTTATAGTCCTCGTCATCATTTTCGTCAGCGCTTTGCTTATCCTCTTTAAACGGATTTTTAAGGTAATTATTTAATGTTTCTATTGTGTAGTGCTTTGGCGGAGTAGTTTCCTTTTCAACAGGCTTAAAATTAATATTTACAATATCTCCCTTGTTAAGCTGAGGCAAAATTTTGTCCTTTGCGGTATAGTCGTCAAATTTAGTCCAGCCCTTTTGGGTGATAACCGTGCCCTTTAATAAAAACTCTTCAAGCTCCCCAACCTTTATTTTGATTTCACTCTTATCACAAAGACATTCCTCATCACAAAAAACAGCAACAAAACGCCGTAAAATCGTGGAATAAACCTGCTTTTCTTTATCGGTCAAGGCGGTAGGGGAGGGGATTTTGTATGTTGGGGTCAGGGCAGAGTGGCTCTCAATTTTAGAGTCGTCAAAAATAGACTTGCTAACCTTGAATTTAACAGGGTAGCCAAGCTTTGCCACGTTTGCTACAATTGTGCTGATTTTACCCTTTTCCGCCGTTGCCAAGTATTCCGAATTGGTACGGGGATAGGTAACGTAACCGTCCTCGTAAAGCTTTTGCACTATTGTCAAGGAATCGTCCATGGACATTTTGTATTTTTTTCCAAGATAGCTTTGCAGCTTAGATAGGGAAAACAGCTTAGGGGGAGAGATTGTAGATTTTTTCTTGGTAACGGAGGTTACAACCGCTTGGCAACCGTTATAGGTGTCGCAAAGCTCTTGTGCCTTTGGTAAATCCTCCTTTTGGAATTTTGTTTTAGAGGTAAGCTCTACAAACTCATCATTGGTTTTTTCGTTTGAGGAAATAACATAGTATTTTTGGGGTGTGAAGTTCCTTATCTCCATATCCCTGTCGTAAATTGCCTTTACAATTGGGACGATAACACGCCCCACACGGAGCAGCTTGCCTGTTTTTAAGGTGGCAAAGCGGGTAAGGTTTACACCGTAAAGCCAGTCTATATATGTTCTTGCAAAGCCCTCGTTAGCAAGATTTTCATATTCGCTTTCATCCTTCATATCCACAAGACCTGCCGATATAGTTTCGGGTGTTTGGTCAGGCAACCAAAGACGCACAAAGCTTTTGGTGCCTGAAAGGGCGTGGCTTACACAAAGGCGCACGATAATTTCACCCTCACGGTCTGAGTCACCTGCGTTGACAATAGTGTTAACATCCGCCCGGTTGCAAAGCCTTTTTATAATGTTAAACTGCTTTTCCACCCCTGAGTCAACCTGCTTTTTATCATTTTTTCTCAGGTTAAACTTAAACTCCTTCGGAAAACAGGGGATGTTATCCATTGTCCATTTACCGTCAGGGGTAGGGGAGTAATCTTCAATATCCGCTAAGGAGAAAAGATGGCCGAAAACCCAAGTAACTATATAGTCTCCGCCCTCATAGTAGCCGTTAAATTTCTTCATTTCGTCACTTTGGATTTTGGCAATACCGCTTAAAATATTCCTTGCAAGTGACGGCTTTTCCGCAATAATTAACTGCATGGCTTTCTCCTTTTACAAAATTAGTCGATACAAAAACATTGTACCATATATTTTTATATAATTCAAGACATATAATATAAAATAATAAAAATGCCCCCCTTGCAAAGAGCAAGGGAAGGCAATGTTTTAGTAAATAAGTTAGCCACTGCCAACCCTAATTGAACCCGTCTGTAACGCATAATAGACGGTGACTTCCAACCGATAAAGGCTTGAAATATTGTTATATGTCTGCGCCTTTCTCAATTGAAATTCCCTCGCCTATTATGTGTTAACAGATTGCTACACAAATTTCGAGGGAACAAATAAGGGCATAGACAAATTAAAAAATCGCAGGTGATTAAAAAATCAGCAAGATTTTTTAATGCAGTATATGGCTTTATTTGTCCCTCCAAATCGAGTTCAAGTAGGGTTGGCAGTGGCTAAGGTGCTTATTTACTAAAACATTGCCTTCC